>NZ_JBEZKA010000051.1:0-29716 GCF_040651435.1 Streptomyces sp. NPDC048479
ACGGACGAAACACACCCATCTCTCCCGCCACCGGCCGGAGTTCATGCCCACTCACCCCGAACTAAACGATCACGTTCGGAAAGCGGATGGCGTCTTAGCGCAGGCGCACGCCGTTCTGGAGTACTTTCGTTGATTCCGGCAAGTTTCACTAATTCGACATATCAGGTGTCAGGTCCGTCCGAAGCGGCGGCGTTTGGATGCCTTGCTCCAGCCCCGCTGCGGAGTAGTTGGGGGGCTGGGTGCATCCGCGTTCGGGTGGGGGCGGCGGATCAGGGTCACGCCCTCGTGGTCGAGCGGGTGCCAGTTGTGGTCGTGGGTGCGGAAGGTGAAGCCCTGTTCATTGTTCGTGGTGTGTGCGAGCAAGGCCCGGCCTTGGCCAGCGTACTGCTGGACTTCTTCCCACAGCAGGTCGCGGATTCTCGCCGAGGGGTTGCCGATGAAGACGCCGGCGGAGATCTCGAGCAGCCACCGCATGAGAAACCCCCGGAGCCCTGCAGGGCAGTTGGTGAGGACGATTACAGTCACCAGCTCATCTCCACGTGCTCTTCCGGGTCTCCGTAGTTGCGTCCGGCGGCGACCTGGTGGCCTCTGTCGCTCTGGAGCGTGACGACGTCGCGGTCTCGCGAGTCGGCTGAGGACGCCGGGTCCGGCAGGAGGAGGCGTTTGATGTCGTCGACGCACCGGTCCAGCAGCGATGTCTCGTTGATGCGGTCGCCCACCGCCCTGGCGACGACCGGCAGCGCCGTGACCGCGCGTTGGCGATGACCGCAATTGGGAGTGCTGGTCTCGAGCCAGCTGTTGACCCGCTCATAGATCCTGGCCATGTCAGGGAAAGTGATCTCGTCGCCGGCGAGTTCGATCTGGTGGCCGACGGAGTCCTATGGGCTGTCGAAGGCGGTGGCGGCGAGCGGTGGGTCGACGACGGGGACTGACCGTACGGGGGCTTACGGAGGATTCGTGGGCGTACCCGTACGAGTCATGCCGACAGCCGTAAACGTTGCTGCCGCTGCCGTGGCAGCAGCAGTGAATGCGACGACCAGCCACATGCCCCCGACAGGGGCATTCGTCTGCGGCGCGGCGAAGCCTCCTGGCGCCGCGTACACCACGAGCCGGTCTCCTGCCTCCGCGTCGGCGGGGCATGCCTTCCCGACCGGGATTAACTCCGACTCCCTCAGATTCCGCTCGATTTCCGTGCCGTCGAGGCGTTCCAGCGAGCACTCCCACCAGAACCGGGTGACCTTCCCCGTCGGGGAGTTCCGCTCATGCCGTACGGACTCCGTGACGACGGTGTCCACCGGCTTGCCCCACACATCGAGCACGGCCTGGTCGAGAAACGCCAGCAACCCCAGAGCCAGGAGAAACTCCACGACCGCGGCCACCCCGAAGTGCCAGGAACCAAGACGGACGAAGCACACGCCGATCAAGGCGAACCCCACGCCGAGGACCAACAGCGTCGCAACGACCGCCACCGCCGGGTGCGGCCACCAAGCGGGAACCAGCACCACCGCGGCCACGGCCAGCCCGCACACCAGCACTGAAGCGGCGACGCCCAGCAGGACGCCGGCCACCCACAACTGTGGTCTCCCTCTCACTGCCCCCTCCTCAACTGCTCTAGTCCCCAGGCGCATTCATACCCAGCCCGCCGGCGGTCTGACCCAGGTGCGAGCGACCATCCCGCAAGCACGCACGGTTACTCACCGATCTGGCCGTACGTGGGGAGTTCTTGATGGCCGCTGTCACGCGGGGATGGTCCCGTCACCGCGGTGGTGTTCGTGATGAACGGCGGCTGCTCCCCGCACCCGCGGGGATGGTCCCAAGGATGGGTCGCCGAACTCGCGGCGCTCCCTCTGCTCCCCGCACCCGCGGGTTTGGCCCCATCGAGAAGACGACTAACTGATCGTTTCAGAACCAGATTCGGGGTGTACAACTGTGTCGGGGCTCCGATGGGAGGCGCTAACGCAGGGGCCTTGCTGTTCATTTCAATGAAGTGACGAGGCAGAAGGGTTGGCCGACGGGGTCGGCGTACACCCGGTATCCGACTGGCTTGTCTGACCCGTCGAGCAGCGTTGCGCCCAACGCAAGCACTTGTGGCTCGGCCACGTCGAGATCCGCGACCATGACGTCGATGTGCATCTGCTGAGGATGATCAGGGGCGGACCACTGTGGCGGTCGGAAGTCGAGGACTCGTTGGAATGCCACGACTTCAGTACCTGTCGTAGTGCCGAGCACGACGAACTCTGGAGTGTCCTCCAGCCGTGAAAGTGACAGCAGTCTCCCGTAGAAGTCGGCGAGCTCGGACGGGTCGGGGCAGTCGATGACGATGGCGTACAGATGTCCGATCCCCCGCTGACTATGGTGCTTACAGCTCAGAAGTACCACGCTTTTACGGATCGTCCCGGAGCGATCTGCGCAGTCGGCGTAGGAAGATGATGGTGCAGGCCAGTTCCAGTAGGCCTTGGTGGAGGTCGGCCCGGCGTTCGTAGCGGGTTCGGAGTCGTTTGAACTGATGGAGCCAGGCGAAGGTCCTTTCAACCACCCAGGGTGTCTGGCTGAGGCCGGAGCCGTGCACGGTCCCCCGACGGGCGAAAAGCGGTTTGATCCCGCGCTTCCACAGCAGGCGGCGGTACTTGTCGAAGTCGTGACCGCGATCGGCGAACAGCCGTCTGGGCGTGCGGAGCGGGCGGCCACGCAGACCCCGAATGTTGGGGATCGCGTTTAGGAGCGGGATCAGCTGTGTGACGTCGTGGCGGTTCCCACCGGTCAGCGAGACAGCCAATGGGGTGCCGTACCGATCGGCGAGACGACTCGACCGGCATCGACATCGAAGCCGAGCACCGGGTGGCCATAGCCGCCCTCCGGATCCATCAGCACCGGCTTGCCCAAGTGCCGCCCGATCTCCCGCAGGAAGCCGGAGAACACATCAAGTCGCTCCTGGCCCTGCAACTCCCGCAGGTCGACATCGAAGTCGATCTCATCGGCGGCATGGAAACGGAAGATCGCCAGCACATCGGCAGTCGGCCAGACTCGCAGGTTCGGGCACTCGGCGTCCGCCGGACGCGACAGCACTGCCTCCGCCCGAGGCACCGGCAACACCGCCTCGCCTTCGGAGTACTGGCACCTCCAACCCTTCGCCTCGACGAGATCGAGGACCGCCTGCCAGTCCTCCACCGAGGCATCAGGGACACGCACGTCCGGCAGCGACCCCATCAGGTCCGGGTCGAAGAAACAGCTCACGTCATCCCACAGCAGATCAGCCACCCCGCCCATGCTGCCCGGCTACCCGATCCAACGCACCCCCGTTTCCCTTGACCAAAGACATTAGGGGCACGCCCCCCCGCGCAGGTGCAGGGAGCAGATGCCGTCCGTCGAGTCCACGGTCCCGTCTGCGGGACCATCCCCGCGGGTGCGGGGAGCAGCATCTGGCCGAGCATCCCGAGGTGGAGCGGGAGGGGCCATCCCCGCGGGTGCGGGGAGCAGGGGGAAGCGGTCGGGAAGTGCAGGCGCGTGAAGGGACCATCCCCGCGGGTGCGGGGAGCAGCTCTCCAGGACGTCGGTCATGGGCCGGTAGGGTGGACCATCCCCGCAGGTGCGGGGAGCAGTTCAGGGGTGGTTTCGGACATGCAGAGGTCGCGTCCCGCGAAGTGGTGCAGTTAAGCCGAGGGTGGCCATCGCCCGGATTCGAACCGGGGTTTCCGCATCGGGGCGAACCCGAGTGCCGTGTCCTGGGCCGCTAGACGACGCATGGCCAGGCGGAGCCTACCCACTCGCAGGCTGGCGCGGCCACCCCTTTCTCACCGATGCCCAAGCAAGATCATCCGGTCAGACTGAGACAAGGCCATCGCGCGCTCCTCCGGTTGAACTGCCAATACCCCACGGAGACTTGCGCGATGGCTTGCCCCTTGTTCAGGGAGCAGTTATCGACAACGGGTGCACGCCCGGGCAGACACCCGCGCGTTCACGCACCTTGACCGGCTACACCACCTGGCGGGACACCATCCATGCGGAACTCCCGGAACCATCCCCACAGGTGCGGGGAGCAGAGGTCGCCCGCCGCGAGGTTGAAGGCGGTGTCGGGACCATCCCCGCGGATGTAGGGAGCAGACCTCAATCGTGAGCGCGAGCGGCGGCG
The DNA here is from genome assembly GCF_040651435.1 of Streptomyces sp. NPDC048479. Taxonomy (NCBI): domain Bacteria; kingdom Bacillati; phylum Actinomycetota; class Actinomycetes; order Kitasatosporales; family Streptomycetaceae; genus Streptomyces; species Streptomyces sp. NPDC048479. The sequence continues at coordinate 4,130 of NZ_JBEZKA010000051.1, forward strand.
GGGCGGGACCATCCCCGCGGGTGCGGGGAGCAGCACCGAGAACCTGCCTTGGAGGTCGCGCAGATAGGCGCGGTGGGGAGCCCTGGGCGAAACAGGCACAGGTCCTGGGCGATCACGTAGTTGTCACGCTCTGTGATTTCCCGGGGTCTGCCGCGAACGGAGTGGCTGTACGCCTGGCCGACGAGATGAAGGGGTTCCGGGGCTTGCTCAGATCGCTGGAGCAGCCATCGAGGCGCGAGTTGCGGCAGTGATGAGAATTTCGCGGGGCACCCGCGCTGCGGCGGCAAGGGCGCGACCCACCGGGTAGGCGTGGGCGCCTGCTGGGAGATTTCCGCGGCGCCCGCTGAGTACCACGTCGATGGAGCCCGTGCTGCTGTGCGATTCCGTGGTTCTGTCCAATCGCCGCAGTGTTTGGCGGGCGACTGCCTCCGCGCTGTCGTACAAGGTGGTTCCGGTGGGCAGGCTCTGCAGAATCTCTGGCGCCACGAGGGGGTAGTGCGTGCATCCCAGCACCACGGAGTCGCAATTCTGGGGGGTCCGCTTTGCCGCGTCGGCGATCGCTTCCGCTGCTGCCGACATGTCTCCGTGGTCGATCGCCTCGGCCAGACCAGGGCATGCGACACGCGCGACAGGCCGGCCGTTCGCGAAGTCCGCGATCAGGCGATCCTGGTAGTCACTCGCCGTGGTCCGGACGGTTGCCCACACGGCGATGCCTTGGGCGGCCGCTGCGGCCGACTTCACGGCGGGCACGGTTCCGATCACAGGCACACGGGGTTCAAAGCTCTCGCGCAGAGCGTCGATCGCGGTGACGGTGGCAGTGTTGCAGGGGACCACGATGGCCTCCGCGCCCCGCTGGACGGCCAATTGGGCGGCACTGAACAGACGGTCCGTGACGAAGGAGGCCGTTCTCGATCCCCAGGGGGCGCCGTCGGGGTCCAGAAACAGAAGCAGATCGAGTTCCGGGGCGAGGTGCCGAAGCCATCCTGTGGTGGAAAGGAGGCCAAGCCCTGAGTCGATCAATGCCACCATCATGGGAGTCAAGTTACCAGCCGACCACTGGCGCAGATGGCGGTCCGTCACCGGCGGCGGGGGCGGCCCTCCCAGCGGTGAGTGGCGCGCGATGCGGCCGTGCAGGCCGCGTTCGTAGAGCAGGGTGCGGGTCTTGTCCGAGTCATGGCCGGCGTCCAGATGCACGGTGACGTCTTCGGGCAGCGGTCCCAGGTCCTCCAGGCGGTCCACGGTCGGGGCGAGCAGCGGGGAGTCGTGACGATTCGCTCCAGCCAGCACACGGCCAAGTGGGATTCCATAACCATCCGTCATACCTGAGCGTTTCTATCCCTGTTTGCCGCGATCTACCGGTGAACGTCCTGCGACCTCACCACCGCCGGGGGCTTTGGTGATGGAACCGTCGACGGCGATCCGATCGAGGACGAGGCCGACGATCCGGTCGTAGGACTCCAACGTGATCTGCTTGAGTTCGGCGAAGACGCCGAGCCGGTCCACTCGTCCCGGCGGTTGCGGATCGTGGTGGCCGAGCAGGTCGTGTCGGCGATCGCCTGGTAGGAGCAGCCGAACCGCAGGAGCTGCAGCATCTTGTCGAAGACGACCCGGTCGCTGATGCGTGGGCGGTGGCAGCCCAACGGATGCGTCGGCGCCGTAGGCCGGTCGCTCAGGCAGGAGGGCGATGAATTAGTTCCAGAGTGGTTCGGTCAGCCATGATGGCAGTACAGGCACAGGCCTCCCCGGTGATCACAGAGCGTCGCAACTCCATGATCGCCAAGACTTGCGCCTGCTCTGCTACCGAGATGGCGCCACCTCGCCTATCTGCGCTGCCTCTTACTGATCGTTTCAGAATGGAGTCGTTGTCAGTGGATGGCGGAGGGGCCGCTTGGGCAGGCCTGCGGAGTGCTAGCTGATCTTGTTCCTGATGACCGCTGGGAGCGCATCGCGCCGCTTCTCCCGCCGCGTCCGACGCGAAGACACCGGCATCCCGGGCGACTTCCCGTGCCGGAGAGAGTGGCACTGGCCGGGATCATCTACGTGCTGCGCAAGGGAGTTGCCTGGCGTGATGTCCCTGCCCAGGTCGTGGGTTGTTCCGGAGTCACCAGCTGGCGACGACTGCGGCACTGGACCGAAGCCGGTGTCTGGCCGCATTTGCACCAGGCGCTGCTCGCCGAACTGAGAGTGAACGGGGCACTGGACATGGAGGACTGTGCGATCGACGGTTCCCATGTCAGAGCCCTTAAAGGGGGATCGCGTCGGCCCCTCACTCGTCGATCGCGGCCGGCCAGGATCGAAGCCTCCTCGCAGAGCCACTGGTCAGGTGACCGCGGTCGCCGGCCGAGGTTCATAGAAGGTGCCGTCGCGGAGCGTCGCGATCATGCCGGACCCGAAGGCCGGAGGCCCCATTGCGGAGCCAGGAAAACAGTAACGGGGGGACCCCATGTCGGTGCCGGCAGCCGTGCCGTGGACGACTGCTCCATGCACCCGCGGGGATGGTCCCAGAAGCTGATTTGGGCTGGACTCCGCGACATTCTGCTCCCCGCACCTGTGGGCAGCCTCATGGACTGCACCGACGAACAGCCCTTCACCACCTGCGGGATCATCGAGGACTCGTAGCTCTCAGCCGCCCATGACCATCGAGATCGTCCTATGGCCCGGTTTGGGCTTACCTCGGGACCGCGAACCGTCACTCACCGTGGCGACGTCACGGAAGTTGAGCCAGAGCCGCGACTGCGCGACCTCACCCAGTCCGGCAACTACGCCTACTACGTCGACCTCGCCCACTTCATGGCCGGTCTCGCCCTCGATGTCCCCTCCGAGGCCCGGTGGCTGGACGGCGAACAGCTCACCCGCAGCCGCTGGCGGGCGCTGGTCACCGCACGGAGCGAGTACCTGCGCACAGCACGCTGAAGACACTGCGGAACGCAGTCGGCGGCCGTTTCCGGTGGAAGCGGCCGCCGTGCAGGGCCGTCCGGACAGCTGTTCCTGCCGCTGGGCGGTCAGCAACTCCACGGGACGCGGGCGAGTACGAGGCCACGGACCTCCGGGGCCACGGAATGCGCCCCCGGTGTGCGCCGGCCTGGCGGAGGGTCGGTGCACGCCGCCAAGGCCGCCGGTCGCGAAGACCCGGATCCCGGCCCGCGCCGCCAGGAACGCCGTCGCCGAGACGGTCGTCGCCCCGCTCACCCCCGCAGCCATCGCCGGCGCAAGATTGCGGTGCGCCAGCTTGCGAACGTCCTCGTCTCCCGCGACCCGCTCCAACTGCCGCTTGTCCAGGCCGATATGGACGGTGTGTCGAGCGCGGCGACCGTCGCGGGGACGGCACCCTCGGAGCGTACGAGCTCCTCCAGCTCCTCGGCGACGGCCAGATTGCGCGGACGCGGCGTCCGTGCGCGATGATCGTCGACTCCAGGGCGACGACGGGCCGGTGCGCGGCGAGCGCTTCCTGTACTTCCTCGGTCACTTCGGTCAGCAGCATGTCCCATCCCTGGCACGGGAGTGCTGCGTCCAAACCCGCGCTCGCGGGAGACCGTATTGGTAGGAAGGTTTCCTGTCGGTATTGACAGGGGCATGGCTCATTGCCAGGCTGCCCGCAGCGGCTTGGCGCGGCGCCCCTGGGGCGTGACGCGCTCAGCGAGAGCTCTGACCCGGCTGCTGTGCGCTGCGCCCTGCCCAGGTCGCGGCGGTTCGCACGGTGTCCAGCTCTCGCCGTCCCCGTCCAGGGAGCCCAGGTATGCGCCTGCCCGCCTCCGCCTCACCACGCCGTACGGCGACATTCGCCATCGTCGCCGCCCTCGTGCTGCTCGTCGGCGTACTCATCGCCCACCCCGACCGCGCCGACGCCCGCGTTCCCCAGCGGGCTGCCGATGCGGTCCTCTCGCGCGGCAAGCCCGCCACCGCCTCGTCCGTCGAGAGCTCCACCCTCGGCGCGGCCCGTGCCTTCGACGGCGATCCCGCCACCCGCTGGGCCTCCGCCGAGGGCAAGGATCCGCAGTGGATCCGGGTCGACCTCGGCGCGACCGCCACGATCTCCCGGGTCACGCTCGACTGGGAGGCCGCGTACGCCACTTCGTACCGCGTCGAAGTCTCCGCCGACGGCGCCTCCTGGACGCCGATCGCCACCGAAACGGCGGGCAACGGCGGCACGGACGATCTCACCGGACTGAGCGGCAAGGGCCGTCATCTGCGCGTGTACGGCACCGCTCGCGGCACCTCGTACGGCTACTCGCTCCACGAGGTCCAGGTCTACGGCACGCTCGACGGCACAGTGCCGCCGACCGGCGCGTTCACGGTGGTCGCAGCCGGCGACATCGCCGCGCAGTGCACCGCGTCGTCGAGCTCGTGCGCACACCCGAAGACCGCCGCGCAGGCGCAGAAGGTCAACCCGAAGTTCTATCTGACGATGGGCGACAACCAGTACGACGACGCCCGGATCGCCGACTTCCGCGCCTACTACGACAAGAGCTGGGGCGCGTTCAAGACGAAGACCCGGCCGGTGCCCGGCAACCACGAGACCTACGATCCGGCCGGTGCCTTCGCCGGATACAAGGCCTACTTCGGCGCGATCGCCTATCCCCAGGGCAAGCCCTACTACAGCTACGACGAAGGCAACTGGCACTTCGTCGCGCTCGACTCCAACACCTTCGACCAGAGCGCGCAGATCCAGTGGCTCAAGGACGACCTCGCCCGCAACACCAAGGGCTGCATCGCCGCGTACTGGCACCATCCGCTCTTCAGCTCCGGCGGGCACGGCAACGACCCCGTCAGCAAGCCGGTATGGAAGATCCTCTACGGGGCCAAGGCCGACCTGGTTCTCAACGGCCACGACCACCACTACGAGCGGTTCGCGCCGCAGAACCCAGACGGGAAGGCCGTCGCCGACGGCATCGTCGAGATCGTCGGCGGCATGGGCGGCGCCGAGCCCTACCCGATCGAGGAGGTACAGCCCAACAGCCAGAAGAGGATCAGCGGTTCGTACGGTGTGCTGAAGCTGGACCTCACGGACACCGGCTACAGCTGGCAGTACGTCGGCACGGACGGCCGGGCCAAGGACACCGGCCCGACCTACACCTGCCACTGATGTATCTGGCGACAGCTCGCCAGGACGCACCGCCTCCGCCCGAAGCAGGGAAGGGGCGGCGCGTCCCCGGCACCGTTCTCGCACTGGGCGCGGTCAGCCTGGTCACGGACATCTCCTCGGAGATGGTCACGGCCGTCCTGCCGCTCTACTTCGTCCTGGGGCTCGGTCTCTCTCCGCTCCAATTCGGTTTCCTGGACGGGCTGTTCAACGGCGCGACCGCGCTCGTACGGCTTCTCGGCGGCCATGCCGCCGACCGTGGCGGACGGCACAAACGGGTCGCCGGGACCGGCTACGCCCTCTCCGCCTGCTCCAGGCTCGCCCTGCTGCTCGCGGGCGGTGCGACGGCCGGGATCGCGGCGGCGCTGGCGGCGGACCGGATCGGCAAGGGCATCAGGACCGCCCCGCGCGATGCCCTGATCTCGCTGAGCAGCCCGCCGGACGCGCTGGGGCGGGCCTTCGGCGTGCACCGTGCGATGGACACGACGGGTGCGCTGCTCGGGCCGCTCGCCGCGTTCGCCCTCCTGTGGGCGACCGCGGACGCGTACGACGCGGTGTTCGTGGTGAGCTTCTGCGCGGGTCTGCTGGGCGTGCTGCTGCTGGTCGTGTGCGTCCCCGGCCGCCCGGGGCCGCCGTCCGCACCGACTCCCGGGTCCCGCATGGCGTTCGGCACGGCGTTCGGCACGGCGTTCCGCACGGCGTTCGACGCGCTGCGGGACGCGCGATTCCGCCGGATCCTGAGCGCGGCGGCGCTGCTCGGCGCGGCCACCATCGGGGACGCGTTCGTCTATCTGCTGTTGCAGCGCAGGCTGGACGTGTCGGTGAGCTGGTTCCCGCTGCTGCCGCTCGGGGCCGCGGCCGTCTATCTGCTGCTCGCGCTGCCGGTTGGCCGGATCGCGGACCGCGTCGGCCGCCGACTGCCCTTTCTGTACGGGCACATGGCCCTGCTCCTCGGCTATCTGTTGCTGCTCGGTCCGCTGGGCGGCCCGTACGTGCTCGTCTGCGTACTGCTGTTGCTCGGAGTGTTCTACGCCGCCACAGACGGGGTGCTGATGGCACTGGCGGGGCCGGTGCTGCCGGTGGCCCGGCGAGCGAGTGGCCTTGCGCTGCTGCAGACCGGCCAGGCGGTGGCCCGGCTTGTCGCGGCGGCCGGATTCGGGGCGGCATGGACCCTGTGGGGGTCGCGGCCCGCGCTGGTGGCGGCTGCGGTCGCTCTGGCGGCGGCACTGGCCGCGGCTTGGACCGTTCTCCCGCGTAACCCCCTAAGCCCGCGTACCGAAGTCCCGCCTGCCGAAATCCCGGCTACCGAAGGGGATGTGTCATGACCCATCTGAGCCCGCGCGCCCGGATCCTGGTGATCGTGCTCGCGGTCGTCGTACTGTCCGGTGCCGCCGCCGGCTACACCTTCCGGGCTTCCCGGGACCGGCAACAAGCCTCCTCCGACAGCGGATTCACCCTCGCCCTGCCCGGGCTCTACTTCCGGGACACCGCCGGTGGGCGCGTCGCCCGCCGGCCCCAGGGCGGGGATTCACGCACCGCCGGGGGCCCGTCCTGCGAGCGCTTCTACGCAGCGGGCGGCACCGCGCTCTGCCTGCGGCGCCGTCCCGGCGTGCCGCCGCGTGCGTACGCCGTGGTGCTCGACCGGCGACTGCGGGAAGTCCGGCACATCGCCCTGCCCGGGATTCCCAACCGGGCGCGAGTGTCGGCCTCCGGGCGGATGCTGTCGTGGACGATGTTCGCGAGCGGCGACTCGTACGCCACTTCCGCCTTCTCCACCCGCACATCCATCCTCGATCTGCGCACCGGCTATCTCGTCAAGAGCATGGAACAGATCCCGCTCACCATCGACGGCCGCCGTCACCACGCCCCCGATGTCAATTACTGGGGGGTGACCTTCGCGCGGGACGACAACCGCTTCTACGCGACCGTCTCGACCGGTGGCCGCACGTATCTCGTCGAGGGCGACATGCGCAAGTGGTCGGCGCGGGCACTGCGCGGCAACGTGGAATGCCCCTCACTGTCGCCCGACAACACCCGTATCGCCTTCAAGAAGAAGGTGTCCGGCGATCCCGGCCGCCCCTGGCGGCTGCACGTGCTGGATGTGCGCACCCTGCGCGAGCATCCCCTCGCCGAGCGGCAGAGCGTCGACGACCAGGCGGCCTGGCTGGACAACCGCACGCTGGCGTACGGGCGTGGCCGCGACATCTGGACGGTGCCGGCCGACGGCTCGGGCGAACCCCGGCTGCTGGTGCCCGGAGCCTCGTCGCCCGCCTCGGTCAGCTGAGCGCCCTGCGTACGGCCAGAGCTGACATAGGCAGCAGCAGGCAGGCGCCGACCACGGCGGCCAGCCGTAGCTCGCCTGCGCGACGATCAGCCCGGCCGCCGCGCCGCCGATGCCCGCCGAGGTGTTCATGGTCAGGTCGGACAGGCCCTGCACGGCGGCGCGGGCAGGCTGCGGAACCGAATCGGTGAGCCATCGCGGGTTGCAGCCCTTTGTCGGCCCGACGGTCGGCACTCAGCCGCCCAGGCCCAGGTCCTTGTACGAGAGATGCCGCGTCGCGGTTGTGTCGAACCCGGAGTCCGTGCCGGGCACTATCCAGAAGCTCTTGAGCCTGCTGCCGTGGACCGTGGCTGCCACCAGGTCGAGATGGCCGTCATCCCAGCCGGACGTGGAGCGCGGGATGTTCGCCGCTGCCCGAACCGACTGTGAGTCCACGATCGCGGCCGTCGGGTCCGGTGAGCGACCCTCCTTGTCCCGGACGCGGTCACGGAGCCGGTCGTGGAGTCCGGCCCTTCGCCTGCCAGCGGCGGGCGAAGGCATGCACTCGCCGGTACGGCGGGAAGTCTGCGGGCAGGTTGGCCCACTTGACTCCGTTGTCGACGACGTAGCGGACAGCGTCGATCACCTGCCGGTGGCAGTAGCCCTCCGGGCGCCCGCCCCGGCCCTCCGACCAGGCAGGAACCGGCAGCACCACCCGGACGACCTGCCATTCCGCCTCCGTCATGTCGGAGCCGTAGCAAGGCCAGTCCCAACAGTTTCTGCGAACTGCTGGCCGGCAGTACGGGCGCAGCTGCGACGGGCCGATGCGGCGCCGCCCGTCGGACGTGATTCGTCCGGCGCGTTCCTGGTCCGGCGCCGGAATGTCCTGCTGGCGACCCCTTTCGTCGGCGAATTCATGGGCGACCCATGGCCAAAGCCACCCGTGATGCGCAAGGATCACGCCCGCACCGAGCCACCCCCCAAATCCGGCTCATCACATCCCATCGATGGAGGATGTATATGGCTCGCCGCACATCCCGAGGCCTGACTGCAGCAGCCACCGCTACTGTGGCGCTGTTCACCCTGGCCGTACCGGCCGGGTCGGCTTCGGCCTCCGGATCCGCTCCGACTGGGCCGCAGGCGCGCGTCTTCATGGTCAATCCCGTCCAGTCGTCCGGTGATCAGTTGCTCACCGACGCCAAGGATGCCGCTGGGGCCGTACCGGCCTCTGCCTATGCCGTCGCCGCGCTGCGAAACCTGGACGGCAGTGGCGGTCTGTCCGGGACGTGGGTCTCCGTGAGATCCGACACCGGAGCCTCGGCAAAGACGACTGACGTCGGCTCGTACACCCGGCACGACGACCAGTTCGAGCAGGTCATGGCCTACTTCTGGGTGAACGAGGCCCAGGAGTACCTGCAGGGCCTGGGTTTCGGCAGCGAACTGCCCGGGGCCAACAACCGAGTCCAGCCGGTCCGTATCAACCAGTGGGGTGCGGACAATTCCTTCTTCACCGACAAGAAGGCCGAAATTCGTTTCGGCAAGGGCGGGGTGGACGATGCCGAGGACGCAGAGGTGATCGTCCACGAGTACGGGCATGCCGTGCACCACGCCCAAGTGCCGGGCTTCGGCACATCGTTGGAGGCCGGCTCGATCGGCGAGGCCTTCGGTGACTATCTCGCCGTCGAGGTCGGCGCACACGCGGACGCCAAGTACGGCTGGCCGATGAAGGCCGATCTGGCGTGCGTCGCCGACTGGGACTCGGTCACGTACAGCACCGCCCCGCACTGCCTCCGCCGCATCGACGGAAGCAAGGTCTACGGGGACCGGGTGGGGGAGGTGCACGCGGACGGCGAGATCTGGTCCCGTGCGCTCTTCGACCTCCGCAGCGCGCTCGGCGCGAGGACCGCCGACCGGATCATCATCAACGCCCAGTTCGGTTTCACGCCCGACACCAGCTTCAAGGACGCGGCACTGACGACGATCGCGACCGCCGAGCGCATGTACGGCACAAGCGCGGCGAACACAGTCCGCAGTGCGTTCAAGGACCGCGAGATCCCCGGCATTCAGTAATGCTTCGCCGATCGGCGGCCGTCGCTCGACGCGGCGGCCACCGGTGCGTCGGGCGCTGATCTGGACGGTGCGCCTGCCGAAAACCTCGTCCGCGCAGGTCAAGCAACATGCTGGTACTCGTGCAGGATGCCGCCGAGGCGGTCGTGTCAGCGTATGTCGAGGTGGGCGATCTGCCCGGGATCGGTGATGGGCTCGGGGAGCGTCGTAGTGGGCGGGTGTTCGCGATGCCCTGATGAGACCTATGGGAGTTGTAGAACTGTTCGAACTCGCGCAAGGCGTGAAGCGGATGCCGCTGATTCCAGATCAACGTGCGGTCCAGCAGCTCGCGCCGGCAGGTCTGCACCCTTCTCTCCATAATCGAGTTCATTCTCGGCATCCGGACGCCACTGAGCACAATCTCGATGCCCGCATCCTTGAGGATCGCGTCGAACAGGCAGGGAACTTCCCGTCCCGGTCCCCGATACGGAACCGCGCCCGGCAGCCCGCGTCCTCGAGGTCCATGACAAGATTCTTCGCGGCTTGCGCCACCCACGAGGCGGTCGGGTGTGCCGTGGCGCCCAGAATCCGGATCCGCCGACTGCCGCGCTCAGGGATTCTCCTGCGCCAGGCGCAGCACCAGAACGCGGATGGAGCGCACGGTGCGGGGCCGACCCGGGCGCTTCGGCCGGGAGGCGGCCGCGTGGCGGCGGGCGAGAAGTGCCCGGTGCCAGCGCAGCACCGTGTCCGGGCGCACCAGCAGCCGCAGCCTGCGCAGCACGTCCCGCGGCAGCCGGTGCAGCAGCGCTGCCAGGAACGCCCGGTCGCTCGGGGTGAACCGCACCTTCTCCTTGCCCAGTTGGCGCTCCAGCACCGTGATCTGATGACGCAACGCGAGGATCTCGACGACCCTGTCCCCAGCGCTCATCGGCAACAGGCGCAGCAGAGTGAACGCGTTCGCCACACCCAAGTAGGCCAGTCGCAGCAGCATGGTGGATCATCATGCCGCGTTGATCGACGGCCGCGCGACGGCGCAGACTCGACCGACCGCGCTCGACATCCCATACACCCCACACACCAGCTCCGACCAGGGCGGATGAGGTTATCGGCAAGCGCAAGGTTTTGGCCTGCGAAACGCTACCCGCGGGCCTGCCCTGGATGGATCGAAGCTGCCCCTGGCATCCGCTGTTTACCGCTCTGCATGGCACGTAGTGGCACGCGGGGTGTGTCGGGCTCGGCGGGCACCGCTCGGAGCCGAAGCGCAGATCCCTGGTGCGCCCACGGCGGCAGATCTTGAATGGGGGTTCGCGGCAGCACATTGCACCAGAGTTGCGGGTCCGTCGGACCTGGAGGGGAGCACGCTGTTCACCTGATCCCGCCCACAGCGGAGCAGGGAGCTCACACCATGGGCCTCTCCGGCATGGGCTGCTCTACGCCGTCCAGCTCCAGCGTGCATCTGAGCCTGGACGGGACGAGGTGCGGCTGGCGTACCCGGACCCGGAACGGGCGGGTGGGATCGTCGGGCAGTTCGCCGGTCAGCAGGCTCGTCCCACGGCCGTGCTCCTTCAGGCACGCGACCACTTTGCCGTTCACCAGGAGCTCGATCTCTCCGTCTTTTCCAGGCCCGACGTTCACGGTGATCGAATGGCCCCCCTGATCCAGGTGGAAGTGGTGGCTGTGCCCCATGACGCACCTCCACAGTGCTGTCGGTACGTCCACCCTAGATCCCCGCCCTCCCCGACCGTACCTGCGCGGCGACGGGACGAACGGAGTTCACGGACCTGAGAAGCGAGCGCCCCCTGTGGCCTCTGGCCGACCGCGGGAGATTCCGAGAGCGACACTTGTAGGTGGGTGCCGTGCTGGTCGGTTTACGGAGTGCAGGTCGCGAGGTCCTGCCCGGTGGACCGGGTGCCGAGCCGGCAGGAGACGACGATGAACGGCTCGGTCCGTGTCGGACAAGTTGCCGGGGTACCGCTGCGGATGCACTGGAGCGTGCCGCTGCTGGTGGTCCTGCTCGCGTACGGTCTCGGCCGCCAGACCCTCCCCGTATGGACTCCAGGGCGCTCGGATGCGGTTTACACCTTCGCCAGTGCCGTAGGAGCCGTGCTGCTCATGGGCAGCCTGCTGCTCCACGAGACGGCACACGCTGCGACTGCCCGCAGGAAGAAGATCGCGGTACAGGATGTGACGCTGTGGGCGCTGGGCGGGATGACCCGGATGGGGCGACCGCAGACCGCTGGAGTGGCTTTCGCGGTGGCGGTCAGCGGGCCGCTCACCAGCCTGGCCATCGGAGGCGCCGCGCTCGGAGCGGGAATCGGGCTGCACCCGCTGTCCGGCTGGGCGGTGCCCGCCGCCGTTCTGGTGTGGCTCGGCTGGGCGAACCTGTTCCTCGGCGCATTGAACCTACTGCCCGCTGCGCCGCTCGACGGCGGAAGGGTGGTGCAGGCGCTGTTGTGGTGGCGGACCGGAGACCGGGAACGTGCGGATCGGGCGGCCTCCCGAAGCGGTCAGATCATGGGCGTGCTGCTGATGGCCTTCGGCTGGATCTCCCTCCTGCGCGGGGCGCCGGGCGGGCTGTGGCTCGTCTTCGTCGGTCTCTTCATCACGGTCGTCGCCGGTGCGGAACGGCAGCGTGCCGTGATCCACACGGCACTGCGGGGCGTGCGGGTGGCCGATGCCATGTCCAGCCCGGTGACCACCGGCGCCGACTGGCTGACCGCCCAGCGTTTCATCGACGAGGTGGCAGTGAAGTCCCTCCATTCCGCCGTGCCGCTGCTCGATTTCGAAGGCCGTCCCAGCGGGATCGTTCAGGTACGCAGGCTTGCCGGGATACCGGGAGCGCGCCGGGAGGCCCTGCGCGTGCGCGAGGTGGCGATCCCGCTGTCGCAGTGCGCGGTTGCTGCTCCGAGTGATCTTCTGAGTGAGGCTCTCGACAGGCTCCGCCGGGGTACCGGCATGCGCATTCTCGTCGTGGACGGGGGCCATCTGGTGGGGATCGTCACCGCGAAGGACATTTCACGGCTGATGCAGCGGCACACACTGGGGGGCCAAGGGCCCACCTGAGCCCGGTCCCGCAGCATCGTCGGTGATGTGCACCCCTCGGCCAGGCTCGTCGACTTCACGGAGGCGGGCACCGCGGGCGCGGGTGGCGTCCAGGCCATCGGTGGTGCCCTCCACGATGAGTTCGCGGTGAACTCCGCGAGGGCGGCGAAGACGTGGAAGACCAGGCGCCGCCCGGTGCGGTGGTGTGGAGCGAGGTGAAGCCGATGCCGCGATTGTGCAGGCAGGACACGATCGCGATCAGGTCCTGGATGGAGTGGCCGAGCCGGTCCATAGACGGGACGACGAGGGTGTCACCGGGCCGCAGGTAGTCCGCGCTTAGCTCAATCTCGAGCAGCGCCCCCGGGTGCAGATTCGACAGATCGCACCAGTGACAACGTGGCGCAAGCACACAAGCCCCCGGTGGGACCCTTCGCGCGGCTCACCGTTCCCGTTCCGCCAACTCCTTGAAGTGCTCGAGGTCATTCCGTACGAGCCGTTCGATCGCGGTTGCCTGGGCGAACCCCTTCGGCCCGCCGAACGCTTGCCTGACGGTGCCCGGGTCGTACTCGATCCGGGCCTGGACTCGGGTGTGCTCCCGGTCGATGGGCAGCAGTGCGAACGTTCCCGCCAGGTCGGGACCGCGCGTGGTCTGCCACTCCATCATGTTTTCCTTGCCATGGTCGGTGATCTCGGCTTCGAACTCCTGAGCCCGGCCGCCCGCGTCGACGTCCAGGTGCGCCCGGTGCCCGCCCCCCGAACGAGCCTCGCGTACTCCTTCCAGGAATTGCGGATAGATCTCCACGCGGTGGAGGCAGTCCCAGGCCACATCCATCGGAACACCGATGTCGATCTGTTCTTCGAGAGTGCTCATCGGCCACCTCACAGCTTGGTTCACGGCTTACGGGGCCCTCTCTCCAGTGTGCCCCCGGAGGATCGATGGCGGCCGGCGTCAGTGCCCGCGGGTCGGCGGGCCGGTGCCGTCCGGCGTCGGGGCGGCTCGGGAGCAGGAGGGCCGGGTGGAGGGCGGTGGCGGTGAGGGCGGGGCGCCGACGGCGGGGAGGTGCCCGTAGTGACCGCCGTTTACCCCTACGAATGGCACGTAGTGACACGGACCGTTCAGAGGGTGCCGCGCAGGGAGGGTCGCTGCGGCAACGGCCCGCGAGCGATCGTGGTCAGTCTTTGAGGCTCGTGCGCCTGGCGCGGAGCGAGTACGTGGTCCCGTCCGGGCCGCTGTGGTGGCCCCAGCCACCAGTCGTCGCGATGACCCAACCGCGTTGTTCGCGCATCTGGGCGGCGAAGGTGCGCCGGTCGCGGATGGAGCGTCCACAGTCCAGACGTACGTCGATGGAGATGCACTGGCTCCGAGGGTTATCCCCACGGTCCGCTGCCCCCAGCGGACGTCGTGGACATGTTCCGCAAGCCCTGTTCGCTCCTCGTCATGGATGATGCCGAGGGCACGCGGGTGACTGGCCATGCAGATGATCCCTGAGTTGCTGGACTGCCACACGCAGTTCAGGGGCCCGCCTCGATCGCGGTCTTGGATCAGGTCTGGTTTCCCTGTATGTACTGACACAGAGGCTTTGGCTGCCGAGATGAAGACGGCCGCATCCCAAGCGACGGCGCTGGTCGTTGCCGGTGAGCCGGATACTGGCAAGTCGGCTCTGGCCTTGCGGACTGCCCTGCGGCTGCGAGCCGACGATGCAGCGGTCAAGGTGCTGAACCTGCGGGAGATGCCTGCGGCGCTGGTGGAATTCGAGGCGTTGCTTGGTGCCCGGATCGCCGCAGTGCTGGGTGCCTCCGCTGTGGGCACCGGTCGCCTGCTGCTCGTCGATGGTGCGGAGTCGGTGCTAGAAGGCCGCGCTCCCGTGCGATACGCGAGTCGATGCCTCTTTCGTGACTTGCGGTGGGTGAGGTTCGCTGGTCGCGGAGGTGCCGGATGTCCTACGGCCGGTTCTGGGCGAACAACCCGGGTTCGGGCTCGGTGCGGATGCCGCGGGCGACGAGGCGCTTGAGCTTGGAACGGACGTCTTCGATGTGCTTCGGTAGCAGGCCGAGATCGAGGGCTTCGCACAGGTCACGGGCCCGCAGGGGCTGCTGTTTCTCGTCGAAGACCGCGAGGAGTTGGAGGTAGAGCGGGTGCTCGGGCAGCTCCGGTTCAGGGCTGGAGGGAGCGTCTCGGTCGAGGCCGTCGGCCACGGCGGTGGCGGTCTGCTGGGTGATCCGGACGTGGTCGAGGTCCCGCTCGATGTCGGCAAGGCGGGTGGTGATCTGGTCGATCTAGGCTCTCAACTGTCCTGCCTGATCGGCGAGTTCGCGTTCCTTCTCCGTGAGCCTTGATGCTCATATCGCTGCCCGCACCGGTTCACAAGAGAGGGCGCATTCGGGGCCGGACGGGATGCGCCAGCTGGTGACGGTGGTGCCGGTCAGACGCCTGCTCATCCGGTCGTTCTCGGCCCAGTACACGCGGGAAGTGGAACTGGCCGGTCTGGATTCGTAGTCCCGCACAAGCCGCCGGTGCAGTATCAAGATCCCGAAGGTCTGTTCCACTCTCCACCGTTTCGGCTGGGGCACGAAGCCGATATCCGCCGGGTTGCGTTCGACGATCTCCACCTGAACGCCCAGGCCCCGGCCGTGCTGCACCACCTTCTGCTTGAAGCCCTGGTCGACCAGGGCCTTGACGACGGTGGGCGCCCGCTCGACGACGGTGTCCAGCAGCGCGACGCCGGCCTCGTTCTCGTGGGCGTTCGCCGCGAGCACCACCACCGCGATGACCAAGTCGAGACCGTCTTCCGCGATCCCGCGCTTGCGGCCCGGCACGCCTTTCGCCGCGTCCTTGCCGGTCGTGGCCGCGGGCACGTTCACCGCGGCGTGGACACTCTGAGTGTCCAGGACCACCAGGGACGGGTCCTCTAATCGTCCGGCCCGCTCCCGGACCGAGCAGCGCAGCAGTTCGTTGATGGCCTGATCGGTGCCGTCGTCGCGCCACTTGGCGAAGTAGTAGTTACGTCGCGCCGCAGGGCGGGAGGTCGGGCGGGAGGTAGTCCCACTGGCAGCCGGTGCGGCTTTGATACAGGATCGCGTTCACGATCTCTCGCATCTCGTACCGGCCCTGATGCCCACTGACCGAGGGTTGCGCGGCCTTCCACGCCGTGATCGCCGGCTCGATCAACGCCCACCGCTCGTCGGATACGTCACTGGGGTACGGCTTGCGCTCGCTCACCCCGCCACCCCAACCCACCCCAACAGACCCCGTCACGTTGACCGGCCTCAACTGTCCAATCCCACACCATCAGGTGAGGACAAAGTAGGCATCAGCTCGCGTATCGCCCTCTCACGAGACGTCATCGAGGGTTCACGGTTGTTCACCCGTCCGGTCTTCCCCTTGCCTGTTGCCCTCGGGTGGAACGAGGGCACTTGGGCTTTTCCCCGGAGCTTCACACCTCGTGTCCGGGTGGGGACAGGTCATCGGACACTGACCCGGGGCTACGCTGTCGCCGACCCCCTCTCCAAGAGAACCCACTCAACACACGCGACCTCGTGTCGCACCTTCACCTGGGAAGTGCCTCCGGCGACGGCCTCATTCTCGCTGGTCAGAGGCACTTTTCGCTTACGTGGTCACCAGTCGGACAGCCCACCTCGTGAAGGCGCGAGCCTAGAGGTGCGATTCCAAGGCGGCGTAGACCCTCCGCCAGGCGTCCGCGCCAGCCTGCGGGTCGTAGTCGGCCGGGCGGTCTGCGCAGGCGAAGCCGTGCCGGGCGCCCGGGTAGGTCACCAGCTCGTGCGGCACCTTAGCCTCGGTGAGTTGCTGCTCGGCCTGCTCCCACTCCTCGGCCGGGATGATGTGGTCCAGCTCGCCGCGGAAGCCCAGCAGGAAAGCGCCGCCCGCGGCGATCCGCTCGCTGGTCTCCAACGGGGGCACCGGGCCAACCAGCGGGAAGCCGCTGTTCAGCAGCCAACCCGGGTAGAAGATGGCGGCCAACTCGAAGCGCAGCTCGGTCGCCGCCCGCACCGCGATGTGCCCGCCCATACTCAGCCCGAGGAAGGCCACGCCCCGCTCCTTGGCTTCAGTGCGCGCCGCCGCCAGCGCCGCAGAAGCGTCAGCCACCAACTCGTCCCGGTCCAGCGCGCGCATCAGCACCAGGCCGTCCTCGCGCTCCTCGACAGAGTACCCAAGCTCGGTGCGGCGAGCGTTGCGCCAGTAGTAGTCGGGCGCCAGCGCAACATACCCGGCCGCCGCCAACTCCGCGCAAGTATCGCGGACGTAGGCGTTCACTCCGTACAGCTCGGAGCAGACCACCACGGCGCCCCGCACGTCACCCACCGGGCGGTGCACGTACGCCTCGATGCCGCCCGCTTCGCCGAGTGTCACCCACTGACCAGTCATCAGTCCCCCGTGCCTCAATCGCTAAACGTCGACTCAACTCTAGATGATCTATTCCAAGGGGGTCGCTCCGCATGTCTGTCAGCTCAGCTGCCGCACCGACATGAGCAGATGACGGTGGTCCTCGCGTGTCGCGGCATCGACATCCGGTACGGCACTGAGCATTGCCCGCTGGCCAGGGCCCATAAGTTCAAGGCGCACTTGCGAAGCGTTGAAAGAGTTGAGGGCTTCCAGCAAGTACGCGGGGTTGAAGGCGACTGCCAGGTTATCGGCGCCGGCCAGGGCGGCCGTAAGCTGCTGCGAAGCGACATCGTCTTCGTAGCCTGCTTGCAGGAGGACGGTTCCCTGGGCGGAGAAGTCGAGCCGGATGGGGCTGTTCGGCTCCGCGACGACCGCGACACGGCGGACGGCGTCAGCGAGCGCCTCCCGCTGCATGACCGCGACCGCTGGGCTGTCCAGGGTGAACAACTTGTCGTAGCGCGGCAGCCGTCCTTCCAGCAGCCGCAGCGTCGTACGCATCCCGTCTCCCTCGAAGGCGATCAAGCCGCCACCCGAGCTGCCTGAGCCGTTCAGCCCGATGCGGATCGACCCTGTTTTCGCCAGCGATCGGGAGATCTCGGTCAGTCTGCGACCGGGAACCACCACCTCCACCGCTTCGAAACCCGCCGCCTTTGGCTTCCACAGCACCGTACGCACGGCATACCGGTACCGGTCCGAAGCGGCCAACGTCATTGACTCGCCCTCCAGCCGGAGCTGAATCCCGGTGAGCACCGGGAGCGAGTCGTCACGGCCCGCGGCTATCCCGACCTGCGCGACGGCTGCCGCGAACTCTGCCGCATCCACCGTTCCGCGAAATGCGGGAAGCTCGGGAAGCGCCGGGTACTCCTCCCTGGGCAGGGTCGACAGCCCAAAGCGCGTACCACCCCCTTCCACCGTGAAGCGCGTGCCTTCCAACGCGCACGCCACCACGGCATCGGGCAACACCCGGCAGATATCCAGCAGTCTGCGCCCCGGCACGAGCACCTGCCCGGCGGACGGTGTCTCCGCCGGGACCTCGATGTTCGCGGACGCCTCGTAGTCGAAGCCTGAGATACGCAGCCGCCCCTGCCCCGCGTCGAGCATCAAGCCGCCCAGCACGGGCACCGGCGACCGTGCGGGCAGCGACCTGGCCGCCCAGGTCACTGCCTCGACGAGAGCGTTTCGCTCGATCCGGAACTCCATCCGTACATCCCCCATCGCGTCGCACCAGTTGGTCGCGCACGTTATATGGCGCCACTGACAACGCCCGGTTCGGTCCGGTGCTCCACAGCTTTCCGGGAGCCGACCAGCTCTCGCAGCCGTCACCGAAAGCGCAAGGGTGATCTGACAAATCGCGTCACCGGTGACGCGGGGCACTGTTTCGCTTCGCAGGTCACCAAGCCGGGGAAGTGCGATGCTCAGCCGGATGGGATCGCCTCCCCGCCCCACTCCCCCACACCCGAACTGATCAGCCCAGCTCAGACATCCGTGAACTGATCACAAATACCGATCCTGGACAGCAATGAGCTGCTGAACGCCGAAGAGGCCGGGGTGGTGTGGGAACCGGGCGATGAGGCATGGGAGAACAAGCTCGCCGCGCTGCGCAGCTACCACCGCGCCCACAACCACCTCGCCCCGAGGCAGGACGCAGTGTGGGGCGAGAGCGACACCGAGGGCCTAGTCCCGGTCGGGCAGCACATGGCCAACCTCCGCAGGAAGGGCGGCCTGGACAAGGACCCCGAGCGAGCCGAGACGCGCGCGCAGCAGCTGACGGCCATCGATGAGGACTGGGACTGCCCGTGGCCGCTGGACTGGCAGCGCCACTACCGCGTCCTCGCCGACCTCGTCGACGCCGACGGCGCCCTGCCGGCCATCGAGCCGGGCGTGCTCTTCGAGGGCGACGATCTCGGGCGATGGCTCCAGCGGCAGGCGACTTCCTGGGCAGAGCTCTCGGAAGAGCAGCAGCGGCGGCTGTCCGCACTGAAGGTGCAGCCCGTTGAGCGGCCCGCCCCCGCCCCGGCCCCGGCGGCCAAGGACGGCGGGAAGTCGCCCGGGAAGGCGTCAGCGGCCTTCCAGCGGGCGTTGCAGCCCTCGCGCAGTGGATCGCCCGCGAGGGCGTCCAGAAGGCAGTGCCGCGGGGACATGTCGAACCCGTCATCGACGGCCAGGAGCACCAGCACAAACTGGGTGTCTGGTACGCCAACCAGAAACAACGCCGCGACAAGCTCACCGAGCCCCAGCGCGCCGCTGTCGGACGCCTCTGCCTTCTCCTCGACGCGTATGGACGTCACCACAACGGCGCCGGCCAGCACGAGCGGCCAGATCCAAGAGGTGATCATTGCAGCCCAGTGAGCGGGCTGTGATGGAGCTCAAGCCTGGGGCGAATCCGTCTGTCAGCCTTCCCGGATGAAGCCCTCCCGCACCAGCCAGTCCTTCGCCACCTCGTGTGGGTCCTCCCCTCCCACGTCCACCCGCGCGTTCAGCCGCTGGGCCTCCGCCGCCGTCAGCCGCTTGCTGATCGGGGCGAGGATCCCGGCGATGGCGGGGTACTTCTCCATCGCGGCGCTGTTCATCTCCGGTGCCGCGTTGTAGTTCGGGAAGAAGTGCCGGTCGTCCTCCAACACGTTCAACTTCAGCTCCGGAATGCGGCCGTCGGTGGTGGCGGCCACCCCGAGGATGCAGGCGGCGCCCTTGGCGACCTGGGTGTAGACGATGCCGTCGTCCATCTTCTTGTAGTTCCCGGGCGGGAGGGTGAAGCCGTACTTCTTCGCCACGCCCGGCAGGCCGTCCTCGCGCACCGCGAATTCGCTCCCCCCGCAGATCGTGGCTGCGCCCGGGTCCTCCTTCACCAGCCGCGCCACGTCCGAGAGGGTGCGCAGACGGTACTTCCGCGCGTTCGCCTGGTTCGCGACCAGCGCGTAGGTGTTGTCGAGCGGGGCTGCGGGCAGCCAGGTGATGCCGTGGCCGCGGTCCTCGTCGCGTACGGCCTGCCACTGCTCGTACGGGTCGGTGATCGGCCGGGTGTGCCCGAGGTACGTGATCCAGGCCGTGCCTGTGTACTCGTACATCCCGTCCGCCGCACGGGACTTGACCGCCTCGCGGGCGCCGATCGAGCCCTGGATGTTCGTCCGGTCCAGGACTTCCGCGCCGGCCGCCTTGAAGACCAGCCCCATGATCTTGCCCAGGATGATCTGCTCGGTGAACTCCTTGGAGGTGACGGTCAGCCGGGCGCCCGCCAGTGGCCGGCCCTTCCCGACCGAGCCCGGCCGCACCGAGTCGGCCAGCGGGCTGCCGCTGGTCAGCCCGCAGCCGCTCAGGCCTGCGGCGGCAAGCAGCAGCGCGCACGCGCCCGCGGCGGCGGCCCGTGCCCGGGACCAGCGCATCAGTCCACCTCCAGGCCGCGCGGGCGCAGCAGCATCTCGACGAGCATCCCCAGCCAGTCCACGATCAGCGCCATGGCGACCGTCAGCACGGAGCCGAGCACCAGCACCGGCATGCGCTGGTTGGTGATGCCGGAGGAGATCAGGTCGCCGAGGCCGCCGCCACCGCCGAAGGTGGCCAGCGTCGCGGTGCCGACGTTCAGCACCAGCGCGGTCCGCACGCCCGCCAGGATCAGCGGTACGGCCAGCGGCAGTTCGACCCGGAACAGCACCAGGCGCGGCGGCATCCCGATGCCGCGCGCCGCCTCCACGAGTGCCGGGTCGATGGCCTTCAGCCCGGCTATGGTGTTGCTCAGCACCGGCAGCACCGCGAACGCCACGATGCCGATCAGCGCCGCCCGCCGGCCGATGCCGAGCCAGATCACCAGCAGCGCCAGCAGGCCCAGGGCCGGGGTCGCCTGGCCGATGTTGGCCGCCGCGACGAACGGCGGGGCGGCCCGGCGCAGGCTGCTGCGGGTCAGCGCCACGCCCAGCGGGATCGCGATGACGAGCACGAAGAAGGTGGAGATCGCGACGAGTTCGGTCTGCTGGCGGAGCGTGGTGCGCACTATGCCGCCGGAGAGCGAGTTCCTGGCGATCGAGTCCAGCTCTGTGGTGCTGAGATAGAGCGCGGTGGCACCGAGGGCGGCCGCGACGAGGGCCGGCACCGTCACCAGCTTCTGCCAGGTGATACGGGGTGGGATCCGGTCGGGTGCGACGGGCCCGGTATCGGGCTCGTCCGGGCCCGGAGCCCGGTGACCGGCTTCGGAAGCGGCCCTGCCACCGGCCCCGCCGCCACCCCTGACACTGACCTCGCTCCGGCTCACGATGGCTCACCCCGGCCGGTCCGCCGAGCCTCCTCGGCCCGCCGCTTCTCCGGCGCCCCGTTCATCGCGCTCAGCAGCGTCGCCATGTCCACGACGCCGAGGTATTGGCCGTGCTGCCCGGTGACCGGCACCGGGCCCGCGCCGTCGGCCAGCAGCGCCTCCAGCGCGTCCCGCAGCGTCGCGTCCACCCCGATCCGGCCGCGGACCGGGGTGCCCGCGGATAACGGCAGGGGCTCTGCTGCGGGCTGCGCGGCCCGCTCCAGGTCCTCGCGCCGCAGCCAGGTGTGCGGGCGCCGGTCCCGGTCCAGCAGCAGCAGCTGATCGGCGGAGGCGGAGGCAGAGCCCGCGCGCAGCAGCTCCAGGACGGTCTCCAGCGGGTCGTCGACAGTGGCGGTGGGGACGTCGGCGAGCTCCACCTCCCGTACGCGCTTGAGGTTCAGCCGCTTAACCCCAGCGCCCGCGCCCACGAATCCGGCGACGAAGTCGTCCGCCGGGCTGGTCAGGATCGCCTCCGGCGTGTCGAACTGGGCGATGTGCGACCGCTGGCGCAGCACCGCGATCCGGTCGCCGACCTTGATGGCCTCGTCGAAGTCGTGGGTGACGAAGACGATCGTCTTACGCAGCTCGCGCTGCAGCCGGATCAGCTGGTCCTGAAGGCGTTCGCGGGTGATGGGGTCGACGGCCCCGAACGGCTCGTCCATCAGCAGCACGGGCGGGTCGGCGGCCAGCGCCCGCGCCACCCCCACCCGCTGCTGCTGGCCGCCGGAGAGCCGGCGCGGATAGCGGCAGCGGAACTCCCCGGGATCCAACCCGACCAGATGGAGCATCTCCTCGACCCGGTCCCGCACCTTCGCCCGGGGCCAGCCGGCCATCTTCGGTACGAGCGCGATGTTCTCGGCGACGGTCATGTGCGGGAAGAGGCCGGTGGCCTGGATGGCGTAGCCGATGGTGCGGCGGAGCGCCACGGGGTCCATACCGGTGACGTCCTCGCCGCCGATCGTGATCCGCCCCGAGGTCGGCTCGATCAGCCGGTTGATCATCTTGAGGGTGGTGCTCTTGCCGCAGCCCGAGGGGCCCACGAGGACCACGGTCTCGCCCGCCGCGATACTCAGGGTCACGTCCTCCACGGCCGGAGCAGGGCTGTCCGGATAGCGCTTGGAGAGGTTGTTCAGTCCGATACTCGCGCCGGCGGCCGGCTGGGCGAGCCCGGCAGGCTCTGCGGTTGCGGAAGGCCGGGCGGTGGGTTCGGCCGTTTCGGCAGGTTCAGCCACGGATCCCCCGTGAGATGGTGAGCCGTCCGATCAGTACGTACCCGGCGTCGAACAGCAGGGCAAGGACGACGATTCCGAGCGTCCCCGACGCTACTTCGTTGAGCGCGTTCGCACTGCCGAGGCTGGAGATCCCGCGGAAGATCTGGTTGCCGAGCCCGGGCCCCGAGGCGAAGGCCGCGATCGCCGCGATGCCCATCAGCATCTGGGTCGCCACCCGGACGCCGGTGAGGATCGGCGGCCAGGCGAGCGGCAGTTCGACCCTGAGCAGCCGGGCGAACCGCGACATCCCCATGCCCTTGGCGGCCTCGACGAGGGCCGGGTCGATCCCGCGTAACCCGACGACCGCGTTGCGGACGACGGGCAGCAGCCCGTACAGCGTCAGCGCGATGACGGTCGGCGCAACGCCGAGGCCGACGACTGGGACGAGCAGGCCGATGAGGGCCAGGGAGGGGACGGTGAGGATGGCTGCGGTCGTGGTGATCGCGAGGTTTCCTGCCCACTCGGTGCGGTAGGTGAGGACGCCGATCAGGACGCCGAGCACCGTGGCGGCGACCATGCACTGGAAGACGGCGCTGGCATGCTGATAGGCGTCCACGAGCAGTTGCTGGTAGCGGGTGCCCAAGTACTCCCAGAAACTCACTTCTCGGCCGCTCCCTCACGGGCGGCTCCCCAGCCGTCAGCGGTCCTTGCGGTGCCTGGCGCACCAGTCGAATGGTCCGGAGCGGCACCGGATTCCCCACGCCGTCGAGCCCCGCACGATGCCATCAAATCGCACCCCCGGTCGGTCACGCGCTGCACATCGGTATTCGAGCGTGCCACTAAACGGCACAGCATGTCACCATGGCCCGTCGTGGTTTGTAGCTCCAGCGCTTCCGGCACAGCCCAAGTGCCCCCGTATGTCCCGGCCTTGGCCCTGCTCGATCTCCAGCGTGGCGATCGCGGTCACCGGACAGCCGAGCGCCGCCGTCTCCACGTCGGGCCGGAAGCCGCGGATTACCCCGCCCGCCTGCAGCTGGTCCAGACGGGCCTGTACGGTGCCGCGTGCGATGCCCAGGCGGCGCGACGCCTCAGCTTGTCCTACCTTTTTGGCGCCGGTGCCGAAACAGCCGCGGAACGGTGTTGACCAGCACAATCCCGCGTGCAGAACCCTACCCGTCGCACCGAGCAGTCGGCAGGCCCGCCTGGCGATCTGATGATCACTCAGTCGGCCTAGGAGCGCGGATGCGGCCGCTTGCAGTTCTGGCTGAGCAAGCCGACCCGACGTATCCCCGTCAGGCGTCGATGATGACCGGGATGATGAGGGGCTTGCGGCGGTGGGTGCGGAACGCCCATGACGCCACGGCCCTGGCGATGAGCTGCTCCAGCTGGTGCGCGTCACCGACGCCTTCCAGGGCCGCGGTGGCCAGGACCTTCTCGATCACCGGGATGACCGGCTCGAAGGTGGTGTCGTCGTGGACGAAGCCGCGGGCCAGGAAGTCGGGTGCCTCGGCGAGGGCGCCCGTGTCGGCGTCGACGATGGCCACGACGGTGACGACGCCTTCCTCCGCGAGGGTGAGACGGTCCTTCAGGGACGCCTCGGTGGCGCCGCCGACCTCCATGCCGTCCACGTAGACGTAGCCCGCGGGCACCTTGCCGGTGATGGAGGCGCGTCCGCCGACGAGGTCGACAACGACACCGTCCTCGGCGATGACCACCCGCTCGGGATCGACCCCGGTGCGGATGGCCAGGTCGCCGTTGGCCCGCAGATGTCGCCATTCACCGTGCACGGGCATGACGTGCCGGGGCTTGACGATGTTGTAGCAATACACGAGCTCACCCGCGCTGGCGTGCCCCGATACATGCACCTTGGCGTTGCCCTTGTGGACAACGTTCGCGCCCCACCGGGTCAGCCCGTTGATCACCCGGTAGATAGCGTTCTCATTGCCCGGGATGAGAGAACTGGCGAGCAGGACGGTGTCCCCCTTGCCGATCCGGATCATGTGGTCACGGTTGGCCATCCGCGACAGTGCCGCCATCGGCTCGCCCTGCGAACCGGTGCACACCAGGGTGATCTGGTGGTCCGGCAGCTTCTCCAGTTCCTTCATGCCGACGACCAGGCCGGGCGGAACCTTCAGATAGCCCAGCTCACGGGCGATACCCATGTTACGGACCATGGACCGGCCCACGAAGGCGACCTTGCGGCCGTGCTGGTGAGCGGCGTCGAGTACTTGCTGGATGCGGTGCACATGGCTGGCGAAGCTCGAGACGATGACCCGCCGTGGGGCGGTGCGCAGGACCTGTTCGATCGCGGGGTTCAGCTCGCGCTCGGAGGTGGTGAAGCCGGGCACCTCGGCGTTGGTGGAGTCGGTGAGGAACAGGTCGACGCCCTCCTCGCCGAGCCGGGCGAAGGCGCGCAGGTCCGTAATGCGGTCGTCCAGGGGGAACTGGTCCATCTTGAAGTCACCAGTGTGCAGCACCAGCCCGGCGCCGGTACGGATCGCGACCGCGAGACCGTCCGGGATGGAGTGGTTGACCGCCACGAACTCGCAGTCGAAGGGACCGAACCCCCGCCGGTCGCCCTCACGTACCCGCACCGTACTCGGCCTGATTCCGTGCTCCTTGAGCTTGGCCTCCAGGAACGCCAACGTCAGCTTCGAGCCGACAACGGGAATGTCACGTCGCTCGCGCAGCAGGTACGGTACGCCCCCGATGTGGTCCTCGTGGCCATGGGTCAGCACCACGGCCACGACATCGTCCAGACGGTCCCGGATCGACGTGAAGTCCGGCAGGATCACATCCACGCCGGGCTGGGTCTCCTCCGGAAACAACACACCGCAGTCGACGACAAGCAGCTTGCCGGCGTGCTCGAAGACGGTCATGTTGCGACCGATCTCGCCCAGGCCGCCCAGGGCGACGACCCGCAGCCCTCCTTCGGGCAGCGGAGGGGCGGCTTTCAGATCGGGATGCGGATGACTCATACCCTGACGTTATCGGAGAATCTCCTGAGGTGATCCTTCGCGGGCTCTCCAGCCGGTTCACCGGGCGCGCTTGATGTCCGGCGGCGCTGTCGCGGTCGGCAACCTGCACCGGGCGGGTCAGAGTGCGGTGGGGGCAGTAACGCTTCCCGTCGGCGAGTCGTACGTCAGTGTGGGAGAAGATCTCGTGGCTCAGTGCGTCGTGGCAAAGGGAGTCCCTGTTCGAGAGCAGGGGCTTCTTGGTGTGCAGGGCATGATCGCGGAGGGTTAGGGGCAGGCAGCGGGCGGC
>NZ_JBEZKA010000052.1:0-28368 GCF_040651435.1 Streptomyces sp. NPDC048479
GGCGCTGCAGCTGCTCGCCCCGGACGAGCGCCCGGAACTGCCGTACGCAGAGAATCTGCGTCTGCTCGCCTCGCGCCCCGGACTCGCGCTGCGGCCCCCCGGGGGGTGCCGCCGCCCTCATGCGTACGAGGCAGACGGTGGCTCAGGCGGCCGAGCCGGCCTTCCAGTCGCTCCAGCTCAGGTTCCAGCCGTTCAGGCCGTTGTCCGGCTGGACGGTCCGGTCCTTGGAGTTCTTCACGATCACGACGTCGCCGACGATCGTGTTGTCGAACAGCCAGGCGGCGGGCTGGTTCGGGTCACCCGCACCCTTGACGTCGTTCAGACCGACACAGCCGTGGCTGGTGTTGGAGCTGCCGAAGATCGAGTCGGCACCCCAGTAGTTGCCGTGGATGAACGTGCCCGACGTGGACAGCCGCATCGCGTGCGGGACGTCCTTGATGTCGTACTCGCCCTTGCCGTCCTTCTTCTTGAAGCCGACCGTCGAGCCGTCCATCCGGGTCTCCTTGAACTTCTCGGAGATCACCATCTGGCCGTTGTAGGTCGGGTTGTCCGGGCCACCGGCCGAGATCGGGATGGTCTTGATCGTCTTGCCGTCCTGGGTGACCGTCATCGTGTGGGCCGACGCGTCGACGGTCGAGACCTGGTTACGGCCGATCTTGAAGGTGATCGTCTTCTGCTGGACGCCGAAGACTCCCTGGGCGCCCTGGACCCCGTCGAGGTTCAGCTTCAGGGTGACGGTCGAGCCTTCCTGCCAGTACTGGTCGGGGCGGAAGTCCAGCCGCTGCCCGTTGAACCAGTGGCCGACGACCTCCTGGCCGCTGCTCGATGTCACGGTGATCCCGGACTGGACGGCCTTCTTGTCCGTGATCGCCTTGTTGAAGTTGATCGAGACCGGCATACCGACGCCGACGGTGGAACCGTCCTCGGGCGTGAAGTTGCCGATGAAGCTGTTGGCGGGCGAGACGGTGGTGAAGGAGGAGTTCTCGTGGGCCTCCTGGCCCTTGGAGTCCTTCGCCGTGGCCGAGATCTTGTACGTGGTGGAGCGCTCGAGCTGCGCGTCCGGCTTCCAGCTCTTGCCGTCGGCGGCGAGGGTGCCCTTGACGCTCGCGCCGTCCGCCGTGGCCATGGTGACCTCAGTGAGGGTGCCGTCGCTGACGGTGACCTTGGCGTCGTTGTTGATGCCCGCGTTGGTCGCGCCGTTCTTCGGCGAGATGGCTATTCGGGCCTTCGACGCTTCCTTGGCTGCCGCCTCGTCGACCTGGGCCTGCGATTTCTTCGAGCTGTCGGCGCTGCCGCCCTTGTCCCCGTCGCCACTGCAGGCCGACAGCACCAGCACGCCGCCGAGCACTGCGGACGCGGCTATGAGGCCTTTGCGCCGCTTGCTGTCCGTCATCACACGCTTCTCCATCGTCGCCGATTCCCCTGACCCACAACTTGGACAA
The DNA here is from genome assembly GCF_040651435.1 of Streptomyces sp. NPDC048479. Lineage (NCBI taxonomy): Bacteria > Bacillati > Actinomycetota > Actinomycetes > Kitasatosporales > Streptomycetaceae > Streptomyces > Streptomyces sp. NPDC048479. The sequence goes on from NZ_JBEZKA010000052.1 coordinate 1,443, forward strand.
CACCCATTTCGGGCTGCCCGGTTCCACATCCGAAGAGGATGTGGGGAACACCACTCACAGATATTCATCGACGCGCCCACAGCTCCGGCGGTTGCACTGCGACACGAAAACGTCCGGGCCCGGGTTCACCGTCGCGGCACCCCGGGGCCCGGAGCCCGTCCCATACACACGCGCTACGGCCGCCCGGCGTCACCGTCGTCCGACTCGTCATCATCGTCGTACTCTCCATCTTCCTCGTCCGGGTCCCAGTCCTCCGCATCGGGGTCGTACTCGATCTGCTCACTGCTCCACGAAGCCTGGGCGAGCTCCACCCCCGGCACATCGCTGACCAGGTCGAAGGGGTCCACGAGATAGGCGATGGCCTCCGCCTCGTCCTCGCGTACCGCCGACTTGGCGTGTGCGCGCTCCTCGTCCGGCATAAACGTGTCCGCCGCGATGCGTTCGAGGGCGCCGCCGGTCAGTGCCGCGGAGTCCTCGATCTCCAGCACCAATTCCACGCGCAGCCGCACATACCGTGATGTCTCAGAAGTGGTCATACGACGGAGCGTAAAGCTCCCGCCCTCGCGGCTTTCCCACGACCCGCTGCTTTCACTAGCATCAGCGCACCCGGCCAATTCGAGGATGCCTCAAGGGGGATCGAGTCCGTGTCCGTCGCACGTCGACCGCTTCTTACCACCACTGCCGCAGGGACTCTGCTGTGTGCGCTGTGGTTCGTTCCCTCGGCGAATGCCACTGTCGAGCGGGAAGCGGTGCAGAGACATCAGACCGGCGCGAGTGCGTCGTCACAGGAGCTGACCCTGGCCGCCACGGGCACCGTGGACACCACCCCGTATCTCGTCGGCGGCGCTGCCTTCCTGGGCATCGGCGCGGGCTTGGTGACGTACTCCGTGCGCCGGCGCGGGGCCCTGTACATGTGACGGGACGGGGCCGCCCCGCGGTGTGCGGAGCGGCCCGTCCCTGCGTGCTGCTGAGCTGCTGAGCTGCTAGGCCAGCGGACCCGTCACCGGCTCCACGGCCGCGACGAGCTTTCCGTCCCGTACGAACGCGTCGGCGGCCTCCAGGTCGGGCGCGAGGAAGCGGTCGGGACCGGGTCCCTCGACACCTGCCGCGCGCAGTGCCGCGATGGCGGCCTGCGAGGCGGGCGCGGGGGTCAGCCCGCGCCGCAGCTCGATGGCGCGGGTCGCGGCGTAGAGCTCGACGGCGAGGATCCGGCTCAGATTGCCGACGGTGGTGCGCAGCTTGCGCGCGGCCGACCAGCCCATGGAGACGTGGTCCTCCTGCATCGCCGATGACGGGATGGAGTCGGCGGATGCCGGGACGGCGAGCCGCTTCATCTCGCTGACCAGGGCGGCCTGCGTGTACTGGGCGATCATCAGGCCCGAGTCCACGCCGGCGTCGTCGGCGAGGAACGGCGGCAGACCGTGCGAGCGGTTCTTGTCGAGGAGCCGGTCGGTGCGGCGCTCGGCAATGGAGCCGAGGTCGGCGGCGACGATGGCGAGGAAGTCGAGGACATAGGCGACCGGGGCACCGTGGAAGTTGCCGTTGGACTCCACACGGCCGTCGGGCAGCACGATCGGGTTGTCGACGGCCGAGGCGAGCTCGCGGTCGGCGACCAGACGGGCGTGCGCGAGGGTGTCCCGCCCGGCGCCGGCAACCTGCGGCGCGCAGCGCACGGAGTACGCGTCCTGCACTCGGGGCGCTTCCTCCTCCTGGAAGTGCCCGGTGAGCCCGGAGTCCTTGAGCACGGCGCTCATATTGGCGGCGGAGACGCCCTGGCCCGGGTGCGGGCGGATGGCGTGCAGCTCGGGGGCGAGCACCTTGTCCGTGCCGAGCAGCGCCTCGAGGCTGAGGGCGGCGGTGATGTCGGCGGTGGTGTAGAGGCGCTGAAGGTCGGCGAGGGCCATGACCAGCATGCCGAGCATGCCGTCGGTGCCGTTCAGGAGGGCCAGACCCTCCTTCTCGCGGAGCTCGACGGGCGTGATGCCGTGCTCGGCGAGCAGCTCGCCGGCGGGCCGCACCTGGCCGTCGGGGCCCTCGGCGTCGCCCTCGCCCATCAGCGTCAGCGCGCAGTGCGAGAGGGGGGCGAGGTCGCCGGAGCAGCCGAGCGATCCGTACTCGTGGACGACGGGCGTGATGCCGGCGTTCAGTACGTCCACCATGGTCTGGGCGACCTCGGGGCGTACGCCGGTGTAGCCGGAGGCCACGGTCTTCAGACGGAGGAACATCAGCGCGCGGACGACCTCGCGCTCGACACGCGGGCCCATGCCTGCGGCGTGCGAGCGGACGATGTTGCGCTGCAGCTGGGCACGGAGGTCGGGGCTGATGTGGCGGCTGGCGAGCGCGCCGAACCCGGTGGAGACCCCGTAGACCGGCTCGGGCTTGGCGGCGAGCGCGTCCACGATCCCGCGGGCGGTGGCGAGGGCGGCGACGGCCTCCGCGGAGAGCTCGATGCGGGCGCCCTCGCGGGCCACGGCGATGACGTCTTCGGCGGTGGTACCGGACGTCCCCACCACGACTGTTTGCATATCCATATTCAGGAGCGTACGGACTGAATCGCAACCTGTCACTAGTGGCGGGCCGGATGACCCCTTACTGCAATCCGACATCCGGTGTCAGGGCTCGCTCCAGGGCTCGGTTGCCTCCTCGGGTCGTACGCCACGGAAGCGGCGGCGCTCGTGCGGCGAACGCGGCGGGGTGTCCGCCAGGCGCATCACAGTGCCGTCGCGGCCGGCGACCACCGGCTTCGGGGAGAGGGCCGCCTTCGCGCGGTACTGGGCCGCGTCCGCCAGCCGGAAAAGCCGGCGGGCCGAGCGGACCTGGCCGATCGGGTCACCGGTCGAGGCCACACCGCAGGCCACACCCTCACCGAGCTCCAACTCCCCTGCTCGTACGCAGAGTTCGTCAGCCACCCGGACCACCTCGTCCGCCGCCGGGCCGACCGCGACCAGACAGAACTCGTCACCGCCGAGCCGTGCCGCCAGTGTGCCCGGCAGCATCGCCCCGCAGAGCGAGAGGACCGAGCCGAAACGCTCGAGCAGCCGGTCGCCGACGGCGTGGCCGTGGGTGTCGTTCACGCGCTTGAGTCCGTTGAGGTCGCAGACCACCAGGCTGACGACCGAGCCGTCCGTGCGCTGCCGTTCGAGCGCCTCGTCGAGCCTTATGTCGACGGCGCGGCGGTTGGCGAGACCGGTCAGCGGGTCCGTGAAGGCGAGCCTGCGGACCTCCTCGAGCCGCTCGTTCTGAGCGATGCCCGAGGCCACGACGGAGGCGACGACCGTCGCGAAGTCCGCGTCGTCGCGGTCGAACACCGGCGCGCCCGGCGGCCTGGCCACATACAGTTCGCCCCAGGCCCGGCCGTGCAGCACGATCGGCGCGACAACACAGCAGCCGCGGCCGCGCCGCCGCAGGGACGCGACCCTCCCCCACAGGACTTCGTCCGCCGGAGGTGCCCCCTGATGGCAGTAGCCGTTCGCGGCCGACGGCGGTCCTTCCGCCGTCGCCACCCAGGCGTCGGGCTCACCGCCGCCCGCCCACTGCTCGTGCAGAAACTCGGTGATCTCCGGGAAGCGATTGACGGGGTACGTCTCGGATTCGGGGAACTCCTCCTCCCCTGCGGCCCGTTCGCCGGCGTTCACGAGCACCTTGAGCCGGCCGAGCTCGCGCTCCCACACCGACAGGGCGGCGAAGGAGCCGGCCAGCGCCTGACACGCGCCGAGCGCGGCCGCGCGCCAGAACTCGCGCGGTGTGTGCGCGGCCGCCATTGCCTGCGCCAGCGCCACCACGGCCCGCAACCGTCGATCCTCAGCCATCATCCCAGCTTAGGGAGGTTCGAGACGGTTTGATCAGTCGGAGTGGGCCGTGGTCGGAACAGTCACTCGCCGGGCCACTGCGGCTTCCGCTTCTCGTTGAAGGCCGCGACGCCCTCTGCCCGGTCCCCGGAGAAGGCCACGGACCGCCAGGCCGCGTCCTCCACCTCCAGGCCGGCCCGCAGATCGAGCCCATGCCCGAGCCGCATCGCGCGCTTCGCGGCGCGCAGCCCGACGGGAGAGTTCGCGGCGATCCGCCCCGCGAGCGCGAGCGCCTCGGTCCTGGCGTCGTCCGCCAACTGGTCGACGAGCCCCAACTCCCGCGCCTCGGCCGCCTCCACGCGCCGCGCGGTGAACACCAGCTCGGCGGCGCGCGCGGCACCGACGCGGCGTGGCAGCAGCTGGGTCCCGCCGCCGCCGGGAATGACGCCTACGGACACCTCCGGCAGCCCGACCACGGCGGTGGCGTCGGCAACGATCACATCGCAGGCGAGCGCCAGCTCGTACCCGCCACCGAGGGCGAAGCCGTGCACGGCGGCGACGGTGGGCATCGGCAGCTCGAGAACCCCGGTGTACGCGGCCCGGGAGGTGGGCCGCTGCCGCACCAACTCGGCGTCGGAGAAGGAGTTCCGCTCCTTGAGATCGGCGCCGACGCAGAAGGCGCGCTCGTGGGTGGAGGTGAGCACGGTGACACGTACGTCCGCCTCGGCGGCGAGGGCGTCACAGGCGGCGGCGATGGACCGGGCCATCTCGCTGGAGACGGCGTTCATGGCCTTGGGCCGATCGAGCACGAGCTCCGCGACGTGCGCTTGCTCGTGCCTGCGCACGACGACGAATTCCCCGAACCGCTGCTCGGACTCGGACATGACGGCACCCTCCCGGTTAACGACGGTTCACCGGATCATAGGCGCGCACCGCGTCGGGGGTCTCCCCCACCTGGCGATCCCGATGAACGGGGGGGATGGGGGCGCCCCCCGGCACCACGACTCAGGAGTTCGTCCGCCGTGACAGCAGCCACGGCTCCACCACGCCCAGGCCTCGCACCGGGCGTTGCCACATCGGCTGGAGGGCGAAGCGGTACAAGGGGGGTTCCTCGCCCTCCTTTTCCGCCGCTGCCGCCTCCTCCGCCGCCTCCGCCTCGGAGGCCGGCGCGTCTCCGGTGCGTACCAGCCCCTCCGCGAACGCCCCGTCCACCAGCACCGCGTCCTTCGGCGCTATCGAGGTCAGCCGGCTGGCCAGGTTCACCGTCGTGCCGAACACATCGCCCATCCGCGTGGTGACCGTGCCAAAAGCGATGCCGACGCGCAGCGCCGGCATCGTCTCGTCGTGCGTCATCGTTTCGATGAGGCGCAGCGCGATCTCCGCCGCCGTACCCGCATCGTCCGCCGCGTAGAGCACCTCGTCGCCGAGGGTCTTGATCAGCCGGCCGCCGTGCGCGGCGACCAGGTCGGCCGAGGTGGTTTCGAACGCCTCCACCAGCTCGCCCAGTTCCTCTTCCTCCAGCCGCCGCGTCAGCCGGGTGAAGCCGACCAGGTCCGCGAAGCCGACCGCCAGCCGGCGGTCGACCATCTCCTCGTCGTCCGCGGCCTGGACCACGCGTCCGGTGGCCGCGGCGAGCTGCCGCCGCCACACGTACACCAGGAATTCCTCCAGCTCGGGCAGCAGCAGCTCGACCAGCGGATATGTGACCTCAGTACGGGTCATGCCCGGCTCGGGCGGCTCGGTGAGGCCCTCCAGGAAAGAATCGATCTGCCATTCCGCCAGCCGGGCGGTGGTCTGGCCGGTCGAGCGGGCCACCTGGACCGCCATCGGCTCGCTCAGCAGGCCGGCCTCGACCAGACCGGCGAGCCGCCGCAGGGCCAGTACGTCCGCCTCGGTCAGCGCCTTCGCCTGCCCGATGTCGGCGAAGCCCATGGCCCGCCAGAAGCGGGAGGCGAGCTCCATCGAGACGCCTGCGGTACGGGCCGCCTGGAAGGGCGTGTAGCGCCGGTCGGCGCCGAGGATCAGCTGCTCCAGGCGGATGGCGAGAGGGTCGTCCGTCGGCTCCGCGGTGTGATCGACCTCGTGGTGCGGGGTCGGATGCACCGAGGAGGACGAAGCGGCCGTCCCTGAAGACCCGGAAGACCCGGAAGGGCCGGAAGGGCCGGACGAGTCGGCAGACTCGGAGGCCCCGGCCGCTCCGTTGGATGACTCCGCGGACGAAGAACCGGGCGAGGAGCCGGACGGAGAACCGGACGAAGCGGACGCGCCGGACGAGGAGTCCGACGGGGGCTGCGCGCCCGCGCCGGAAGTGGTGTCGTCGACTGTCACCAGCCGCCTCCTGCCCGTTCCCTGCGGCACTGCCCTGCCGATCTGTCGCTCGATCGCCTCAACGATACGACAGGTGTGCCCTACCTCACGTCCCGGTCCGCGATCGGGACTCACCCGGGTTCACCCCAGATCAGTCGGCCGCCCGCAGGTGCACGATGTCACCCGCACTGATCGACTGCCGCCCGCCACCCTCCGTGGTCAGCACCAGCCGGCCGTCACCGTCGAGCGCGACCGCCTCGCCGGTGACCGACCGGTCACCCGGCAGCTCGGCCCGTACGGTGCGCCCCAGCGTCGCGCAGCCCTCCGCGTACGCCGCCTGGAGCCCGGAGCGTGCCGGGTCGCCACCCGCCGCGCGCCAGTCGCCGTACCACTGCTCCAGCGAGCGCAGCAGGGCCCGCAGCAGCGGGTCGCGGTCGGTGGAGATCGCGTCCGCCAGGGCGAGCGACCCCGCCGTCGGCACCGGGAGCTCGTCCGCGCGCAGCGTCACATTGAGGCCGATGCCGACCACCACCGCCTCGTCGCCCGCACGCTCCGCGAGGATCCCGCCGGTCTTGCGCTCCTCGCCGCCGACCTTTACCAGCAGGTCGTTAGGCCATTTGAGCGACAGGTCGACTCCGGCGGCCCGGGCGAGGCCGGTCGCCGAGGCGACTCCGGCGAGCAGCGGCAGCCACCCCCACCGCTCCACCGGCACCTCCGGTCCGGGCCGCAGCAGTACGGAGAAGAACAGCCCGGAGCGGGCCGGCGACGTCCAGGACCGGTCGAGCCGCCCGCGGCCCGCCGTCTGCTCCTCGGCGACCAGCACCGCCCCCTCCTCCAGGGACGCGGCCCGTGCCGCCAGGTCGGAATTGGTGGAGCCGGTCTCGGGCACGATGTCGAGCGAGGTCCACAGCCCGCCCGGTACCAGTAGGGCGCGGCGCAGCGCGGGGACGTTCAGCGGGGGCCGGTCGAGGTCGGACCAGCGGCTCTCGGGCGCATTCTGAGGCGTCATGCAAGCCAGGTTAGGTGTGGCAAACGCCGCACTGCCGAGCGCCATGCGCGCCGATACGCTACGTGTCAGTAGCCATTCCGGTTGACGTTGACCAGGACAGGGAGCCGCATCCCGATGTCGGAGTCCGAGATTGACATCCACACCACCGCGGGAAAGCTCGCGGATCTGCAGCGCCGCATAGACGAGGCGACGCATGCGGGCTCCGCGCGCGCGGTGGAAAAGCAGCACGCGAAGGGCAAGTTGACGGCCCGTGAGCGGGTTGATCTGCTGCTGGACGAAGGATCGTTCGTAGAGCTCGACGAGTTCGCCCGGCACCGCTCCACCAACTTCGGCCTTGAGCAGACCCGCCCGTACGGCGACGGCGTGGTCACCGGCTACGGCACGGTCGACGGCCGTCCGGTCGCCGTCTTCTCGCAGGACTTCACGGTCTTCGGCGGCGCGCTCGGCGAGGTGTACGGCCAGAAGATCATCAAGGTCATGGACTTCGCTCTGAAGACCGGCTGCCCGGTCATCGGCATCAACGACTCCGGCGGCGCCCGTATCCAGGAGGGCGTCAGCGCACTGGGCATGTACGGCGAGATCTTCCGCCGGAACACCCACGCCTCCGGCGTGATCCCGCAGATCTCGCTGGTCGTCGGACCGTGCGCGGGCGGAGCCGTCTACTCCCCGGCCATCACCGACTTCACGGTGATGGTCGACCAGACCTCCCACATGTTCATCACCGGACCCGACGTCATCAAGACGGTCACCGGTGAGGACGTCGGCTTCGAGGAGCTGGGCGGAGCCCGTACACACAACACCACCTCGGGCGTCGCGCACCACATGGCGGGTGACGAGAAGGACGCCGTCGAGTACGTCAAGTCGCTGCTGTCGTACCTGCCGTCCAACAACCTCTCCGAGCCGCCGGCCTTCCCCGACGAGGCCGACCTGGAGACGAACGACGAGGACCGCGAGCTCGACACCCTCATCCCGGACTCCGCGAACCAGCCGTACGACATGCACACGGTCATCGAGCATGTGCTGGACGACGGGGAGTTCCTGGAGACGCAGGCGATGTTCGCGCCGAACATCATCACCGGCTTCGGACGGGTGGAGGGCCTCCCGGTCGGCATAGTCGCCAACCAGCCGATGCAGTTCGCCGGCTGCCTCGACATCAACGCCTCCGAGAAGGCCGCGCGCTTCGTCCGCACCTGTGACGCCTTCAACGTCCCGGTGATCACATTCGTGGACGTGCCCGGCTTCCTGCCCGGCGTGGACCAGGAGTACGGCGGCATCATCCGGCGCGGCGCGAAGCTGATCTACGCCTACGCGGAGGCGACGGTCCCGCTGATCACGGTGATCACGCGGAAGGCCTTCGGCGGCGCGTACGACGTCATGGGCTCCAAGCACCTGGGCGCCGACCTGAATGTGGCGTGGCCGACCTCGCAGATCGCGGTCATGGGCGCGCAGGGCGCGGTGAACATCCTGCACCGCCGCACCATCGCGGCCGCCGATGACCAGGAGGCGACCCGGGCGCAGCTGATCCAGGAGTACGAGGACACGCTGCTCAACCCGTACACGGCGGCCGAGCGCGGCTACATCGACGCGGTGATCATGCCGTCGGAGACGCGGGCGCAGATCGTGAAGGGCCTGCGTCAGCTGCGTACGAAGCGGGAAAACCTGCCTCCGAAGAAGCACGGCAACATCCCCCTCTAGCCCCCAGGAAGGGACTTGACGATGATCAAGGTCGTACGAGGAAACCCGACCCCGGAGGAGCTGGCCGCCGCACTGGCGGTGGTTCAGGCGCGCGCCGCGGCGACGGTCTCCGCCGCGGACGGGACACCGCTGCTGCCGGAGCAGTGGTCGGACCCGGCGCGCATCGGGCGGAGCCGGAGGCCGCAGCCGGGGCCGCGGGCCTGGGCGCGCACATACTGGCCGGTGTAGGCCGAGCTCCTGGGGCGCGGCCCCGGACGCCGCGCCCCAGTGGCCGGCGAGGCTTGTTCCGGGGGCTCGGGTCCAGTCACAGGACCCGAGCCCCTCAGCCGTGGCGTACGGAGCCCTGCTCGACGGACGCACCGTTGGCCATACCTGCGGGCTAATGGAACAGCAGGCCCGTTTACCGGGACCAGGCCGGGGGTCGGCACCTGGAATTAGCCCGTTGTCACCCCGTCGGCTGAGTACTCGTACTCAGGCGCCGCCCGGGACCCGGGAGCAGGATCGATTGCATGCTGTGGTCCGACCCGGAGAACGAACCCCCCGAAGAACTGCGCGAGATGCAGGCCATGATGCGCCGCGTGGGCTTTGTGCTGGCACTGGCCATGGTGCTTGCGATGTTCGTGGTCGGTCTCCACTGATCGCCGCCTACGATGACCCCATGACCGATCAGCGTCGCCGTCTCGTCCTCGCCTCCGCCTCCCCTGCCCGCCTCAATCTGCTGCGCCAGGCCGGACTCGCCCCCGAGGTGATCGTCAGCGGTGTCGACGAGGACGCCGTATCCGCGCCCACCCCGGCCGAGCTTGCGCTGGCACTCGCGGAGGCCAAGGCATCCGTCGTGGCGGCCCAGGCCGATGTGGTCAGAAGTGGGGCGCTCGTCATCGGCTGCGACTCCGTACTCGATCTCGACGGCCAGGCGTTCGGCAAGCCCGCCGACGCGGAGGAGGCCATCACCCGCTGGAAGTCGATGCGCGGCCGCGTGGGCACCCTGCAGACCGGGCACTGCGTCTACGACACCGCCACCGGCCACCACGCCTCCGGGACCGCGTCCACCGTCGTGCGCTTCGGCCGCCCGACCGACGCCGAGATCGCCAGCTACGTCGCCAGCGGCGAACCGCTCCAGGTGGCGGGTGCCTTCACCCTGGACGGCCGCTCGGCCCCCTTCATCGAGGGCATCGACGGCGACCACGGCAATGTCATCGGTCTTTCGCTGCCGCTGCTGCGGAAGCTGCTGGGCGAGCTCGGCCACTCCATCACCGACCTGTGGGCATGAGACTCGGTCACTTCCGCTGAACCGGCTCTGGCCGGCACGGCGTTGGCGAGCGAGGACACGGCCCGGGCCAGGACGGCGTCGCCCTCAGGCCGGCGCAGGACCGTTCGTGGGCGCCGCGCCGTTCGTCGGCGCCGGGGCGTCCTCCACCGGCGCCTGCTCCCGCCTGCCGTACGCCACCAGTGTCAGCACGATCAGCCCCAGCACGACCATCATGAACGCGAACGCGTCCCAGCCCACCAGGCCCACCGTCAGCGCGCCCAGCACCCCGTGCATGATCGCGCAGCTGATCAGCAGGATCCGGCCGAAGCGCCCTGGTGCCCGGTTCCGCAGACCGGTGAACAGCAGGACGACACCGCACGCCGCCAGAAACAGACCGAAGACGCCGCCCATCACCCAGGTCCCGGTGACCATCGCATCCGGGTCCAGGTCGGCGAGCGACATGTCCTGCTTGTCGACGAACGTGGCAAGGATGCCGTTGATCAGCACGATGCCGACGGCCTCCGCCAGCAGAACAATCGCGGCCACGACAGCCACCGGTCTGCGCGCCACGGCGCCCCCAACCCTCAGTTACCGGAAGTACGTACGACATCGCGAACGCTACTAACGGGTAAACCGTGAGACAAGGGTCTCGGCACGCTGGGTCCCACAGCAAAGAATCATTCGGCCATTCGTAGGGACTCAACAAAGAAACGCCATACGGCGCTGACCGCTCGAACAGAGACCTGTGCCACACCACAGGGCTACTGTGCGAGGGAGGAACCCGTCGTACCGTGGTGCGACAAGGGATTTCGCGACTTGCGCGAGCCTCGAATCACGCTCCGTGTGGGCAAGCTCACCATTGGGGACGGGTCGAAAGGCCGTGTCGGTAGTCCCTAAACTCAGCTTGTTTCAAGGAGGGAGCCATCGTGCGCAAGGTGCTCATCGCCAACCGTGGCGAAATCGCTGTCCGCGTTGCTCGGGCCTGCCGGGACGCCGGGATCGCGAGCGTAGCCGTCTACGCCGATCCGGACCGGGACGCTCTGCATGTCCGCGCGGCCGACGAAGCGTTCGCCCTGGGCGGTGACACCCCGGCCGCCAGTTATCTGGACATGGCCAAGGTGCTGCAGGCCGCGAAGGATGCGGAGGCGGATGCCATCCACCCGGGGTACGGCTTCCTGTCGGAGAATGCCGAGTTCGCCCAGGCCGTGCTGGATGCGGGTCTGACCTGGATCGGGCCGCCGCCGCAGGCGATCCGTGATCTGGGTGACAAGGTCGCTGCCCGGCACATTGCCCAGCGTGCCGGTGCGCCGCTGGTCGCCGGTACGCCCGACCCGGTGAGCGGTGCCGACGAGGTCGTCGTCTTCGCCGAGGAGCACGGGCTGCCGATCGCGATCAAGGCCGCGTTCGGCGGTGGCGGCCGTGGTCTGAAGGTCGCCCGCACTCTGGAGGAGGTTCCGGAGCTGTACGACTCGGCCGTGCGCGAGGCCGTTGCCGCGTTCGGCCGCGGCGAGTGCTTCGTCGAGCGGTACCTGGACAAGCCGCGGCATGTGGAGACCCAGTGCCTGGCCGACAGCCACGGCAATGTCGTCGTCGTCTCCACGCGTGACTGCTCGCTGCAGCGCCGCCACCAGAAGCTGGTGGAGGAGGCCCCGGCGCCGTTCCTGACCAAGGAGCAGAACGCGGAGCTGTACGCCGCGTCCAAGGCCATCCTCAAGGAGGCCGGTTACGTCGGCGCCGGGACCGTCGAGTTCCTCGTCGGCACCGACGGCACCATTTCCTTCCTCGAGGTCAACACGCGTCTGCAGGTGGAGCACCCGGTCACCGAAGAGGTCACCGGTATCGACCTGGTCCGCGAGATGTTCCGGATCGCGGACGGCGAGGAGCTCGGCTACGGCGACCCGGCCGTGCGCGGCCACTCCTTCGAGTTCCGCATCAACGGCGAGGACCCGGGCCGCGGCTTCCTCCCCGCCCCGGGTACGGTCACGACGTTCGCGCCGCCGACCGGCCCCGGTGTCCGTCTGGACGCGGGTGTCGAGTCCGGCAGCGTCATCGGCCCGGCCTGGGACTCCCTGCTGGCCAAGCTCATCGTCACCGGCGCCACCCGCGAACAGGCACTGCAGCGCGCCGCGCGTGCCTTGGACGAGTTCACCGTCGAGGGCATGGCCACCGCCATCCCGTTCCACCGGGCGGTCGTCACCGACCCGGCCTTCACCGCCGACCCGTTCACGATCCACACCCGCTGGATCGAGACCGAATTCGCGAATGACATCAAGCCCTTCGCCGTGCCTTCGGACGCGGACGAGGACGAGGCCGGTCGCGAGACGATCGTCGTCGAGGTCGGCGGCAAGCGTCTCGAGGTCTCGCTGCCGTCCTCGCTGGGCATGACGCTGGCCAGGACCGGTCTGGCCGCGGGCGCCAAGCCCAAGCGGCGCGCCGCGAAGAAGTCGGGCCCGGCGGCCTCCGGCGACACTCTCTCCTCCCCGATGCAGGGCACGATCGTCAAGGTCGCGGTCGAGGAGGGCCAGGAGGTCACGGAGGGCGACCTCGTCGTCGTACTCGAGGCGATGAAGATGGAGCAGCCGCTGAACGCGCACCGCTCCGGCACCATCAAGGGCCTCTCGGCCGTGGTCGGCGCCTCGCTGACCTCCGGCGCGACGATCTGCGAGATCAAGGACTGACGTCCGGCCGTATGTGTACGTGTGGGGCCTGCCCGAGTGTCAACGGGCAGGCCCCACACGTGTGTTCAGGTGCTGTCGGCGGCTGTCCGCGACACCAGGAGCAGGACGAACGCGACCGCCATGAAGGCCGCGGCCGCCAGCAGGCCCGCGGAGAAGCCCTCCACCATCGCGTCCGGCCCTGAGCCACCCGCGCCGCGTGCCACGCTTCCGTACGATTAAAATACGGAGGGCGCCTCCGATTTCGCAATGGCATCCTGGACATCGGGGCGGACTCAGGGAGGACGGCGCGATGGCGACAAGTACGGCGGGCACGGCTGGTGCGACTGGCACGCCTGGTACGACTGGTACGGCGGCGGGGTCACCGCGACCGATGCGAGCCGACGCGCGCCGCAACTACGAACGACTGCTGACCGAAGCCCGTACCGCCTTCGCGGAGCACGGCACCGACGCCTCCCTCGAGGAGATCGCACGCCGCTCGGGCGTGGGTATCGGCACGCTGTACCGGCACTTCCCCAACCGCCACGCGATGATGAGCGCCGTCTTCCAGGAGGCGCTGGCGTCGCTGCTGCAGCGCTCACGCGAACTGGCTTCGGCCGAACAGCCGTGCGGGGCACTGGTGGAGTGGCTGCGCGCCATCATCACTCATGCGGGTGAGTACCGCGGTCTGGCGCGGGCGCTGTTGTCGGCCTCGCACGACGAGAGTTCGGCGCTGTCGGAGTGCAGCGTGCCGATGCGCGAAGCGGGGGAGCGGCTACTGGTGCGGGCGCAGCAGAGCGGTGCGGTGCGGGCGGACGTATCGATCGGCGACCTGATGCAGCTGACGAACGCGATCGCCCTGGCGGCGGAACAGGATCCGGACGACCCGGAGTTGGCGGACCGGCTGCTGATGCTGACGCTGCGCGGCCTGAAGCCGGACACGACCTGAGCGGGGGGGGCCGCAGTGGGGGCCGCCGCACAGGGGGCCTCTCCCCTACCCGCCCCTCCCGAACCCGGGGCAAGCCCTGGCCCGGAGCGCCGGCTGCGCGCAGCGAGGGGCCCGCATCCTGCGGAGGCGAGTGATCGGGCGGGGGGGGTGGAACAAGAGGGCGCGGGGGCAACCCGCACCGGACCCCCGCCCGCACCCCGCAAAGCCCCCTCAGCGGCGGCGGAGGTCCGCCACCCTTGCTGCCCGTTCGCCCGGCGGCTCCGCCGCCAGCGCCGCGCTGCGCAACTGCGGCCCCGGCCCGCCACGCGTACGCCGCTGGCCCGGAAGCGGGACGTCCCGGCGAGGCTGCCGCCCCGTCGGGACGCCGTCACCGCCGGAGCCGGCTGCCGCGCCGGCCACCGCGATCTGGACCCCCTGGTCCGCCAGCGCCTGCAGCTCGGTCGCCGCGCGGTCGTCATGCGTCGGCGGCTCGTCGGTGACCAGCCGCGTGATCACATCCGTCGGCACCGTCTGGAACATCGTGTCGGTGCCGAGTTTGGTGTGGTCCGCGAGGACCACCACCTCCGCCGCGGCCTGCACCAGCGCCCGGTCGACGCTCGCCGACAGCATGTTGGACGTGGAGAGCCCCCGCTCGGCGGTGAGACCGCTGCCGGAGAGGAAGGCCCGGGAGACCCGCAGCCCCTGCAGGGACTGCTCCGCCCCGCTGCCGACCAGCGCGTAGTTCGAGCCGCGCAGCGTCCCGCCGGTCATGACGACTTCGACCCGGTTGGCATGCGCCAGCGCCTGGGCGACCAGCAGGGAATTCGTGACGACGGTCAGTCCGGGGACGCGCGCGAGCCGGCGGGCCAGCTCCTGCGTCGTCGTCCCCGCGCCGACCACAACCGCCTCGCCCTCTTCGACGAGGCCCGCGGCAAGATCGGCGATGGCCGTCTTCTCCGCGGTCGCGGACAGGGATTTCTGCGGAAAGCCGGACTCCCGCGTGAGGCCACCCGGCAGTACCGCACCGCCGTGCCGGCGGTCGAGGAGTCCTTCTGCCTCCAGTGCCCGCACGTCCCGCCGTACGGTCACTTCGGAGGTCTGGACAACACGGGCGAGCTCACGGAGCGACACGGCCCCGTTGGCGCGCACCATTTCGAGGATCAATTGGCGACGTTCTGCAGCGAACACGAAACTGACAGTAACCTGACCGGCCGATAGTTTTCAGCACTATGCGCCGAATAAGAGAAGTTGCGCACACGCGCGGCCGCCAAGTGGTATTGGCGACCACGAAGTTGATCGGTCGGTGCGTGGAGGGCCGGGGTTCTTGTGATTTACGCCCGGATCGCGCCTCTTTGCGCCCGCATCACGCCTCGCCGTTCACCTTTCGGGTGTGCAACTGCCGTGCCACCTCGGCGATCGACCCCGACAGAGAGGGGTACACAGTGAAAGCGTTTGCGATCTGTTCCACCGTCAGATTGTTGTCGACCGCGATCGAGATGGGATGGATCAGCTCGCTCGCGCGCGGTGAGACGACCACACCGCCGACCACGATTCCGGTACCCGGACGACAGAAGATCTTGACGAAACCGTCCCGGATGCCCTGCATCTTCGCGCGCGGGTTGCGCAGCAGCGGCAGCTTGACGACCCGGGCGTCGATCTTGCCGGCGTCCACGTCGGCCTGGCTGTAGCCGACCGTCGCGATCTCCGGGTCGGTGAAGACGTTCGACGAGACGGTCTTCAGGTTCAGCGGCTGCACCGCGTCGCCCAGGAAGTGGTACATCGCGATCCGGCCCTGCATGGCCGCGACCGAGGCGAGCGCGAAGACGCCGGTGACGTCACCGGCCGCGTACACGCCGGGAGCGCTGGTGCGGGAGACCTTGTCGGTCCAGATGTGGCCCGAGTCCTTGAGCCGTACGCCGGCCTCCTCCAGGCCCATGCCGGCGGAGTTGGGGATGGCGCCGACCGCCATCAGACAGTGCGTACCGGAGATGACGCGGCCGTCGGAGAGGGTGACCTCGACGCGGTCGCCGACGCGCTTGGCGGCCTCGGCGCGGGAGCGGGCCATGACGTTCATGCCGCGGCGGCGGAAGACGTCCTCGAGGACGGCGGCGGCGTCCGGGTCCTCGCCCGGCAGCACGCGGTCGCGGGAGGAGACGAGGGTGACCCGGGAGCCGAGTGCCTGGTACGCGCCGGCGAACTCGGCGCCGGTGACGCCGGAGCCGACCACGATGAGCTCCTCGGGGAGCTCGTCCAGGTCGTACACCTGCGTCCAGTTGAGGATGCGCTCCCCGTCGGGGAGGGCGTCCGGGATCTCGCGCGGGTGGCCGCCGGTCGCGATCAGTACGGCGTCGGCGGTCAGCGTCTCCTCGCTGCCGTCCGCGGCGCGCACGATCACCTGGCGGGAGCCGTCCATGGCCTGGCGACCCGAGAGCCGGCCGCGGCCGCGCAGCACGCGCGCGCCGACCCGGGTGACGGAGGCGGTGATGTCGTGGGACTGGGCGAGGGCGAGCCGCTTCACCCGTCGGTTGACCTTGCCGAGGTCGACGCCGACGACCCGGGCGGCCTGCTCGATGTGCGGTGTGTCGTCGGCCACGATGATGCCCAGCTCCTCGTAGGAGGAGTCGAAGGTCGTCATCACCTCGGCCGTGGCAATCAGAGTCTTCGACGGTACGCAGTCGGTCAGCACCGACGCTCCGCCCAGACCGTCGCAGTCGACGACGGTCACCTCCGCGCCGAGCTGGGCGCCCACCAGGGCAGCCTCATAACCGCCGGGTCCGCCACCGATGATCACGATCCGGGTCACGAAAAAGTCCGCCTCGCATTGTCAATCCCGGCCCGCCTGCCCGCCCGACCGGGGGTCCCGGGGGTGCCCCGGGGGGAATGCAGTACGTACCCCATTGTCCCGCACGGTTCAAGTGGCTTCGCCCCCGGGTCTCCGTACGGCCGCAACCGTGTGCGGTTCCGCCGCATGAGCAGCCTCTCCGCCCCCTCCCGTACCCTCGATCCCATGTCGCTCTACGCCGCGTACGCCGGCAACCTCGACGCGCGGCTGATGTCCCGCCGCGCACCGCACTCCCCGCTGCGCGGAACCGGCTGGCTCAACGGCCACCGGCTGACCTTCGGCGGCGAGCAGATGGGCTGGGAGGGCGCGCTGGCCACGATCGTGGAGGCGCCGCGCTCGCAGGTCTTCGTCGCGCTGTACGACATCGCGCCCATGGACGAGGACTCCATGGACCGCTGGGAGGGTGTCGGGCTCGACATCTACCGGCGGATGCGGGTCCGCGTCGACACGCTGGACGGCGAGGAGCCGGCCTGGGTGTACGTGCTGAACGGGTACGAGGGCGGGCTGCCGTCGGCGCGGTATCTGGGGGAGCTGGCGGACGCGGCGGATTCGGCGGGGGCGCCGCACGACTATGTGATGGAGCTGCGCAAGCGCCCCTGCTAGCGCGTGGGCAATGGTTCGCACGTTCATTTGTCGGAAACGACAAGACAACGATCCGAAGACCGTGAGCTGCATCATCTACGCGCGTAGGGAATGACCGGCTACCCTCGTCGGCGTGAACGCATCTGTGAATCCGGACCTCAACGGCGCTACCGCCGACCCCCATGCCGCAGCCGACGCAGCAGCCGCGCGGCTGCGCGAGCTGACCGGCGCCGAGACGCACGACGTAGCCCTGGTGATGGGCTCCGGCTGGGCGCCGGCCGTTGACGCCCTCGGCGCGCCCGAGGCCGAATTCCCGGTCACCGAACTGCCCGGCTTCCCGCCGCCGGCGGTCGAGGGCCACGGCGGCAAGATCCGTTCGTACAGGATCGGCGAGAAGCGGGCGCTGGTCTTCCTCGGCCGGACCCACTACTACGAGGGCCGCGGGGTCGCGGCGGTGGCGCACGGAGTGCGTACGGCGGTGGCAGCGGGCTGCAAGACGGTCATCCTGACGAACGGCTGCGGCGGCCTGCGCGAGGGCATGCGCCCCGGCCAGCCGGTGCTGATCAGCGACCACATCAACCTGACGGCGACGTCGCCGATCATCGGCGCGAACTTCGTGGACCTGACGGACCTGTACTCGCCGCGGCTGCGGGCGCTGTGCAAGGAGGTCGACGCCTCCCTGGAGGAGGGCGTCTACGTCCAGTTCCCCGGCCCGCACTACGAGACGCCGGCGGAGATCAACATGGTCCGCGTGCTCGGCGGTGACCTGGTCGGCATGTCGACGGTCCTCGAGGCGATCGCGGCGCGCGAGGCGGGCGCGGAGGTGCTCGGCATCTCGCTGGTCACGAACCTGGCGGCGGGTCTGACGGGCGCGCCGCTGAACCACGAGGAAGTACTCCAGGCGGGCCGGGACTCGGCGGCGCGGATGGGCGAGCTGCTGACCCGGGTGCTCGACCGCATCTGAGCGGAGAGCGGCTTGTCCCGCCCACCCGCCTGATGTGCGGGTGGGCGGGACACTCCCACGCCCCCCGGACGCCGCGGCGACTTCGCGCGGCATGTCGGCGGGGGCTGCTTCGCGCGACAAGGCGCGGATCGTGGCTCAGCGGGCCGGACAACGACCACGGCATCGGCAGGGCGGCGGCTTACCGGCCGCAGGGCAGGGTTCTCCGGAACCCACGTCCCCCGAACCGGCCGGCCCGCCCAGGCGCGCCGGATGCTCCCGTGCTCCCGCAGGGGGGAACCGTGCCGCTTCGGTGCCGTGCATCGCGGGTACAGGACAGCCCCACGGCGCTGCGGCGCCGCAGGGGACGGGGGCGGCCCCCCGAAATAATGGGGCGACGGATTACACACGAGAGGCGGACCAACCGTGCAGCAGGACCTCATCGCGCGGGCCAGCGCGTGGCTGGCGGAGGACCCGGACAGTGAGACCCGGGACGAGCTCAGGAAGCTCATCGAGGCCCAGGACCTCGACGAGCTCGCCGTGCGGTTCAGCGGGACGCTGCAGTTCGGGACGGCCGGGCTGCGCGGGGAGCTCGGGGCCGGGCCCATGCGGATGAACCGGGCCGTCGTCATCCGGGCCGCCGCCGGGCTCGCCGCGTATCTCAAGGCGAAGGGGCAGGGTGACGGGCTCGTCGTCATCGGATACGACGCCCGCTACAAGTCCGCCGACTTCGCGCGCGACACCGCCGCCGTCATGGTCGGCGCCGGGCTCCGCGCCGCCGTGCTGCCGCGCCCGCTGCCGACGCCCGTACTCGCCTTCGCCATAAGGCAGCTGGGCGCCGTCGCCGGCGTCGAGGTCACCGCCAGCCACAACCCGCCGCGCGACAACGGCTACAAGGTCTACCTCGGCGACGGCTCCCAGATCGTGCCGCCCGCCGACGCGGAGATCGCCTCGGAGATCGCGGCCGTGGCGAGTCTCGACGATGTGCCGCGCGCCGAGAGCGGCTGGGACACCCTCGGCGACGAGGTCCTGGACGCCTATCTGGCGCGTACGGACGCCATCTTCACCGCCGGCTCCCCCCGCACCGCCCGCGTCGTCTACACGGCCATGCACGGCGTCGGCAAGGACGTGCTGACCGCCGCCTTCGACCGCGCGGGCTTCCCCGCGCCCACCCTCGTACAGGAGCAGGCCGAGCCCGACCCGGCCTTCCCGACCGTCGCGTTCCCCAATCCGGAGGAGCCGGGGGCGATGGATCTCGCCTTCGAGACCGCGCGCCGGGACCGGCCGGACATCGTCATCGCCAACGACCCCGACGCGGACCGGTGCGCCGTCGCCGTTCCCGACGACGCCGCGCCCGGCGGCTGGCGCATGCTCCGGGGTGACGAGGTCGGCGCGCTGCTCGGCGCGCACCTCGTCCACAAGGGAGTGTCTCCGCGGGACAAGAACAGCGCCTTCGCCGAGTCGATCGTGTCCTCGTCCCTGCTGGGACGGATCGCGGAGGCCGCGGGGCTGCCGTTCGAGGAGACGCTGACCGGCTTCAAGTGGATCGCCCGCGTGGACGGTCTGCGGTACGGCTACGAGGAGGCGCTCGGCTACTGCGTCGACCCCGAAGGCGTACGCGACAAGGACGGCATCACCGCCGCGCTGCTCGTCGCCGAGCTGGCATCGGAGCTGAAGGAGCAGGGCCGTACGCTCACCGATCTGCTCGACGACCTCGCCGTCGAGCACGGTCTGCACGCCACCGACCAGCTGTCGGTGCGGGTCGAGGACCTGAGCATCATCGCCAACGCGATGCGGGCGCTGCGCGAGCAGCCGCCGGCCGTGCTCGCCGGGCTGCAGGTCGTCACCGCCGAGGACCTGAACCGCGGTACGGACAAGCTGCCGCCCACGGACGGGCTGCGCTACTACCTCGACGGCGAGTTCACGGCCCGCGTCATCGTCCGCCCGAGCGGTACCGAGCCCAAGCTCAAGTGCTACCTGGAGGTCGTGGTGCCGGTCGCGGACGCGTCGGAGCTCGTCACCGCGCGGGAGCGGGCCGCGGAGGTCCTCGCCGGGATCAAGCGGGATCTCGCCGCGGCCGCGGGGATCTGACCGTCGGCCGGCTCCCCGTACGACCGTCGGCACGCCCGCCCTGGACCGTCCGCACGGGTGAATCTCGTACGGAGTTGAGGCAGTGGCACCCGCTCCCCGGGACCCTCCGGGAAATGGTGACCCGGTAGCGCATACCGAGTTCCAGGAGCTGCCGCTGTGTCCCCCGCCGCGACCGTTCGGCCCACCGTCCCCGCCTCCCGCCGGCCACCGGCCCCGGGAGGCGGTGATGCGACCGGCGTACGGGACCGGCTGCGGCGCGCACTGCGGCGGGCCGCGCCCGCGCTGCTCGGCTATCTCGCGGTGCGGCTGTGCGGTCTTCTGGTCCTCGCCAGGTGGGTGCATCTCAAGCACCACGGTGTCTGGCCGACACTCGCCACATCCTGGGACTCCGGCTGGTACCTGGGCATCGCCGACCATGGGTACGCCGACGCCCTCGGCACCCAGTTCAACGCCAACAACCTGGCCTTCTTCCCGCTCTATCCGGTCCTGATCAAGGCCGTCGCCGGTGTCACACCCGGCTCGCGCGCCACGGTCGCACTCGTCCTCGCGGTCGTGTTCTCGTTCGTCGCAGCGTGGGGCACCTTCGCGGTGGGCGACCGGCTGTACGGGCGCCGGACGGGCACCGTGCTCACCGTGCTGTGGGGCGTGCTGCCCGTAGCGATCGTCCAGTGGATGGGGTACACGGAGTCGCTGTTCACGGCGCTCGCGGCGTGGGCGCTGTACGCGGTGCTCACCGGGCGCTGGCTGTGGGCGGCTTCGCTCGCCTCGCTCGCCGGGCTGACCCGGCCGACGGGCATCGCGGTCGCGGCCGCCGTGTCGGTGGCCGCACTGCTGCCGTCCTGTCGCGGGAACCGGCGGGCGCTCGTGGGGGCGTTGGTCGCGCCGCTGGGGTGGCTGGCGTATGTCGCGTGGGTGGGGTTCCGCATGGGGCGGCCCGACGGCTACTTCGCCGTACAGAAGCTGTGGCGCAACGAGTGGGACGGCGGCGCGACGACGCTGCTGCGGCTGCGGCAGTACCTGGTGTACATGGCGCGTCCTCAGCTCTTCCTGGTGATCGTGTCGTTGATGCTGATCGTGTCGGTCGGGCTGTATCTGCTCTGTCTGGCCGACCGGCAGCCGCCGGCGCTGCTCGTCTTCACGGGCGTGCTGCTGCTGGTCGTCCTGGGCAGCGGCGGGGTCTACTTCCCGCGCACCCGCTTTCTGCTGCCGGGCTTCCCGCTGCTGCTGCCGATCGCGCTGGCACTGGCCAGGACACGGCGGACAGCGGTGGTCGCGGTGGTGCTGGGCACGTCGACGCTGTCGTCGGCGTGGGTGGGGGCGTACATGCTGCTGGTGTGGAAGGGCCCGCCCTGATCGTCGCGGTCACCCGTGCGTCAGATGCCTCGGAGGCGCTGCGCGGCCTCGGGTGACACCTTGGGGCCCAGGGCTCGAGGGCTCGGGGCCTCAGGGGCCTCAGCCGATGGCCAGCAGCACCGCGAGCAGTACGGCCCCGGCCACGGCCGGCGCCAGCACCTCGTACGCCCAGCGGACCTGTGGCTCGCCCTGCGCACCCGGCCGCGACGCATTGCGCTCGGCCAGCTCGCGCAGATCCGTGACCGTCCGGTCGGCGGGAGCCAGCCGCGCCTGGGAGTCGTTGACGTCGGCCGACACGGAGGTCCGGCCGTGCGGATCGTCGTGGGCGTTCTGCATCTGCCGGCGCGAGACCCGCTTGCGCTGGCGCAGCGAGACGGGGATGGCCCAGAGCTGGTACTTCGTACCCTCCTGGGTGAAGATCTCGCTGGAGTACCCGGCGCGCACATCGGCGACGGCCGCCCACGGCAGGGTGATCGTCCGGAACGGATTCCTGATGCGCACCCGGTCCTCGTTGACGAACACCGCGGGCCGCAGCGTGAACGCGACGACGAGCGGCACCGCCAGCAGGGCGCCGGCGAGCGCGAGCCACGGCGTCCGGCCCTCGCCGCGGATGAGCGCGTCCACGGTGATCCAGGCGATGAGCGCGAGCAGCAACACCCCGCCCCCCATACCGGCGGGCGACCGGAAGACCCGGTCGGCGTACGTGGGCTCGGCGGGCTGCTGCGGGCTACTCATGTCTCCGATTCTGCCGTACGCCTGCGGCGGCACTTCCCCTACGGGTCGTGCCACACTTCCCGTACAGGTCGTGCCCGCCGCGAAGCCGCCATCGGGCGGCCGCTGACCTGGCCCCCTGTACAGGTCGCTACGCGCGTAGATATGCTCCTCTGGTGACCATGCCCACCACCCCACCCGCATTCGCTGACGTGACCGCGTCCGACAGCACACTGCGCCGCTACCTCCATGGCCTGCCCGGCGTCGACGCCGTCGGCCTGGAGGCCCGCGCCGCAGGGCTCGGCACGCGTTCGATCAAGGCCACGGCCAAGGCGTTCGCCATTGACCTGGCCATCTCGATGATCGACCTGACGACGCTCGAGGGTGCGGACACCCCGGGCAAGGTCCGGTCGCTCGCCGCCAAGGCCTTTCACCCCGACCCCACCGACCGTACGACCCCGACGACCGCCGCGGTCTGCGTCTATCCCGATATGGCAGCCATCGCCAAGGAGGCCCTGCGGGGCTCCGGCGTCAAGGTCGCCTCCGTCGCCACCGCCTTCCCGGCCGGCCGCGCCGCGCTCGACGTGAAACTCGCGGACACCCGTGACGCCGTCGCCGCCGGAGCCGACGAGATCGACATGGTGATCGACCGGGGAGCCTTCCTCTCCGGCCGCTACCTGAAGGTCTACGAGGAGATCCTCGCCGTGAAGGAGGCCGCGGGCGCCGCCCGGCTGAAGGTCATCTTCGAGACCGGCGAGCTCTCCACGTACGACAACATCCGCCGCGCCTCCTGGCTCGGCATGATCGCCGGCGCGGACTTCATCAAGACCTCGACCGGCAAGGTGGCGGTGAACGCCACCCCGGCGAACACCCTGCTGATGCTGGAGGCCGTGCGCGACTTCCGGGAGCAGACTGGAGTACAGGTCGGCGTGAAGCCTGCGGGCGGCATCCGTACCAGCAAGGACGCGATCAAGTTCCTGGTGCTGGTCAACGAGACCGCCGGTGCGGACTGGCTGGACAACCACTGGTTCCGCTTCGGTGCCTCGAGCCTGCTCAACGACCTGCTGATGCAGCGTCAGAAGCTGGCCACCGGACGCTACTCCGGCCCCGACTACGTGACGGTGGACTGAGACCCCATGACCATGGACAAGCAGATTTTTGAGTACGCGCCCGCGCCCGAGTCGCGGTCGATCGTCGACATCGCACCGTCGTACGGCCTCTTCATCGACGGCGAGTTCACCGACGCCGCGGACGGCAAGGTCTTCAAGACCGTCTCGCCGAGCACCGAGGAGGTGCTCGCCGAGGTCGCCCAGGCCGGCGCCGAGGACGTGGACCGCGCCGTGAAGGCGGCCCGCAAGGCGTTCGAGAAGTGGTCGGCGCTGCCCGGCTCGGAGCGGTCCAAGTACCTGTTCCGTATCGCGCGGATCATCCAGGAGCGCTCGCGCGAGCTGGCCGTCCTGGAGACGCTCGACAACGGCAAGCCGATCAAGGAGACCCGCGACGCGGACCTGCCGCTGGTCGCCGCGCACTTCTTCTACTACGCGGGCTGGGCCGACAAGCTCGGCCACGCCGGCTACGGCGCGAACCCGCAGCCACTCGGCGTCGCGGGCCAGGTCATCCCCTGGAACTTCCCGCTCCTCATGCTCGCGTGGAAGATTGCTCCGGCGCTCGCGGCGGGCAACACGGTCGTCCTCAAGCCCGCCGAGACGACCCCTCTCTCCGCCCTCTTCTTCGCGGACATCTGCCGCCAGGCGGGCCTGCCGAAGGGTGTCGTCAACATCCTTCCGGGTTACGGAGAGACGGGCGCTGCGCTCGTCGCGCACCCCGACGTCAACAAGGTCGCCTTCACCGGCTCGACCGCCGTCGGCAAGGCGATCGCCCGCCAGATCGCCGGCACCGACAAGAAGGTCACGCTGGAGCTGGGCGGCAAGGGCGCGAACATCGTCTTCGACGACGCCCCGATCGACCAGGCCGTCGAGGGCATCGTCGGCGGCATCTTCTTCAACCAGGGCCAGGTCTGCTGCGCGGGCTCGCGCCTGCTGGTCCAGGAGTCGATCCAGGACGAGCTGCTCGACTCCCTCAAGCGCCGCCTGTCCACGCTGCGCCTCGGCGACCCGCTGGACAAGAACACGGACATCGGCGCGATCAACTCCGCGGAGCAGCTGGCCCGGATCACGGCGCTGACCGAGAAGGGCGAGGCGGAGGGCGCCGAGCGCTGGTCCGCGCCCTGCGAGCTGCCGAGCTCCGGCTACTGGTTCGCTCCGACGCTCTTCACCGGCGTCACGCAGGCACACACCATCGCGCGCGACGAGATCTTCGGCCCGGTGCTGTCCGTGCTGTCGTTCCGTACGCCGGACGAGGCGGTCGCCAAGGCCAACAACAGCCAGTACGGCCTGTCGGCCGGCATCTGGACGGAGAAGGGCTCCCGCATCCTGGCGGTGGCGAGCAAGCTCCGCGCGGGTGTGGTGTGGGCCAACACCTTCAACAAGTTCGACCCGACCTCGCCGTTCGGCGGTTACAAGGAGTCGGGCTTCGGCCGCGAGGGCGGCCGTCACGGTCTGGAGGCCTACCTCGATGTCTGACGGGCGACTGAGCGTCTTCAAGACCTACAAGCTGTACGTCGGGGGCAAGTTCCCCCGGAGCGAGAGCGGCCGGGTGTACGAGGTGACGGACTCCAAGGGCAAGTGGCTGGCCAACGCGCCTCTCTCGTCGCGCAAGGACGCGCGTGACGCGGTCGTCGCGGCGCGCAAGGCGTTCGGCGGCTGGTCGGGCGCGACCGCGTACAACCGGGGCCAGATCCTCTACCGCATCGCGGAGATGCTGGAGGGCCGGCGCGAGCAGTTCACCGCCGAGGTCGCGGCCGCCGAGGGCCTGTCCAAGTCCAAGGCCGCGGCCGTCGTCGACGCGGCGATCGACCGCTGGGTCTGGTACGCGGGCTGGACGGACAAGATCGGCCAGATCGTGGGCGGGGCAAACCCGGTCGCCGGCCCGTTCTTCAACCTCTCGACGCCGGAGCCGACGGGCGTCGTGACCATCGTCGCGCCGCAGGAGTCGTCCTTCCTGGGCCTGGTCTCGGTGGTCGCCCCGGTGATCGCGACAGGCAACACCGCGATCGTGGTGGCGAGCGAGAAGGCCCCGCTCCCCGCGCTCTCGCTCGGCGAGGTGCTGGCCACTTCGGACCTCCCGGGCGGGGTGGTCAACGTCCTCTCCGGCCGGACCGAGGAGATCGCGACCCCGCTCGCCGCGCACCAGGACGTCAACGCGATCGACCTGACCGGGGCCGGTGAAGTCCTCGCGAAGGAGCTGGAGATCGCGGCGGCGGACAACCTCAAGCGCGTCCTCCGTCCACAGCCTGTGGATTTCTCGGCCGATCCGGGCACGCACCGGCTGACGGCCTTCCTGGAGACGAAGACGGTCTGGCACCCGACGGGCTCGCTCGGCGCCTCCGGTTCGGCGTACTGACCCGACCCCTCCCATGGCCGAGCCCCCTGCCGTCCCGTCCGGCGGCAGGGGGCTCCTTCATGCCTGGCTTTCATGCCTCGGCTGCATGCGTTGGCTGCACGCGCTCGCTGCATGCGCCGGCGGTCGGCCTCGACTCAGGACGGCAGCGCCCCCGCGGCGCGCTTCGTCACCGGAAGGTCCTTGAGCGCGGCGCCGTCCGCCAGGGGCCCGGTGACCGCTTCCGTGGCGACCGGGTTGAAGTCGGCAACCTGGGTGGACACATTGTTGTCCAGCGGGTTGACGCCGGTCTTGGCCAGCGGGTTGAGCTGAAGGCTCTTGACCTGCCCGACTCCGGTCACCGAATTCGTGACCATGCCGGCCAGCGACCGGCCCTGCCCCTTGTCGACCGTGTCGAGCCCCGCGGGCACCGTAGGCGCCGCTTGAGCGGCACCGCCCGAACCGAGGACCGCGGCCACCGCCGCGACGGTCATACCTGCGCGAAGCAGGGCGATCCGCCGGGACTGGGGAGCTGTGTGACGTGCCATGGGTTTCGATTCCTTGCTGAATGAGTAATCGGACGAGCACGTAGCGTAGTTGAGATGCGACGCTCAATACCAACCTCCGCCCCGAGGGGTCCCCTTCAAGGGGCAATGCGTCACACTGGTGTCCCGTGAGCTCTTCCACCATCCCCACCCGTGTTGTGCTGCTTGCGGGCCCCTCAGGTTCCGGAAAGTCCTCCCTCGCCGCCCGCACCGGCCTGCCGGTGCTGCGCCTGGACGACTTCTACAAAGAGGGCGACGACCCGACGTTGCCGCTGGTCGAAGGCAGTACGGACATCGACTGGGACTCACCGCTGTCGTGGGACGCGGACGCGGCGGTGGCGGCGATCGTGGAGCTGTGCGGTACGGGACGTACGACGGTCCCCGTGTACGACATCGCGACGAGCTCCCGCATCGACCGGGAGGCGCTCGACATCGACCGCACGCCGCTGTTCGTGGCGGAGGGCATTTTCGCGGCGGACATCGTCGGGCGGTGCCAGGACCTCGGCGTACTGGCGGACGCGCTGTGCCTGCGCGGCCGCCCGTCGACGACGTTCCGCCGCCGGCTGGCGCGGGATCTGCGCGAGGGCCGCAAGTCGGTGGGCTTCCTGCTGCGGCGGGGCTGGCGCCTGATGCGCGCGGAACGCGGCATCGTGGCGCGCCAGACGGAGTTGGGCGCGCACCCGTGCGGCAAGGCGGAGGCGCTGGGCCGCCTCGCGGCGGCCGCGGCGGGCCGCCGGACGCCTGCGGCGCGGACGTTGGCGTAGCGGCCGGGGGCTCTTCCCCACCCACCCGCC
>NZ_JBEZKA010000053.1:0-26571 GCF_040651435.1 Streptomyces sp. NPDC048479
GGCCTCTCGTACGAGACTCCTCGCATCCCGGTCGTCTCGAACCTCACCGGTGCTCTGGTCTCGGACGAGATGACGTCCGCCGACTTCTGGGTCCGCCACGTCCGCGAGGCGGTCCGTTTCCTGGACGGCATCCGCGCTCTGGAGGCCGCCGGGGTCACGACATACGTCGAACTCGGCCCCGACGGGGTCCTCTCGGCGATGGCTCAGGAGTGTGTGACGGGCGAGGCCGCGGCCTTTGTGCCGGTCCTGCGCTCCGGTCGCTCCGAGGCCGAGACTGTCACCACGGCACTCGCCCAGGCGCATGTCCGGGGGATCGCCGTCGACTGGCAGGCGTACTTCTCCGGGACCGGAGCCCAGCGCGTCGACCTGCCCACCTACGCCTTCCAGCGCGAGCACTACTGGCTCGACGCGGGAACGCTCGGCGGGGACGTGACCACGGCGGGCCTCCGGTCCGCCGATCATCCGCTGCTCGGTGCCTCCGTGGCTCTGGCGGATGCGGAGGGTCTGCTCCTCACCGGCCGGCTCTCGCTCGACACCCACCCCTGGCTCGCCGACCACACTGTGGCGGGGACGGTCCTGCTGCCCGGTACGGCCTTCGTCGAACTCGCACTCCGGGCCGGGGACCAGGTCGGCTGCGACCTGGTCGACGAACTCACCCTCGCGGCCCCGCTGGTGCTGCCCGAGCACGGCGGGGTCGAGCTCCAGATCGCCGTCGCGGCGCCCGACGAATCGGGCCGCAGGTCTGTCGCGTTCCACTCGCGCGCCGACAGCGCTGCGGACGACGAGCCGTGGGTGCGGCACGCCACCGCGGTACTGGCGGAAGGTGCGGAGACCCCGGCGTTCGATCTTGGTGTCTGGCCGCCGACCGGGGCCGAATCCGTTCCGGTGGAGGGGCTGTACGAGGGGCTCGCGGACTCGGGCTTCGGCTACGGCCCCGTGTTCCAGGGGCTGCGTGCCGCCTGGCGTCGGGGCGAGGACGTGTTCGCCGAGGTGAGTCTCGGGGACGAAGCCGAGCCCGGAGCAGCACAGTTCACGGTGCACCCTGCCCTGCTCGACTCCGCGCTGCACGCCATCAACCTCGGCTCCCTCGTCGAGGACACCGGGCAGGGGCGGCTGCCGTTCGCGTGGAGCGGTGTCGCGGTCCACGCCGTGGGAGCGGACACCCTGCGCGTACGGCTCTCGCGTGCCGGTCAGGACGCTGTGGCACTGGAGATCGCGGACGCGGACGGCGCGCCCGTCGCGTCCGTACGCAGCCTGGCCCTGCGCGCCTTCTCACCCGACCAGCTCACCGGGCCGGGCGGCGGCGGTCACGGCGATGCGCTGTTCCACGTCGAGTGGACGGCGCTGCCCACAGGCGGTCCGGCCGGTTCGGCGGACGACTGGGCGATGCTGGGTGCCGGTTCGCAGGTGCATGCGGATCTCGCGGGGCTGGGTGCGGCTGTTGCCGAGGGCGGTGCGATTCCGGCGGTGCTGGTGGTGCCGTGTGTGGCGCCGGAGTCGGAGTCGGCTGCGGATGATGTGGCGGGTGCGGTGCATGGGGCTGTTGGGCGTGCGTTGGGTCTGGTGCAGGCGTGGCTGGCGGACGAGCGGTTCGTGGACTCGCGTCTGGTGTTCCTGACGCGGGGTGCGGTGGCTGCGGTGCCGGGCGAGGGCGTGAGCGACCTGGTGCATGCTCCGGTGTGGGGTCTGGTGCGCTCTGCCCAGTCGGAGAACCCGGGCCGCTTCGGTCTGATCGACGTCGACGTTGACGGCGATGTGGACGCGGACGTGCTGTCGGCGGTGCTTGCCTCCGGAGAGCCCGAGGCGGCTGTACGTGCCGCAGCGCTCTACGCCCCGCGGCTTGCCCGTACCTCTGCCATTGACGGCTCCAGTCGTGAACTCGGCTTCGAGGGCACGGTGTTGGTGACGGGTGCGAGTGGCACGTTGGGTGGTTTGTTTGCCCGTCATCTGGTGGTCGAGCGTGGTGTGCGGCATCTGCTGTTGGTGAGTCGTCGTGGTGAGGCTGCTGAGGGTGCGGTGGATCTGACGGCTGAGTTGGCCGAGTTGGGTGCGGAGGTGAGGTGGGCTGCGTGTGATGTGGCCGACCGGCAGGCTCTGGCGACCGTACTGGATGGCATTCCGGCCGAGTATCCGCTGACGGGTGTGGTGCATACGGCTGGTGTGCTGGACGACGGTGTGGTCGCGTCGCTCACTCCGGAGCGTCTGTCGACCGTGTTGCGTCCGAAGGTGGATGCGGCCTGGAACCTGCATGAGCTGACGCGTGAGATGGATCTGTCGGCGTTCGTGCTGTTCTCCTCGGCCGCCGGTGTGTTCGGTGGTGCCGGTCAGGCGAACTACGCGGCCGCGAATGTGTTCCTGGACGCTCTGGCTCAGCACCGTACGGCGCAGGGCCTTGCTGCCACTTCCCTCGCTTGGGGTCTCTGGGCCGAGGCGGGAGGTATGGCGGGTGAGCTGGACGCCGATGATGTGTCGCGTCTTGGCCGTGGTGGTGTCAGTGCGCTTTCCGCGGAGGAGGGTGTGGCGCTGTTCGACGCCGCGTCCGCATCCGAGCAGGCGCTGTTCGTCCCGGTAAAGCTCGATCTCGCTGCCCTCCGGGCCCAGGCAAGCAGTGGCGGCATGCTCCCGCCGCTCCTCAGCGGCCTCGTCCGCATGCCCACCCGCCGGGCGGCCCGGGGCGGTTCGGCCGGCGGTGGCAAGTTCGCCCGACAACTGGCCGCGCTGGCGGCGGACCAGCGGGCCGGTGCGGTCCTGGACTTGGTCCGTACGCAGGTCGCGGCCGTGCTCGGCTTCGCCGGGCCCGAAGCGGTCGACCCGGCACGGTCGTTCAACGAGGTGGGCTTCGACTCGCTGACCGCCGTCGAGCTGCGCAACAGGCTCGGCGCGGCGACCGCCGTACGACTGCCCGTCACCCTCGTCTTCGACTACCCGACCCCCGCCGTCCTCGCCGACTACCTGTACGGCGAACTGCTCGGCGGTCAGGAAGCGGCAGCAGCCCCGACGGCCGTCATGGCCCGGGACGACGAGCCGATCGCGATCGTGGCGATGGCCTGCCGCTTCCCCGGCGGCGTACGGTCGCCCGAGGACCTGTGGGGGCTCGTCCTGGAAGGCCGGGACGCCATCTCGGACATGCCGGACGACCGCGGCTGGGACGTCGAAGGACTCTTCGATCCCGACCCCGACCGACCGGGCACCAGTTACAGCAGGGCGGGCGGATTCCTGCACGACGCCCACCACTTCGACCCGACGTTCTTCGGGATCTCGCCGCGCGAGGCCCTCGCCACCGACCCTCAGCAGCGGCTGCTCCTGGAGACGTCCTGGGAGGCGTTCGAGCGGGCGGGGATCGACCCGGCGGCTGTGCGCGGGAGCCGGACCGGCGTCTTCGCGGGCGTCATGTACAACGACTACGGCACCCTCCTGCACCGCGCGCCAGAAGGCCTCGAAGGCTATATGGGCACTTCCAGCTCGGGCAGTGTCGCCTCCGGCCGGGTCTCGTACACCTTCGGGCTCGAAGGCCCGGCGGTCACGGTCGACACGGCCTGTTCGTCCTCCCTGGTCACCCTGCACCTCGCCGTGCAGGCGCTGCGCAACGGCGAGTGCGATCTCGCGCTGGCCGGCGGCGTCACCGTGATGGCCACGCCCGGCACGTTTGTCGCGTTCAGCCGTCAGCGCGGCCTCGCGAGTGACGGGCGCTGCAAGCCGTTCGCGGCCGCGGCCGACGGTACGGCGTGGGGCGAGGGCGTCGGCATGCTGCTCGTCGAGCGCGTCTCGGACGCACAGCGCAACGGTCACCCGGTTCTTGCGGTGGTCCGCGGCTCGGCGATCAACCAGGACGGTGCCAGCAACGGTCTGACGGCTCCCAACGGTCCGTCGCAGCAGCGGGTGATCCGGCAGGCTCTGGCCAGTGCGGGGCTGTCGGCCGCCGAGGTCGATGTCGTGGAGGCGCACGGCACCGGCACCACTCTGGGTGACCCGATCGAGGCGCAGGCCCTGCTTGCCACCTACGGTCAGGACCGCCCCGAGGACAGCCCGCTGTGGCTGGGCTCGATCAAGTCCAACTTCGGTCACACGCAGGCCGCTGCCGGTGTCGCGGGCATCATCAAGATGGTTCAGGCGATGCACCACGGCGTCGTCCCCAGGACGTTGCACGTGGACGAGCCGTCACCGCACGTGGACTGGTCGGCGGGTGCGGTCTCGCTGCTCACCGAGCAGATGGCATGGCCCGAGACCGGCCGTCCGCGCCGTGCGGCCATCTCCTCCTTCGGCATCAGTGGCACGAACGCCCACACGATCATCGAGCAGGCACCGGACGAGCACGCTCCGGTACGCACCATCGAGTCGGCTGTGTCCGGTGGGGGTGCTGTGCCGGTGGTGCCGTTTGTGTTGTCGGCGAAGTCGGTGGAGGCGCTGCGTGGTCAGGCGGCGCGTCTGAGGGCGCATGTGGAGGTCTCGCCTGAGGCCGGGGTTGGGTCCGGGGTTGGGTCCGGGGTTGTCGATGTGGCGTATTCGTTGGCTACGCGGCGGGCGATCTTCGACCATCGTGCGGTGGTGGTGGCGGGTGACCGTGAGGAGCTGCTTCGGTCTCTGGCTGCTGTGGAGTCGGAGGGCACGGCGGCCGGTCTGACGCTTGGAACAGCGAGTGCCGGGAAGCTTGCGTTCCTGTTCACCGGTCAGGGCAGTCAGCGCCTGGGCATGGGCCGGGAGCTGTATGCCTCCTATCCCGTCTTCGCGCGGGCCCTGGACGCGGTGTGCGACAGGCTCGACCCGCGACTTGAAGTGCCGCTGAAGGAGGTGCTGTTCGCGGCCGAGGGTGATCTGCTGCACGAGACCGCGTACACGCAGCCGGCTCTCTTCGCGGTCGAGGTGGCGTTGTTCCGGCTGGTCGAGTCGTGGGGCCTGAAGCCTGACTTCCTGGCCGGTCACTCCATCGGTGAGATCGCCGCGGCCCATGTGGCCGGCGTGCTCTCCCTCGATGACGCGTGCACCCTGGTCGCCGCGCGTGGTCGTCTGATGCAGGCGCTGCCGGGCGGCGGAGCCATGGTCGCCGTCCGGGCCACCGAAGCTGAGGTCCTGCCGCTGCTCACGGAGCAGGTGAGCATCGCCGCCGTCAACGGTCCGCAGTCGGTCGTCGTCGCCGGCGATGTGCACGCCGTGATGGAGATATCGGCCGGATTCGCCGTGCAGGGCCGTAAGACGAAGCGGCTCGTCGTCAGTCACGCGTTCCATTCGCCGCACATGGACGGCATGCTTGCCGACTTCCGCGAGATCGCCGAGGGCCTGTCGTACGAGGCTCCTCGCATCCCGGTGGTCTCGAACCTCACCGGGGCTGTGGTCACGGATGAGATGAGCTCGGCGGACTTCTGGGTACGGCACGTCCGTGAGGGGGTCCGTTTCCTGGACGGCATCCGCGCCCTGGAGACCGCCGGGGTCACGACGTACATCGAACTCGGCCCCGACGGCGTCCTGTCGGCGATGGCCCAGGACTGCCTCAGCAAGGACGGCGTCACCTTCGCGCCCGCCCTCCGCAAGGGCCGCCCCGAACCCGAGACGATCACGACGGCCCTCGCCCACGCACACACCCACGGCACCCCCGTCGACTGGGAGACGTACTTCTCCGGCACGGGCGCACGGCGCGTCGACCTGCCGACCTACGCCTTCCAGCACGAGCGCTACTGGATCGACGTGCCCGTCGCCTCCGTCGGCGATGTGGCCTCCGCCGGACTCGGTGCGGCCGAACACCCGCTGCTGGGCGCGGCCGTCGAACTGCCCGACTCCGAAGGGCTTCTGCTCACCGGCAGGCTGTCGCTCCAGTCGCACCCCTGGCTGGCCGATCACGCCGTCGCGGGCACCGTCCTGCTGCCCGGGACCGCCTTCGTGGAGCTCGCGCTCCACGCCGGGCAGCGGGTGGGCAGCGCACTGCTCGAAGAGCTGACGCTGGAGGCGCCGCTGGTGCTCCCCGAGCGCGGGGCGCTCCAGCTGCGGGTCACCGTGGCCGCGCCCGACGAGACAGGGCGGCGCGCGCTGCACGTGCACTCGCGTCCCGAGGATCTGGGAGGCGAGGACCGTCCGGGGAACGAAGTGCCGTGGACGCGGCACGCCGGCGGTGTGCTCGCCGCGCCGGACACGGCCGACGCCGCGCCCGACGCCTCCGGCCTGGACGTGTGGCCCCCCGCGGACGCCGAAGCGCTCGACGCTGAAGACCTGTACGACCGGTTCGCCGCGGGAGGGTTCGCGTACGGTCCGGCCTTCCGTAACCTGCGCGCTGCCTGGCGGCGGGGCGACGAGCTGTTCGCCGAGCTGCTTCTGCCCGAGGGCCCGCGCGCCCAGGCCGCCGATTTCGGGGTGCACCCTGCGCTGCTGGACGCGGGTCTGCACGGCATCGCGCTCGGCTCGTTCCTCACCTCCACCGATGCCGAGACCGGCGGTGGCGGCGAGGACGCCCGGATCCGGCTCCCGTTCTCCTTCAGCGGTGTCGGTCTGCACTCGGTCGGCGCGGGCTCGCTGCGCGTGCGGCTCGCCCCGGCCGGGTCCGGCGCCGTGTCCCTCGCGGCGTTCGACGAGCAGGGCGCACCGGTCGTGTCGGTGGAGTCGCTGCTGCTGCGGGCGGTCGACCCGACGCGGTTGAGGCCGGCGGACCGGCCGGTGTTCCACGAGTCGCTCTTCCGGCTGGAGTGGCCCGCGCTGGCCACCGGCTCCCGTACGGAGCACGGCCCCGGGGACAGCACCAAGCACAGTCGCGGGGACGGCCGTTGGGCAGTGATCGGGGCCGACCCGCTCGGCGTGGAGGCCAGGCTGCGGGACGCCGGCGTCAGCGCCGACGGATACGCGGACCTGTCCGCGCTCGGCGGAGTCGTGGCCGCGGGCAAGCCGCTGCCGGACACCGTGCTGGTCTCGTATGCCTCCTCGGCCTCCGACGGTACGGCGGCTACGGCAGGCACTCCAGGCACGGCAGGCACGGCGGACGCTGTCCGGCAGGCGGCTCACGACACGCTGGCGCTCGTACAGGGCTGGCTCGCCGAGGAGTCGCTCGCCGGGTCCCGACTGGTCGTGGTCACCCGCGGCGCGGTCGAGGCGCGGCCCGGCGAGGGTGTGCCCGATCTGGCGCACGCGCCGGTGTGGGGCCTGCTGCGGTCCGCGCAGTCCGAGAATCCCGGGCGGTTCGTGCTCCTCGACCTCGACGCGGAGGACGCGGGCGACGACAGCGGGAAGGGCACGTCCCTCGCTCCGTTGCTGGCCGCCGCCGTGGCGAGTGGGGAGCCTCAACTCGCCGTCCGTGACGGTGTCCTGCACGCCGCCCGGCTGGCGCGGGTCCCCGCTGTCCCCGCCGCGCCGGATCAGGGCCCGGCCGGGTCCGAGTCGGACCAGGCAGCCGGACACGAGGGGCAGGCGAGCACGGAGCGCGCACCGGCCTTCGACCCCGACGGCACCGTCCTCATCACCGGCGGCACCGGATCGCTCGGCAGCCTGCTGGCCCGTCACCTGGTCGTGGAGCACGGTGTACGGCACCTGCTGCTGACCAGCCGGCGCGGGGCCGCCGCCGAAGGCGCCCCGGAGCTGGTCGCGGCACTGGCCGAACTGGGAGCCGAGGCGACCGTGGCCGCGTGCGACGCAGCCGACCGGGAGGCGCTGGCCGCGCTGCTGGCCGGTGTCCCGGCCGCGCACCCGCTCACGGCCGTCGTTCACACGGCGGGCCGCGTCGACGACGGCCTCGTGGCGTCGCTGAGCCCGGAGCGGATCGACACCGTGCTGCGTCCCAAGGCCGAAGCGGCGCTGCATCTGCACGAGCTCACCCGCGGGCTGGACCTCGCCGCGTTCGTGCTGTTCTCCTCGGCGGCCGGCACGCTCGGCAACCCCGGGCAGGCCAACTACGCGGCGGCCAACGCTTTCCTGGACGCCCTGGCACAGCACCGGCGCGCGGCGGGGCTGCCCGCGGTGTCGCTGGCCTGGGGGCTGTGGGAGCAGCGCAGCGCGATGACCGGCGAGCTGTCGGACGCCGACGTCCAGCGGATGGCGCGAGCCGGACTGACTCCGCTCTCCTCGGACGAGGGCCTGGCTCTCTTCGACACGGCGTGCGCCCTCGCGTCGGCGGGCGCGGCCCTGGAGACCGCCACCGCCGCATCCGCCACCGGCGGCTCAGCGGCCCCGGTCTCCGACGCCTCGGCGTCGGACACCCCAGCGTCGGACACCCCAGCGTCGGACACCCCAGCGTCGGACACCCCAGCGTCGGACACCCCAGCGTCGGACACCCCAGCGTCCGACACCCCAGCGTCCGACACCTCCGTGTCCGGTGCCGGCGTGTTCGTCGCCATGCGGCTGGACACGGCGCCCCTGCGGGCCCAGGCCGACGCCGGAGCCCTTCCGGCCGTCTTCCGCGGGCTGGTGCGAGGCGGTCCCCGCAGGGCCGCCGCACATCAGGCCGCCGACTCGGCCGCATCCGCCGCCGCGCGACGGCTCGCGGGTCTGTCCGGGCTGCCTCAGGAGGAGCAGGAGCGGGTGCTGCTCGACCTGGTGCGTGCCCAGGTGGCCGCCGTACTCGCCTATCCGTCGCCGGACGCGGTGGGGGAGTCGCAGGAGTTCCTGGAGCTGGGTCTGGACTCGCTGACCGCCGTCGAGCTGCGCAACCAGCTGAACGCGGCGACCGGCCTGCGGCTGCCCGCCACCCTGCTCTTCGACCACCCCACACCGGCGCTGGTCGCCGGCCGGCTGCGCGCCGAACTCGCCGGAGCCCCCGGCGCGGCGGCGTCCGACGGGGAGACGGACAGCGGCGGGGAGGACTCCGCGGGTGTCTTCGGAGCCATGCTCCAGGAGGCTGGAACGCAAGGTGCGTCCGGGCAGTTCATGGAACTGCTCATGCAGGCGTCGCGGTTCCGGCCCTCGTTCGCCTCACCGGCCGAGCTGCGCAAGGCACCGAGCCTGGTGCGGCTCTCGCGCGGCGACACACGGCCGGGACTGGTCTGCTTCTCCTCGATCCTGTCGATCTCGGGCCCGCACCAGTACGCGCGCTTCGCCTCGGCGTTCCGGGGCCGCCGGGACGTTCACGCGCTCGGCGCACCCGGATTCCTGCGGGGCGAGCAGCTGCCCTCGACCACCGACGCGGTGATCGAGGCCCAGGCGGAGGCCGTGCTGCGGCACGCGGACGGCGCGCCGTTCGTGCTCCTCGGCCACTCCTCGGGCGGCATGCTCGCCCACGCGGTCGCCGGGAAGCTGGAGAGCGCGGGGGTCTTCCCCCAGGCGCTGGTGATGATCGACATCTACTCGCACGACGACGACGCGATCATCGGCATCCAGCCCGGCCTCTCCGAGGGGATGGACGAGCGGCAGGACACCTACGTACCGGTCGACGACAACAGGCTGTTGGCGATGGGCGCGTACTTCCGGCTGTTCGGCGGCTGGAAGCCCGCGGCCGTGAAGACGCCGACCCTGCTGATACGGGCGGGTGAGCGGTTCTTCGACTGGTCCCGGTCCACGGACGGCGACTGGCGTTCCTACTGGGACCTGGAGCACACCGCCGTGGACGTGCCGGGCAACCACTTCACCATGATGGAGGAGCACGCTCCGACGACCGCGCAGGCCGTCGAGGGGTGGCTGGACACCACCGGCTGACGGCCGACAGGCACCCACCGGACAGGCACAAGGGCCGGGCCCCACCGCAATGGTGGGGCCCGGCCCTTGTCGTGGTGGCCGAAGCCTGATCCGTACGGGTTGGCCGGACCCGGATCCGTATGGGCCGTTGGTCTGCGCCCACGGGTGCCCACCGGTTCCCGCTGGTGACCACCATTGCCCAACGACGGTCACCAGCAGTCACAGCCCCGTACGGCTCGCCCCCGTTGTCAGGCGACGCGCCTCTCGCGCTCGCGCGAGCGCTTCTTCGGCAGCCCCACCGTCACGACCTCGAAGCTGTCCTTGGTGAGATCGAGGCGGTGGAAGAGGTTGTCGGGTCCCGTCACGCACACCGTGCCCACGCCGAGCCCCTTGAGCGACTCCACCACGCTCGGCCAGTGGATGGGCCGGTCGAAGGTGTCCAGCATCATCGTGCGCATCCCGGCGGCGTCCCGGACGACTGTGCCGTCCTGGTCGGTGACCACGGGCAGGGTGGGATCGGCGAGTTCGTACGCGGCGAAGACCTCTTCCTCCGCCTTGCGCCGCAGCGCCGAGAAGGCCGCCGCGTGCACGGGCGGGCGCATCGAGTACATGGAATATCCGCCTGCCGCGCTGATGCTCGCCTTCAGCCCGTCGAGCTCCTTCTCCCGTACGGACAGCATGTGGAAACCGGCGTCGAGCCGGCCGGAGATGTCGTACCAGGCGCCACGGTCGTCGAAGCCGGCGAGGATCTCGTCCAGCCGCTCCTGCGGGGTGCGGACGAAGGAATGGGTGACGACGTCCTCGTACGCACCGGTGAAGTACTCCTCCTCGCAGCGGGCCAGCTCCGCGGTGAGCCGGACGACGTCCGCGAAGGGCAGCGATCCGACGAAGGCGGCGGCGGCCTTCTGGCCGAAGCTCGGGCCGGTGCAGACGGTGGGGGAGATGCCGAGCGTGTCCACCGCCCGGTCCGCCATCGCCATCGAGTTCACCAGGAAGGCGATCTGCGAATAGACCGAGTAGTCCTCTTCGGAGGTGCGGAACCGGTCGAACACCGAATAGCCGAGCGCCTCGTCGGCCTCCGCGAGGCGCTGGCGGGCATAGGGGTCGAGCAGCAGGAACTTTCCGACCTCCGCGAAAGCCGAGGGGCCCATGCCGGGAAAGACGATCGCGGTCCCGGTCCGGCCGGCCGGCGCACCGGCCGAATCCGCGGAGCCACCGGAGCCACCCGAACCCGCGGGACCAGCGGAATCGGCGGGACCGGCGGAATCGGTCGAGGGAGCCTGCTCGGAATCGGAATTGGTCATGATCCGTGAATGCCTTTGCTTCCGGGATTGCACCGGCAGTCGCCTGCCGGCGTCACTGACGAGAAACGGCCCCGCACCCGGCCGGACGCGGGTGCGCCGGGCCGGGCACGAGGCCGGGAGGGACAAGGCGGGGGAGAGGGCGATCAGTCCTGCGCCCTGCGGTGGAACCCCTTGATGCCGATCAGTCCGAAGAGCACGATCGCCCCGCTCAGGGCGAGCAGATCGACCCACAGCGGAATCGAGGCGGGAGCGCCGGGCGGCAGCAGCAGGTCGCGGATCCCCTCGCTGACGTAGGTCAGCGGGTTGATGGCGCACAGCACCTGGAACCAGCGGATGTCCGCCAGTCCGTGCCAGGGGAACTGGGTGCACCCGGTGAACATCAGCGGGGTCAGCGTCACGGCGAAGATGACGCTGATGTGCCGCGGAGGGGCCAGCGTGCCGATCGTCAGGCCCACCGTGCTGCCCGCCAGCGCGCCCATCAGCAGTACGCCCAGCGTGGACGGGAAGCTGTCCATCGGCCAGGACACGTCGTCGAGGAGCAGGAAGCCGACCGGGATCATGACCAGCGAGGCGATGATCCCGCGCAGCGCGCCGAAGACCAGTTTCTCGATGGCCACCAGACTGGTCGGGATCGGCGCGAGGAGCCGGTCCTCGATCTCCTTGGTCCAGGAGAAGTCGATGACCAGCGGCAGCGCCGTGTTCTGGAGGCTGACCAGGAAGCTGTTGAGGGCCACCACGCCGGGCAGCAGGACCTGCTGGAACCCGCCGCTGGTGTAGCCGAGTTCGCCGAGGACCTTGCCGAAGACGAACAGGATGAAGAACGGCTCCACGAGCACCTGGGCGAGGAACGGACCCAGTTCGCGGCCGGTGACGAAGATGTCCCGCCACAGGATGAAGAAGAACGTGCGGATCGCCGTGCGCACATCGGTGCGCGCGGGCCGCAGCTCCGCGGGGAAGTCGGCGACCGGGTCGGGTGCGGTGGTGGTGGCCGTCATCGCAGCTCCCGGCCGGTGAGCTCGATGAAGACGTCCTCCAGTGTCGCGGTGCCGACGCTCATGTCCTTGATGTCACAACTCGCTTCCGTCAGGGCCGTGATGGCGATCGGCAGCACCGCGCCGGACGGCGCGTCGCTGTAGAGACGGAGCCGTACGGGCGCGGGCGCGCCGCCCTGCTCCTCAGCGTCCTCCTGGTGCACCAGCTCGATCCGCTCGACCGTCTCGATCTTCTCCAGCAGGCGGACGACGCTCTCGGGTCCCGGCTCCGCCGGCTGCACGGTGAGGGTGAGCGCGGTGCTGCTCAGGCTCTCCATCAGGGCCTGCGGGGTGTCGAGGGCGAGCAGGCGGCCGTGGTCGACGATGCCCACGCGGTCGCAGAGCTTGGCGGCCTCGTCCATGTCATGGGTGGTCAGCACCGTGGTCACACCGCGCTTGCTCAACTCGGCCACGCGTTCGTGGATGAACAGCCGTGCCTGCGGGTCGAGTCCGGTGGCCGGCTCGTCGAGGAAGAGCACCTCGGGGCGGTGCATCAGTGCACGGGCGATCATCACCCGCTGGGCCTGTCCGCCGGAGAGCTCGTCACCGCGGGCCTTGCCCCGGTCGGCGAGCCCCACCCACTCCAGGCACTCGTCGGCGAGCCGTCCGCGCTCGGACCGGCTCATGCCGTGGTAGCCGGCGTGGAAGAGCAGGTTCTGGCGGAGGGTCAGTGACCGGTCGAGGTTGTTGCGCTGCGGTACGACGGCGAAGGCCCGGCGCGCCTGCGCGGGGCTGGCCACGACGTCGACGCCCTGCACGAACGCGCGTCCCGCCGTGGGGGCCACGCGAGTGGTGAGGATGCCGATGGTCGTCGTCTTGCCCGCTCCGTTCGGACCGAGAAATCCGAAAACCTCCCCCCGGCGGACCGAGAAACTCAAGCCGTCCACCGCTGGTCGGTCGCGGTCCCGGTACTTCTTGACCAGTCCGTCGACCACGACGGCGGAATGCACGGGTGGTTTAAGATTCATTTACGCCTGCGAATCAAGCGGGACGCGACAGCGGCGGTCCGGGGAATTCGCACAGGAAAGTCGCGTGACCGGCCGCGCGTAGAGCGCCGACTGAATAGGACACAGAAGTGGTGCAGGCCCTGTCTAGCACGCATGGCGGTGCACTGGTCCAACTGCCCTTGCATCTAGGGGGAACGCGGCGACCTTAGGGGGGGATAGGGGTTATTGGGGAGGCTCGCGCGGATGCATTCGTAACCCCTATTGAAAACCTTCGGGGCGGCGAGTGTTGCGGTTTCGTCGAATATCCTCATAGCATCGACGCGTGATCGCGCCGAATTATTTTTCGCAAAATGAAGCGTCGGCGGGTCGTGTGTCCGCGGGCTCGGGAGTCGATCCCGGATCGCTGCGGTGGATGGTGATCGGCGCGACCGGCATGCTCGGCGGCGAGGTGGCCGCCCAGCTCACCGCCCACGGCGCCGACCCCGTACGGACCGGAAGGGTCGATCTCGACCTCGCCGACCCGGCGGCGGTCGCCGCGGCTGTGGCCGACGGCGGCCCCGATGTCGTCGTCAACTGCGCCGCCTGGACCGCCGTCGACCTGGCCGAGACCGAGGAGGCCTCGGCCCTGGACGTCAACGGCACAGGGCCGGGGCATCTCGCCCGCGCCTGCGCCGCCACCGGCAGCAGGCTGCTGCATGTCTCCACCGACTATGTCTTCGGCGGTACTTCGGCCGACGCCGGCCGCCCCTACGCCGAGGACGCCGAACCCGACCCGCGCACCGCGTACGGGCGTACCAAGCTCGCCGGCGAGCGCGCCGTCCTGGCCGGACTCCCGGACGCGGCGGCCGTGGTGCGCACCTCCTGGCTGTACGGACGCGACGGCGGCGGCTTCGTGCACACCATGGCCCGTCTCGCGCAGGAGCCGGGACGGACGGTGGAGGTGGTCGACGACCAGCACGGGCAGCCCAGTTGGGCACCCGATGTCGCCGCCCGGCTCATTGCGCTCGGCACCCTGCCCGCCGACCGCGCCCGCGGCGTCTTCCACGCCACCGGGGCAGGCCGCACCACCTGGCACGAACTGGCCCGCGAGGTGTTCCGGCTGGCCGGCCAGGACGCCAACCGGGTGCGCGCCATGGACAGCTCACGGCTGGAGCGGGCGGCGGTCCGACCCGCCTGGAGCGTCCTGGGCCACGACCGGTGGGCCGCCGAGGGCATGGACCCGATGCGCCACTGGCGGGCGGCCCTCACCGAGGCCCTCGTGGGCGCGCACCCTCCTGAGACCGTGAACTTCCCTGACCTGAAAGGCTGTTGAAGGGTGAAACCCCTGTCGATAGAGGGCGCGTGGCTGTACGAGCCGCAGCTCCACGGTGACGAGCGTGGCACCTTCCTGGAGGCGTTCCAGGGCGAGGCCTTCCAGCTCGCCACCGGCCGCCGCCTCGAACTGGCCCAGGTCAGCTGCTCCGTGTCCCGCCGCGGCGTCGTCCGCGGCGTCCACTTCGCCGATCTCCCTCCCGGCCAGGCCAAGTACGTCACCTGTGTACGCGGCGCGGTGCGCGATGTGATCGTGGACCTGCGCCCGGGCTCTCCCACTTACCGGGACTGGGAGGCGGTCGAACTGGACGACCGCGACCGTCGGGCAGTCTTCCTCTCCGAGGGCCTCGGCCATGCGTTTCAGGCCGTCACCGACGACGCCACCGTCGTCTATCTGACCACCTCGGGCTACAGCCCGCGCCGTGAGCACGGCATCGACCCGCTCGACCCCGAGCTGGGCATCGTCTGGCTCCCCGGCACCGAACCGCTGCTGTCCCCGAAGGACGCCGCGGCCCCCACCGTCGCGGCGGCCGAGGCCCAGGGCCTGCTGCCCGCGTACGAGGACTGCGTACGGTACGTGTCCTCGCTCGCCACACCACTCAGCGAGGAGACCCCGTGAAGGCGCTCGTCCTGTCGGGGGGATCCGGCACCCGCCTGCGCCCCCTGACCCACACCTCGGCCAAGCAACTCGTGCCGGTGGCCAACAAGCCCATCCTGTTCTACGTCCTCGAAGGCATCGCCGACGCGGGCGTCACCGATGTCGGCATCATCGTCGGCGACACGGCCGAGGAGATCAGAGCCGCCGTCGGCGACGGCTCCCGCTTCGGCATCAGCGTCACCTACATCCCGCAGCACCAGCCGCTCGGCCTGGCCCACGCCGTGCGCCTCGCACGTGACTGGCTGGCCGACGACGACTTCGTGATGTATCTGGGCGACAACTTCCTGCTCGGCGGGATCAGCGAGCAGCTGGAGGACTTCCGCACCCGGCGGCCGGCCGCGCAGATCATGCTGACCCAGGTCCCCAATCCGTCCGCCTTCGGTGTCGTCACCCTCGACGAGACGGGCAGGGTCACCGGCCTGGAGGAGAAGCCGACGTTCCCCAAGAGCGATCTGGCCCTCGTCGGCGTGTACTTCTTCACGGCCGCCGTGCACGACGCCGTGGACGCCATCCGGCCCTCCGCCCGCGGTGAGCTGGAGATCACCGACGCCATCCAGTGGTTGCTCGACCAGGGCCTCGACATCGCTTCCTCCACCGTCAACGGCTACTGGAAGGACACCGGGAACGCCACCGACATGCTGGAGGTCAACCGCTCGGTGCTCGACAGCCTGACCCCCTACTGCGCGGGTTCCGTCGACGACGAGAGCGAGCTGGTCGGCCGGGTCGTCGTCGAGGAAGGTGCGGTGGTCACCCGCTCCCGGATCGTGGGCCCCGCCGTCATCGGCCGCGGCACCCGCGTCGAGGGCTCCTACATCGGCCCGTTCACCTCCGTCGCGGAGGACTGCGTGGTCGTCGACAGCGAGATCGAGTACTCCATAGTCCTGGCCGGCGCGGCCATCGACGGCGTCCGCCGCATCGAGGCGTCCATGATCGGCCGCCAGGCCCAGGTCACTCCCGCGCCCCGCACACCCCAGGCCCACCGCCTGATCCTCGGCGACCACAGCAAGGTGCAGATCCGTTCATGAACATCCTGATCACGGGAGCGGCCGGCTTCATCGGCTCCCATCTCGTACGCACCGTCCTCGGCCCGGACAAACCGCTGGGCGACGACGTCCGCGTCACCGTCCTGGACAACCTCACCTACGCGGGCAGCCGCGCCAACCTCGCGCCCGTCGAGGACGAGCGGGGTTTCACCTTCGTGCACGGCGACATCACCGACGCACCGTTGGTGGACCGGCTGGTGGCGGCCCATGACGCCGTGGTGCACCTGGCGGCCGAGTCGCATGTCGACCGCTCGATCGAGCAGGCCGACGCCTTCATACGCACCAATGTGCTCGGCACCCACACGCTGCTGGAGGCCGCGCTGCGGCACGGCACCGGGCCCTTCGTGCATGTGTCGACCGACGAGGTGTACGGATCGGTCCCAGCGGGTTCCTCGGTCGAGACCGACCCGCTGGCCCCCAACTCGCCCTACTCGGCGTCCAAGGCGTCCAGCGACCTGCTGGCCCTGTCCTACCATCGTACCCACGGCCTCGACGTACGGGTGACGCGCTGCTCCAACAACTACGGCCCCTACCAGTACCCGGAGAAGGTGATCCCGCTCTTCGTCACCCGGCTGCTCACCGGCGGAACCGTCCCGCTCTACGGCGACGGCGAGAACGTCCGCGACTGGCTGCACGTCGACGACCACTGCCGCGGGCTGCTGGCCGTCCTGACCGGCGGCCGTGCGGGGGAGACGTACAACATCGGCGGCGGCACCGAGCTCACCAACAAGGAGCTGACCGGGCTGCTCCTGGACGCCTGCGGCGCCGGATGGGACCGGGTCGAGCACGTCACCGACCGCAAGGGTCACGACCGCCGCTACAGTGTCGACTGGACGAAGATCCGCACCGAGCTCGGCTACACCCCCGTGCAGGACTTCACCGAGGGCCTGGCCGAGACCGTCGCCTGGTACAGAGACAACCGCCCGTTCTGGGCAGCGCCCGAGGCGGAGCTTCAGGGCGCATGACATATGAGTGCACCCAGCACTCCACCAGGGAGACCACCCCCGACGATGTCAGTCTGATTCAGATCCGGCAGCCGGCGGTCCCGAGCAGCTACCGCATGATCTGCTTCCCGAGCTCGCGGAACTCCTCGGTCTGCTACCTCGCCATGTCGGAGCTGCTGCTGCCCACCGTGGAGCTGCTCATCATCCAGTACCCGGCCCTGACCTCCGAGGAGGAGCACTCGGCCGAGGAGGACGCGGCGCTCGCCGACAAGATCTTCGATGCGGTCCGTGGCTGGGCGGACCGCCCGCTCGCCCTCTTCGGCCACCGCCTCGGCGCCGAACTCGCCTACACGGTCGCCAAGCGGCTGGAGCGGGAGACCGACGCGGGACCCCTGACCCTGTTCGTCTCCGGCCGTACGGGACCGGGCCACCGCGGCAGTCTCGGCCCGCCCGCGCTCAACTGCCGCGTCGTCGCCCTGGCGGGGTACCACGACCCGCGCGCACCGCTGGCAGGAGTGAAGGCCTGGCGGCGCTGCACGGCA
Organism: Streptomyces sp. NPDC048479; assembly: GCF_040651435.1. Lineage (NCBI taxonomy): Bacteria > Bacillati > Actinomycetota > Actinomycetes > Kitasatosporales > Streptomycetaceae > Streptomyces > Streptomyces sp. NPDC048479. The sequence continues at coordinate 17,360 of NZ_JBEZKA010000053.1, forward strand.
GGCCGGTTCGACCTGGAGGTCTTCCCCGGCACCCGCGGGTATCTCGACTCGCACCGCCGCGAAGTCGTCAACCTCGTGCACGATCAGCTGATTTCGCTCCATGGACCCGAGCCGGACTGAGCACCACCGGGCCCCGATCGTGTGGCACCGAAGCAGGGGATCTAGGGGCGGGACAGGGGTACCCGCGCCTTCTCCCGCTGCCTAGCGTGCCGTGTGGAGACCCGCGTCCACGGAGCGGCACCGACCGAATCTCCCCATTTCTTGTGAAGCTCGCGAATCCCGCGATCCACCCCTGAACGGGCCCGGACACGCCTTGGCACGGCGCACCGCACGCCGGCTCCGGTTACGTTCGGCCCAGAGGAAGGACAGTGTGCGACCGATGACCGCGAAGATCTTTGCAGCCGACTCGGTACGGCCCGTCGACGAGTTCGAGCAGGACGCCCTCCGCGTCGCCGATGTGATCCGCGAACGCGGAGTCGGCCTCGGCGACCGGGTCATGCTGAAGGCCGGCAACTCGGCGAGCTATGTCTGTGTGCTGTACGCGCTGATGCACGTCGGCGCCTCGATCGTCCTCGTCGACCAGCAGGAGCACATGGAGGAGACCCGCCGTATCGCACTGCGTACCGGCGTCAAGGTCACGCTCGTGGACGACGAGACCCCCATCGATCAGGACGCCGACCCGATCCATCTGTACGAGCTCATGGTCGCCACCGCGGGACGCCAACCCGCCGACCGTGCCCTGTCGTTCGACGCCTGGGGTGAGCTGACCGACGGCCTCATCATGTGGACCTCCGGCTCCACCGGCTCGCCGAAGGGCGTGGTGAAGTCCGGCGGCAAGTTCCTGACCAATCTGCGCCGCAACGCCCACCAGGTCGGCCACCGCCCCGACGACGTCCTGATGCCGCTGCTGCCCTTCGCCCACCAGTACGGCCTGTCGATGGTGCTCATCGCCTGGCTCACCCGCTGCTCCCTGGTGATCGCCCCCTACCGCCGTCTCGACCGCGCGCTGCGCATGGCCCGCGACTCGGGCACCACCGTCATCGACGCCACCCCATCCAGCTACCGCAGCATCCTGGGCCTGGTGACCAGAAGGCCGGTGCTGCGCGCCCATCTGACCGGTACCCGGATGTTCTGCGTCGGCGCGGCCCCGCTCGACGCGCCGCTGGTGGAGAGTTACGTCCAGGAGTTCGGCCTGCCGCTGCTGGACAGCTACGGCTCGACGGAGCTGAACAACATCTCCTTCGCCACCCTCGACAATCCGGTCTCCTGTGGCCGTGCCATGGACGGCATCCGGCTGCGGATCGTCGACGAGGACGGCCGCGAACTGCCCGCGGGGCAGCCGGGCGAGATCGAGGTCGACACCCCCGACGCGCTCGAAGGGCAGATAGCCGACGACGGCTCCGTCGTGCCCGCCGCCACGGGCTGGCAGGCCACCGGCGACCTCGGCCACCTCGACGCGGACGGCAACCTCTACGTCCTGGGGCGCAAGTTCGCCGTGCACCGCATGGGCTACACGCTCTACCCAGAGCTCATCGAGCGGAAGGTGGCCGCCGAGGGCTGCCCCACCCGGATCGTGCCCCTGCCCGACGAGCTCCGCGGCTCCCAGCTGGTCTTCTTCGTCGAGGACGACGAGAAGAGGGACGCCGCCTACTGGCGGGAGCGGCTGTGCGCGTTGCTGCCCGCCTTCGAACAGCCCAACAGGGTCGTCGTCCTGGAGCAGTTCCCGCTCAACCGCAACGGCAAGCCGGACAAGAAGGAGCTGACGCGGATGGCCGCCGTATAGGGGACCGCGGGCCTCGTACGCCGATGGCGCCCCCACTCACGGGTGAGGGCGCCATTGTCCGTCCGGGCCGGTGCCTCAGCCGTCGTAGGGCAGGTCGAGGGGGGCCAGGGCGTCGAAGAGGTCACCGGGCCCCGGGTTGTCCGGATGCGTGGCGCCGCCCAGGTGGTCCAGCACGCCCCACACCGCGTTCAGCGCCGTGGTGACCGCGCCCTCCGCGAAGCCCGCCGTCCAGGACACGTCGTCGCCGCACAGGAAGAAGCCGCGCTCCGCATCGGGCAGGCCGCGCTGCATGAACTGGGTGAACAGCCGTCGCTGATAGCGGTACTGGCCCGGCAGATTGGACTTGAACGCGCCCATGAAGTGCGGCTCGCTCTCCCAGGTGATGGTGATCGGATCACCGACGATGTGCGAGCGGATGTCGACACCCGGATAGATCGCGCCGAGCTTCTCGAGCAGCACATCGAGCCGCTCGGCCGCGCTCAGCGTCGCCATCTTCAGCGAGTCGTCGTTCCAGGTGTACGACAGGCACATCACGCCGGGGCGGTCCGCCCCGTCGTCGAAGAGATAGACCCCGCGCGGCATCCGGTCGGTGAGGGTCATGCTCATCACCGGACGGCCGGTGCGCGGATCCGTGTCGTGCCAGAACGGCCGGTCCGTGAGGACGAACAGCTTGGACGCGCCCATGTAGTGGGTGCGCTCCACAGCGGTCCACAGCGGTGCGGTCAGCAGCGCCGGGTCGCACTCGACACGGTTCAGCAGGGTCCACACATGCGGGGTGTACACCACCGCGGCGAACCGGTCCCGCCGCCCGTCTGCATCCGTGACGAGGAAGCCGTCGCCGTCCCGGGCGACAGCGCGCACCGAGGGCCGCGCCTGTCCGTCGTGCAGGGAGGCGAGAGAGGTGCCGGCCGGCCAGTGCGCGCAGCTCTCCGGCCGGTGCTCCCACAGCCCGCGCGGCACCTGCTGGGAACCGCCGGCGATGGCGACCTGGTTGTCGTCCGCCTCCGTGTAGACCACCCGCAGGATCTCCAGGAGCGAGTTGGGGAAGTCGGTGTCCCAGCCGCCGGTGCCGAACCCCACCTGCCCGAAGATCTCCCGGTGCCGGAACGACTGGAAGGCCGAACTCGTGGCGAGGAAACCGTAGAAGGACTGGTCGTCGAATTCCCTGACCAGCCGGTTCCATATCTGCTTCAGCGTCTCGACGTCCCGCCGCTGGACCGCGTCCCGCATGGTGGCCAGCTCGGCCCGCTCCTGGAGCGCCTTCTCCCAGGCGACGGCCACCTCCTGGTAGACATCGGGGAGTTGGTCCACGACTCGGGCCGTGTGGCGTTCACCGCCCAGGTCGACGAGGGTGCTCGGGGTGCTCGCGGCCAAGGGGTTGGGGAAGGGGCGGGTGCGCAGCCCCAGCAGATCGATGTAGTGGAACAGCGAGCGCGCGGAGAGCGGGAAGCGCATCGCCCCCATCTCCGCCACGCAGCCGGGCGCTCCCGGGAAGGGCACCGAACGCATCCGGCCGCCCAGCTGCTCCGCCTCGTACAAGACCGGGCGCAGGCCCAGCCGCATCAGTTCGTACGCGGCGGTCATCCCCGCCATTCCGCCGCCGACCACGGCCACCGGCGTTCTGGCGCGTCCGGGCGGAAGGACGCCCAGGCCGGCCGGATGGCGGAGCCAGCCGTCGTAGGAGAACGGGAAGTCCGGCACGAGCATGGTGGTGGGAGCCGGGCTGACTGACGTCATCTGGAATACCTCTCGGGCCGATTCGACATCGCTTCCAGGGAAACCGGAGACATTCCGAGCTGAGCCGGAAATCGCGGCGTCGAGCCGGGCCCCGTAAGGCGGGGCATCGAAGCGGCCGTACGCAGTCGTGCCGGTAATCCCACGCTATTTACCGGCAGTTGACGCGACAACCCCTAGCCACCCTGGTAACGGGCCGTGCCCGGACGGCTTTGCACCGTGGTCGCCACGCGATAGGCGGGCACAGTGATCGCCGTCACAATGATGCCGCGCTCCGAAAGCCATCGGCCGGTGAATTTATTCACCATTCGCCCGTCCGGACCGGGCTGCGGACGCAGAATTCGCGCCGTGAACGTGCCCGCCGGCCCACCCGACGGTCCGTCCTCGTGACGGAATGAGATGTCGGCGTCGTCGAAGTCCAGCTCGGTGCCCAGCAGCGGATACCAGGTCTTGTAGACCGCTTCCTTCGCACTGAACAGCAGCCGGTCCCGGCACAGCCGCGCCCCGGCTCCCGCGCGCACCCAGGCCAGCTCCCGCGGCTGCGCGATCGACTCCAGCACCCCCTCGGGCAGCGGCAGATCGGGCTCGGCGTCGATCCCGACCATTGCCAGGTCCGTGTCCCGCGCGAGCACCGCGGCCCGGTAGCCGGCGCAGTGGGTCATGCTTCCGACGACGCCGTCGGGCCACTGGGGCACATTGCGCACCCCGGGCAGGACGGGGGACGGCGGCAGCCCCAGTGCGGCGAGGGCGCGCCGCGCACATGCCCGTACGGTGGTGAACTCCTCGCGGCGCAGGTCCGTCGTCCTGGCGACCAGCGCCGCCTCCTCGGGGTACAGCGTCGCCGATCCGTCCGGCCCGAAGGCGTCGCTCACGACGGCCCCTTCGGGTAGCAGTGCCTCGATCATGATCGTGCCTCCTGCGGGTCGGTCCTGGCGCCGGTCTCCGGTTTCGGGGTGTACGGCAGGATCTGCCGCAGCAGTCCCTTGGGATGGCCGCGCCGGCGCCACTCGCGCGGATAGCCGATCGACACTTCCTCGAATCGCACCCCGTCGTACCAGGTGGTCCTGGGGATGTGCAGATGTCCGTAGACGACGGCGGCGGTGGTGAACCTGCGGTGCCAGTCGGCGGTCAGCACCGTGCCGCACCACTGGGCGAACTCCGGGTGCCACAGCACATCCGTGGGCTCGCGCACCAGCGGGAAGTGGTTGACCAGCACCAGCGGCACCGACGGATCGTGCGCCACGAGGCGCCGCCGGGTCGCCGCGACCCGGGCCCGGCACCAGTCGTCACGGCTCCGGTACGGGTCGGGGTGGAGCAGATACTCGTCCGTGCACACCACGCCCGCCTCGTGCGCCCGGGCCAGCGACTCCTCCTTGGTCGAGGTGCCCGCCACCCGGAACGTGTAGTCGTACAGCAGGAACAGGGGAGCGACTGCGACCGGCCCGCCGGGCCCCTGCCACAGCGGCCACGGGTCCTCGGGCGTGACGACGCCCAGCCCCCGGCACATGTCCACCAGGTACCGGTAGCGCTCCTCGCCGCGCAGCTGCACCTTGTCCTCGCGCGGGGTCCACAGCTCATGGTTGCCCGGCGACCACACGACCTTGGTGAACCGCCCGGCCAGCAGCCGCAGCGCCCACTCGATGTCCTCGGTCAGCTCGCCGACGTCCCCGGCCACGATCAGCCAGTCGTCCTCGTGGGAGGGGCGCAGCGACTCGGTTATGGGCCGGTTGTCGGCCATCCCGATGTGCAGATCGCTCACCGCGAGCAGCCGGGGGGCGGCCTCCGGGGGCGGCGCGGGCACGGACGGGGTGGTGGGGTCAGGCGGTGTGTGCGACATCGATGTCCAAACTGACCGGAAGGTCCTGACGGTGCGTGATGTTGATCTTCCGGTAGACCCGGGTCAGATGCTGTTCCACGGTGCTGACGGTGATGAAGAGCTTGGTCCCTATCTCCCGGTTGGTGTAACCGTGCGCGGCCAACGCCGCCACCCTGCGCTCCGCGTCCGTCAGCGAGGACACCGCCGCCGTGGACTGCGGCCGCACGGCACTCGCCGGTACGGCGGAGCGCGGCGGCGCGGGCAGCGAGGACTGCGAGGACTGCGAGGGCTGGCTGGGCTGAAGCGAGCGGTACAGCTCCCGGGCGCCGCAGCCCTCGGCGATCCGCCACGCCCTGCGGGTGTGCAGCTTGCCCTGGGCCGGGTCGCCGAGCTGCTTGTGCGCCAGTCCGAGATCGGTCAGCACTCGCGCCAGCTCGTACCAGTCGCCGTCCTCCTGGAGCAGCGCCACGGCCTCGCCGAGCAGCGCGGGGCGCTCGCGGAGCGGACGGGCCGCCGCGAGCACCCGCAGCGCGAGTCCGCGCACCCGCTGTCCGGCGTCCCCGGCGAGCTGCTCCCGAGCAAAACGTTCCGCCTGTTCGCGGCTGCCCAGCGCCAGCCAGGCCTCGGCGACGCCGACCCGCCAGGGTGCGAGCGCCGAACGGTCCATGTTCCAGCGCCGCATCAGCTCGCCGCAGGCCGCGAAGTCGGTCAGCGCCGCGTGCTGGCGTCCTGTGGCCAACTGGTGCCGGCCGCGCGCGTACAGATAGTGCAGCCCATAGCGCGTCATGAACATTTCCTCGGGCACCGGGCGGTCCACCAGCTCCGCCGCCGCCTCGTGATCGCCCATCGCCGTCCGCGCCTCGATGAGGGCCGACAGCGGCATCCCGATGCCCACGCCCCAGCCGTGCGGCGGCAGTTGCTCCAGCGCCTGCTCCGCCAGCCGCCTGGCCTCCGCCAGATGACCCCGGCGCAATGACATGTGTGCCCGCATCGCCCGCAGCACCGCGGTCCACCCCGGCGCCCTGCGGTTCGCTGCCTCCACCAGCAGCCGGTCGGCCCACAGTGTCGCCGTACCCAGCCGGTCCGCGTAAAGGAGCGTCAGCAGGCACGCGCGCATCCCGAGGTGTGTCTCCTCCGTCAGCCGCGTGCTGGTCAGCATCTGCTCGGCGCTGTCGGCGAAGTCCTCCGCGGCCGCATCCCGCGCTCCCTCGCTGCCGCTCAGTACGCCGTGCAACACCCTCGCCGCGGTCAGGCGGCCCTCCTCCGGCGCCGGCGGACGCTCGCCGCCGCGTGCAGGGGCCGGCCCGTCACCGATGTGTTCGAGCACCGTCGGATACGTGCTGGCCAGGGCCAGCCGCAGCGCCCGGAGCTCGGTGGCGAGCGGGGCGTCGGGAGACTGGGGCAGTACGTCGACGACCTGACGGATCGCGGTGGCCGCGTCGTCCATCCAGCCGTTCCACAGCAGATCGCAGACCAGCCGCAGCGTGTCGGTGGGCGGCAGCAGGCCGTCCCGTACCGCCCCCAGCAGCGGCCGCAACTGCTGTGCCCACGCGGACGGTTTGACCCGCCAGATGAACTTGGCCAGGGTCGCTCGCAGCAGCATCCGCTCCGTCTCGTCGCGGCAGCAGCTCTCCGCCATCCGCAGACAGCGCACCGCGAACCCGACCCGCTGCATGGCCATCGCCGCACGCGCGGCCTCGCTCAGCACCCGCGGCACCCACTCCTCGTCGGGGGCGCGCATCTCATGGCCGAGCAGTTGGGCCGCGACGACCAACGGCGCCGCCCCGTCCTCGTACAGCAGCCGAGCCGCCCGCTGGCGCAGTCGCGTCACCGCGTCGTCGGCCAGACTCTCCACCACCGCGGTCTGCACGCTGCCGTGCCGGAACCTGGACCGCTCCAGGACTCCCGCCTCACCGAGGGCGGTGACCACCTGCCCCGCGGTCCGCTCCTCGACCTCTACCAGCCGGGCGAGCAGCGACATCGATCCGGCGCAGCCCAGCAGGGCGATGCCCTGGGCGACCCGCAGACCGTCGGATCCCGTGCGGTGCACACAGATCAGTGCGCTCTGCAGGAACTGCTCGCCCGCGTGGGGCGGTCCGTCGAAGGCGTCCTCGACCTCGGCCGACGCGGGGCCCGCACCGGGCATGTGCTCCTCGCCGGCGATGTCGAGGTCCATGTCCACGGCGATGTCGATGGCGGTGCCCGCGCAGATGTCGTCCTCGCCGTCCGCGGCATCCAGCGGGTCCACCGTGCCCATGGGGGTCACGGAGTCCTGGCCGTCCACGACGACCGGCCGGCGCGGGTGGTCCATGGCGGCCGGGCCGGCCGCTGAAAGCCGCTGCCGGCTGAGGCGGTCCTCGATGAACCCATGGACGAGCAGGGGGTTGCCGCCGGTCGCCGCATGAAGGGAGGCGGCCAGCGGAGCGAACTGTGAGGCATCGGCCGCGGGCTTCTCCGTACCGGCCTCCGGGGCCCGGGCCGCGAGCAGCCGGCCGACGCCGTCGACGCTCAGCGGACTCAGCCGGATGTGCAACCCCCGCAGCTGGTACAGCAGTTCCTCCAGGATGCGCGGCGGCGTGCCGCCCGCGTCGGGGCCGCGCGTCACCATCAGCGACATCGCGGCGCCGGAGGAGGGCGCCCGGAGCAGTGCGTGAGCGAGGCAGTGCAGCGACTGCGGGTCGGCGTACTGCACGTCGTCGATGGCGATCAGGACCGGCCCCTGCGCGCAGACTCCGGCGAGTTGGGCGTGAAAGGCCAGGAGGATCTCGTCGGGGACCGGCTCCGACTCCGTCCGCGGCTCCGAGCCCAGTGCCGCGTCCGGGCCGGCCGGCGAGTGCAGCGGCAGCCGGTCGGCGGCGGCCTGCGCGTCGCGCAGCAGCTGCTCCACCACGCCGAACGGAATTGCCTGTTCCGCGGGTGAGGTGACCGCGGTGAGGGCGCGTGGGCCCGCGTCGGCCGCCAGTTCCAGTACGCGATGGAGGAGTGCTGTCTTGCCCGACGCCACAGGCCCGCTGATCACGGCGATCCGGCCGGTCCCGGAGGCGGTTCCGGGCGCTGTGCCGGAGGCGACGCCGGATACGAAGGAGGTCAATCTTCCGATTTGTTCATCCCGCTCCACCAACACAGCTGCAAAAGCCTCCCCGTTGCGATGTGAAATGGCGCACGTCGGGTGTCATTCCCGCAACATGGCCACTCTCCGCGTTCCTGCACGCACGGGAAGTGCTGTCAACGCCTAAGGAGCGCAAGGGAATTCGCAGCGCTCACTCCAGGTTGGACGACACCCCAGTTCTTCCCGTTCGGCGGGTCCGTTCGAACTGTATCAACGTCCCGGCCGTCGATTGTGTGCGTGCCATTGCAGCGTCACGTCGACCTGTTTCACGGGTAACTCGACTGAATGAACAGTGGGTTGCCGGGTGGCATCGATCGCTGCTGGTCATGTGCCCAGGGCGCCACGAAAGAGAGGAACCCTCAGAGAAACCTCAAAGAAACGCCGCCGCTCGAACACCTCGTCGATGACCTGGCCGTATTGCGGCCCTACTTGTTCTAGGGGTGGTCGCGTGAAGATTAGGGGTAGGTGATGGTGGAGAACTCATTGCGCCGCTCGTTTGAATGGCCCGATGTGAGCCTTTGAGGCCCATTGGACCGCAGAGCCGCCCGCGTCGCCGGGCCGGGGTGGAGATGGCGCATGACGACGACCCAGCAGAGTGCCCCCGCGTACCGGGGCACGACGACCGTCATCGGGAAAGTGGCCGAGCTGCACGCTGTTCGTGAGCAGGCCCGGCGTGGGCCGAGTGAGCGTGCCACCCAGGCGCAGCATGCCAAGGGCAAGCTGACCGCCCGTGAGCGGATCGCGCTGTTGCTGGACGAGGGTTCGTTCAG
>NZ_JBEZKA010000054.1:0-26457 GCF_040651435.1 Streptomyces sp. NPDC048479
AACTCCGGCGGGTAGTTCTTCATGACCACGAGATGTCCGTTCTCAGATCCTCAAGATCCAGTGTCTCGTGTGTCCAAGATCAGGGGTCAAGGCCCGTGCGCGACCGGCGCTACCCGACGGACATGTCGGACGGGGAATGGGCGGCCATCCGGCCGCTGACCAGTGCCGGGCTGGCTGCGTGGCCGGGGCCGGCAGCGTACTGCCACCGGGCGATGCTGGACGCGATCCGCTACCTGGTCGACGACGGCATCAAGTGGCGGGCCATGCCGGCCGACTTCCCGCCTCGGGACCGGGTCTACGCGTTCTTCCGCCGCTGGCGCGACCTTGGCCTGCACAAGGAATTCCACGACGGGCTGCGCGGCCGGGTCCGCCAGAAGGCGGGACGGGACCCGGAGCCGAGCGCGGGCGTGATCGACTCCCAGTCGGTCAAAGCGGACGCCGTCGTCGGATCGGACAGCCGCGGGTTCGGCGGCGGCAAGCTGGTCAACGGGCGCAAGCGGCACGCCGTGGTCGACACGCTCGGCCTGCCGCTCGCCGTGATGGTCATTGCCGCGGACACCGGCGACCGCACCGCCGCCCAGGTCCTGCTGCGACAAGTCGCCGACGCGCACCACCTGTTGGAGCTGACCGGTTCCATGCCGAAGGCCTTGGAGCGGGACTGCCCCGCCTACATCCAGCACCTGATCACCACCGGGAATCTCCGCACCCAATGACCGCCCACCGGGGACGAGTTGAACCTGGTTCGCCACCGGGGCAGGAGGCGATCGCGCGTCAGAAGGCCGCGCTGGCCGCGCACCGGGAGTCGCAGTCGGCGTTCGCCGCGACGCTGGTGGCAGCCAGGCAGGCTTTGCCGTGCCTGATGAGACGATCAAGGTGAAACCGGGCAGCTGATTGTGTCAGGAGCTCTAGTCGTAGCCGCGGTCGGCGAAGGGGGAGTCGGGCTTTCGGCGCGGGTGGCCGACGCGGCCCGGATGGGTGGGATCGCTTCCAGGAGTGGCATGAGCTGGGTGACGTCGTTGCGGTTTCCGCCGGTGAGGATCACTGCAAGGGGTATGCCGTGTCCGTCGGTTCATGCGAGTCCCAGCCCACTTGCGGCCGAACGAAGTCCGCCGGAACAGAGCGCCTTCCCACCGACGAAGAGCAGGCCGTTGACCTCCCATTGGGCTAACCATTTGAGGTCTCGCTCCACGTCCTTCTGCATGAGACGCGGCAACACATGACCCGCTTCCCGCCTCGGACTTCGTCCCACCCACCGCCCACCGACCAGTGGTCAGCTCCTGGGCGGCCCGACGCACCCACCCACCGAGCGCCCGGCTCACGGCCGGCCGCCTGTTCCGGCAAGACTGCCCGACCGACGAAGGACCCGCTCCGCTCCTGCCGCCTGCAGCCGGGCCCGAGCAGGTCGGGACGGGGTTATGGGCATCTGCGATCCATTTCTCGTCGGTTACCCCCCCGTCAGGCTTTCGACCTTTCTCCGCGTTTCTCTCGTCAGTTCTTCCACTCGACTGATCTCCGCATTTACTTCCATGATCTGATTCTCGAGAATGACCGGGATTCCGACTCCAGCATATCGAGCCCTCTCGATTTCCAATTTATTCAACGAGCCGTAGTGGACATTAAGGAGCGTACTCAGCCCTTCAAGTCTCGTTTGCAGCGCTTTTCTCTCAACGTGCAGATCTGTCCATTTCCCGACACCGTCTGCGTCATCGATCAATTCGACGACATGTCTTCCAGTGCTTGCGACGCCACTCTCTTGGTGCTGCCGATCAATTTCCTCGACAGACCGAGGACTCCTCGCGAGGGTCGCGAGTTCATTCCTGATTTCCGACAGCAGGTCCGACAGGTGGGATTTGAGGTCCGAGGGGGGTGTGTCGGCGACCACATCCTGCAGGCGCCCCATGGACGCGGCGAGCCTCTGCCCTTGCGCGGCCACCGATGCCAGCGAGGCGGCACGTTCGTAGAAAACAGTGAGATCGCTCTCTCCGACTCCTTCTCTCGCCATAAGGAGCAGGTTGACCTCCTGCAGCGACATGTTCCGGGCGAGCCGGTCACAGATCGTCGGGACCAGGGCAGCGGCAGCATCGTAGAGAGGGAAACCTGCGACACCAGTCCCCAGAGCCGGGAAAGAAATGCTTCGGATGCGGAGAGTTTCCGCCAAGTCCAGGGCGCGGTTCACCAGGGCCCTGATGCATCGATAGTCCGGATACATTCTGCGGTCCAGGTCAATCGTCACCGCATGGAAGATGTATTTTGCAGGGAGTTTCCCTGCGGTCGTCACGGCCACATCGCCGATGCTCAGCGGAATTATCTTCCTGGAATGTTTAAGAACCTCTGAGCCGCCCGCTCTCAGGAGAGATTGAGAAACTCCCCCGCCCATGGTCAAGTAATTGTCGTCGGAACTAACGAGAACCTCGGCATTTGAGTCCTGCAGAGGGCCGTAACTGACGCTGAAGGTGGAGCTTCCAATGCGGTAGACGGGTGAATTCCGCGACAACGGCTTGCACCTCTCATTCTTCCAGTCCGAGCCGACGACGCAGCTCGGACAGCCGGCTGCGCTCGCCCTCCAGCTGGGTCAGGAGATGCACGGGGGCGCTTCCCGCGTACCGCGCTTCCTGCTCTTCGAGGATCTGGATACTGCGCTCATGAATGCGGAGTAGCTTGTTTAAATGTTCACGCTCCGTTGCTCCGATGCCGGATGGCCCCACGGTCGGAGGACGGGAATTGATTGGCAGCGGCCACGATGTCCAGTAACGTCCAATGACCTCTACAGGGATCGCGTAACCGGTCCGCGGATCGCCGCTGTCTCCCCGGGGCCGGTCTCGTGTGACGACCATCCCGATCACTGCCGCGAGTTCGACGTCCCACACCGGCGATCCCGAAAAGCCCCGTTCCAGCGCGAAGCCAAGGGAGGAGTCCGATTGCAGCTGCAGCCGCTCGGCACCCGCGGCACCGATCACTACTCCTCGTGAGGGCACTCCGGTTTCCTCATGCCCTCGCGGGTAGCCATACGCACGGAACCGGTGGTCCCATACCCCCACTTCCGTCGAGCAGAGAGGGGCAGGCATGGTGCCCCGTGGCGGTGGCAGCTGCAGTTCGAGAACCGCCACGTCACCTGTGCCGTTATTCGGATCCGGGTGCCATCCGCCTTCAACCACCCTCGCTGGAATCAACTGGTTCGGCTCTGCGTGCTGGAACTCGACATGCACGGTGTCCACCACGGGCGTTCGCCGAGCCTCGGCCATGACGACATGCGCGCAGGTGACGATATATCGCTCACCCACGAAGATCCCTGCGCCTACTGGTACCTCACTCGTGCTGCGGCGGACCCGCAGCAGCCAGGGGGGCCGCTCGATCGTCGATTCAAGCACCAGCCCGTCCCTCGCTCGACCGTTGCCACCCGAGCCTGACGGTGAAGTGTCCCTCTGCGGCTGTCTTCGCCACGACAACGCCAGCCTCGGCGTTCAACTTGAGCCCGAATTCGATCTCGAACTCGTCCGGCACCATCTCCCGCACCGTCTGGACCACCGCACGAATGGTGGGACGTGCGGCTTGTAACGCTTCGTCCAACCGACGTCCCGCTTCGATCACTCCGTTGCGATCGCGAGATACGCGTTCAACCCCGAATGATTCTTCGTCAACTTCGATCAACACAGGGCCTTGCGTAGTCTCAAAGCGAACTAAATCGCTCATCGTCACCGTCCGATGTTCTGTATGAGCACACGGGCTAGCGTTTCCGGGTGATCAGCCGCTCCAGATGCTGAAACGCTGGCAGTGGAAGAGTCCCCTCAATGGCTCGCCGACTTTACCCGGTTGGTCACTGACCCGCGCCCGAAGCTCCAGCTCGGTACGGCCGGGGTTCTGACTTGAGTGCCAGACCCGACAGCGCAACTGCCATGAAGGCGGTGTCAGTGCCTGCCGATACGGTCCGGCCAAGGCTGCCAGACCTTCTGAGGCCGGCGTGACGGAGCGGCCGAAGAAGCCCGCGCACCCCGAGCGGGAGCCAACACGCTTCCAACCTCGCCCCGGCATCCACCGCACCCGCAAACGATTCACGAAGAGAGACGCGACGTTCTAGCCGATCGGGTATCCCTTCTCGAACGCCCAACGGCCGGGCGGGTACGTCGCCTCGTCGACCTCCACCAGGCGATCCTGCATGTCGTAGACGACGTGATGAACAATCAGCACTGCCGAACCAGGCTCCAGCTCCAGATCGGCTGCCTCCCCCAGTGGCTGGCCGGGCACACATCCGGTCCTCGGCATGACTGCCCTGCCGGACAGTTTGATTCTCGACGTACATCAGCGTCCGCTCCCGGCTCCGGTCCGAATCCGGGAGGTTCGGCGCACGCTCACCCGCATCCGGACCGAACCAACAGGTAAACAGAGTGATCGGGCCCGGACTCATTCTTGGTAACCCGGTGCCGGTGCATCCCGCGGACGTCGGCCGTCAGATGCAGCGCCTCGGCAACGTAGCTGGGAGCCTCCAGCCATCCGGCCGAGGTGATCAGTACGCTGATGAGGGTGACGCGCTTGATCGTGGCAGCAGGTGGAGGGGGCGACGCAGTCGCCGCCGCAATGCTCGACGCCGCCCTCTACAGCGGAAAGAGCCCGGCGGTGATCCTCACCTATGCGTGGGACCGCCTCTTGATCGACCCCGTGCCCGGTCCACGAGGGCCGGCCAACTTCACCGGCCTGCGCCCTCTCACCAGAAGCGTCCAAGCCGTGCCCGCCGACGCGACACCCGTCGCGCCCGCCGGATCGACACTCCCCCGGCTTGCCGCCGAGCTGCCGCACACCTTCGCCCTGATCGACCCGCATCACGGCGCCGAGGGCATCACCCGCCAGCTCGAAGAGCTCATCCAGTACCTGGAACCTGAGTCGATCGACCTCCTGGACGTCGGGGGCGACATCCTCGCGCGGGGCGACGAACCAACCCTCCGCAGCCCACTCGCCCACGCCCTCACGCTCGCGGCTTGCTGCCAAGTCAACGCTCCCGTACGGCTCCTGGTCGCTGGCCCCGGCCTGGACGGCGAGCTTTCCGCCGACGACCTACGCAACCGCATGGGCCCACCGGTCATGACTCTCACGGTCGAGCACGTCGAGCCAGTCAGCTCGGTCCTGGAATGGCACCCCTCCGAAGCAACGGCAATGCTCGCGGCCACCGCCGGAGGAGTGCGAGGCCTCTGCGAAGTTCGGGACGCCGGTCCACCGGTCCCCCTCACCGACGAGGGCCCCACCGTCCATGAAGCCGACCTGGACAACGCCCTCAATCGCAACGCACTCGCCCGCGCCATCCTCGCCACGGAAACTCTCGACGAGGCCGAGCAGCACAGCCGTGAAGTCTGCGGCTACTCCGAGATCGACTACGAACGCAACAAGGCTAGTTGGCTCGGCATCCAGCCAGAGCAGAAGCTCGACCCCAAGACCACGCTTCACCAACTCGAACGATTCGAGGCCGAAGCCCGCAGTCGGGGCGTCACCCACACGACGTTCCGCCGCATCACCGAGGCCCTTGGCCTCGGCGGCAAGCAGCGCCAGGACCTCAGAGCATTGCTGCTCAGCAGCCGTCCGGAGCAGTACGCGGCCCCGCTCTGGCACATCCCTTCCGATGTGTCGAGCTTCGGCTGACGATTCGGCGTCGGGTGATGCTTGACGTCTGTCCTGGACGAACTTCCGGCGGGTGTACTCACCGGGCTCGCTAACAACTACCTCCTTGCCTGTGGTACGGGGAACGGCCGGGCTCCGTACCCACGTTCAAGCCACCGAACCAACCCTCCGCCCAGCCCCAACTTCACGGTTGGGCTTGGGACGCCTCCCCGGTCCGGGCCCGGGTCGAGCTGGACATCTACCCCGAACCTGTCGTCCTCACCGGCTTTAGCCTCATCACACTGGTGTGAGCGCAACCATTTTCCCACCGGTGCCGGGCAGCGGTTCCTCATCGATCGCCGCGAACTCCCGCCATACATCACCAGAAGACTGCCACCGTCAGCGAGAGCGGCACGGTTGAGTCTTGGGCAGATCAGTCCTACTCAGTTCAAGATCTGCAGTCCTCTCCGTGATCAACCAGTCAAACTTCCTCCTGCTTGGCTTGCCCCGCAGGCCCACCGAGCTCGCCGAACGCCTCGGGGAGAACACCGGCACCATCAGCTGGCACCGGCGCCACCTCGCCGAGCACGGCTTCATCGAGGAAGAAACCGGACGGGGCACAAAGCGCGAGCGCTGGTGGAGGAGGGTCGGCATCACGAACGAGCTGAACACCGCCGATTTCCGCGACGATCCCGACACCCGGGGCGCGCTGTCGGTCTATCTGCACGAACTGGTGCGGCATTACTTCAGCCGGGTCATGAACTACCTCAGCGAGGACTGGGACGACAGGTGGCGGAGCGCCGGCACCATCTCGGACTGGCGTGACCTTCGGATGACACCGGATCAGCTGGAGGCGCTCAACGCGGAGCTGATGGCCGTCATCGCCCGCCATACCCCTGCCCCGGACGCCGAGCCCGCCCCGGACGCGCTCCCTGTCGTTGTGCAGCTCCAGTCCTTTCCCCCGCAAGGAGCGTGGCACCGCATGAGCGAGGGCATACGCGGTGGCCTCCTGCGTCGCCACCGCGATTTCCGCCTGCTGTGGTGCGGCGAGACCATCGGCAAGTTCGGCGCGTCCGTCACCGGGGTGGCGATGCCGCTGGTCGCCGTCTCCACCTTGCATGCCAGCACGTTCGAGGTCGGTCTACTGAGCGCCGCCGCCTGGGCCCCTTGGCTGATCATCGGTCTCCCGGTCGGTGTCTGGGTGGACCGGCTGCGGCGCAGACCGATCATGGTGGCCGCCGCCGCGGTCTCCCTTTTACTCTTCGCCGGCGTCCCGGTCGCCGCCTGGTTCGGCTGGTTCGGCTGGTTCGGCTGGTTCGGCTGGTTCGGCTGGTTCGGCTGGTTGAGTATCGGACTACTGCTGGCCGTCGCACTGCTGACGGGCACGGCAGCGGTGTTCTTCCAGACCGCCTACAGCGCCTACCTCCCCAGCATTCTGGAACCCGATGACCAGCCCGAGGGCAACGCCAAACTGCAGGGCAGCGCGTCCGCCGCCCAGATCGCCGGGCTCGGCTCCGGCGGCCTGATCGCACAGTTGGCGGGTGCCGTGAACGGGATGTTCGCCAACGCCGCGACATTCCTCGTCTCCCTCCTCTGCCTGGCAGGCATCCGGCATCGCGAGCCATGCGTCACAAGGACCGATCACCGCCCCAAGTCATTGGTCAGTGAAGTCCGCGAAGGGCTGCGGCTGATCGCCGACGACCCCTGGTTCCGCACACTGACGCTCTTCGGGGCCGCCTCCAACCTGGCTCTGATGGGATACCAGTCGATCCAGGTGGTCTTCCTGGTCCGGAGCGTCGGCCTGACCCCCGGGCCGGTCGGCGCACTCATCGCGGCTACCAGCACCGGAGGCGTTGCCGGGGCCTTCGTCGCACGCCGGGTCGCCGGCCGGATCGGCACGGCCCGCGCAACGCTGCTGTTCGAACTGGGACTTCCCGTGCTCGCTCTGCTCATCCCGCTGACCGTCGGCGGAGCCGGGATCCTGCTCTTTGTGACAGGCGGCTTCTGCGTCTCCGCAGGCGTCGTGGCCGGCAATGTCATCAAGGCAAGCTTCCAGCAACGCTACTGCCCGCCGGATCTCCTCGGTCGCCTCACCGCAAGCACAGCATTCCTCAGCTACGGGACGATCCCTCTCGGAGCACTGCTCGGCGGCGCGCTCGGAACCGCGCTCGGAACCGCGCTCGGCATCCGCACCGCAATGGCGATCACGACAGCGGGGGTCCCGCTCGCCGCACTGATCCTGTTCTTCTCCCCGATCCGGCGGTCCCGAGACCTGCCGACGTCCCGTCAGCCAACGAGCAATTCCAAGCTTCCGGTGGATCCCGATGGCGAGCCGGTCCTACCTCGTCATTGACCACGACCGCGCCTGGCGACCGTCCCTCGGAGCCGGGCGCCAGGACCTCCCGTCGGACCTCACGGGAAGTCTGCCAAGCGAAGTCCGACTCGCCCCGAGCCCATTGCGACGCGCCTGCGGACGGGCGGTATGTGTGACGTAGCGTCATGGTCATGACCACGCCGTCACAGCAGCCACACCCGAGTCCGGGCCCGTACGGGCAGCCCGCACAGCAGCAGTATCCGCATCACGTCCCGTCTCAGCACCCGTACGGTCAGGCCGGGCCCTATCCGCAGTTGTCGGGCACCTGGGTGCCGCAGCAGCCCAAGAAGGGGGCGCGTCTGGTAACCGGCGTCGTCGCCGGCGCCCTGGTCCTGCTCGGCGGCCTCGGCTACGTCCTGTTCCTCGTGCTGAACGCGGCCGGGGTCGCGGACGGCAACTGGCCGAAGGCCACACATCAACTGACCGTGCCGAATACGCTGCTGGACGGCGAGTACACGCTGGCCAAGGACTCGTCGAAGACGGAGGGGAAGCAGAGCCTCAAGGATCTGCACGACCACCGTATTCGGAGTCATGCGGCAACCATTGCCACCTACACCGGCGGGGTGTCCGGTTCCGATGCGCTCGTCATCACCGGTCTGCACGGACAGATCCGGGGGGCGAAATACGTCCGCCGGGAGATGGTGCAGGGCCTCGAGGAACCGTCCGAGGGCAACGAGCTGTTCGCCCCACCCAGGGACATCACCCCGGCAGGGGCCGGCGTGACACTGAGCTGCGCCGTGATGAGCTCCCACGGCCACAAACCAGTCACCAACACTGCCTGCGCGTGGGCCGACGGCAGCACCGCAGCCACTGTGTTGTTCGCCAGCGCCGAGCTGGACAAGCAGCGCCCAGAGAACATCGACCTCAGCAAGTACGCAGAGCTCACCCTCAAGGTCCGCGCTCAGACACGTCAGCCGATCAGCTGATCCGACAGGAGGCCGCCCCGCGCAAGGTGCTCAGCCAGCAGGGAGGCGCAGGCGTTTGAAGGGCTATCAGGCCTCCATTACGGTCGCGCACTGGGCACAGACGAGCTGGGCGTACTTCGGTGTGTACCAAGATGAACCGGGATGCTCCGAGGGCTTCCAGGAGGCCGCCTCCATGGCGAACGTGTCCTGACCGCACAGTGTGCGTGGCCCTGGAGTGGTAGAAGACCCGGGAGCGGCGTTCGCCGCGTGCACGCGCAGGACGGGCCGCTCCGCTACCGGGGACCTTCCGGTGAATGATCGCGCTGCAGGCGGCTGATCGAGCTCGTACATCACGAAGATCTCGCTCATGTTCCGAGGGTAGGCCGATACGGCGGATCATGCAGTGGCGACGTGGACCCGTCGGCTGGACCAGCACCTTGGCCGATGTGCTCTCTCCCTGACCGTCGACCGGTGGATGCGCACGTGCGAGTGCATATACCCCTGCCACCGTGTGACTCAGCCGGTGCGCCGATAGGCGGACGCAGCGAAGGACCGCGTGAATGTCCACGAGAAGTGACGGCGTTTCGGTGTCTCCGAGGCGGACAGGTCGATCGCCGTCCGTGAAGGGATGCAGCATGCCTGCTCCCGTGTGAGGTCGGTTCGAGCATGAGTTCAGCTTGAGCCCAGCTGCTCGCGGTCCGGACCATGGTGCGATGATGCGTTCGTGGTCACAGACGCGGAGTGGGCTCAAATTCGGGGAAGCCTGCGTTTCGGGCAGGTCTTCGAGGGCACGATCGTGAAGGTTCCCCGTCCCGGTGCGATCGGTATCTTCGTGGACATCGGGCTGAGCGTCGGAGGTTTCGTCGACGTCCTTTTGCTGCCGGAACAGAGTGATGACTGGCCGGGGGAAGGCACGGTCGCCGACTTCGAGATCTGGTGGGCTGACAGCCGTCAGCAGATCCGGCTGAAGCCGTCCGATCCTCGCTATCTGCGGAAAGACTTCACCGACTTCGTCGAACGCTTCCGGCCCAATTGGTCATCCGACGTCGGCCGTCCCGTTCGTGCACCACGGGCCTCCGTCCCCCGATGAGTTGCTGGCAATTCGCCCTGATGGAGTAACGGCCAACTCTCTGTGAGCCGCAGGTGAGTTGGCCGACGGACTTGGCGATAAACAGTCAGCTGGCCAGGACTGCAGCTCACCCAATCCCGGTCGGATGAGTGAGTGGACAGCGGGACGTTGGTGGTGGTGGCGTATTCGGGAACGTTGACCGAGCCGGCCCGATGGTCCTGCACTGGTTCCCCTACGAAATCACCAGATGCACCAGGCTCACGAGAAGCACGGTGAGCACGCGCGCCCTGTTCGGCAACTACAAGCTGCGGCCGCCCTTCCCCCGGCTTCAGCCGACCCGCAGCTCGGTCGCCGGCCTGGACGCGACAGACCTCGACGCGCGCCGCTGGGGGACGACGGCCATCTCCCCCGGGCCTTCCAGCTGAACTTGCCCTGGTCGAGCGGATCCTGACGACGACTCATGAAGTCCACCTGCGACTCAAGTCCACCTCCGGCCCGGTGCTCGTCCTTGCCTGTCGGATATCCGGGCCCAGCTGAGCAGCCTGGTCCGTCCGGGCTGGTTGATCAATCCGCAAGCCAGTTACCGTGGAAGCCGTACGGCACGCGGGTCGGCAGATGAATGATTGCGACCGGGTCGGCGGCGAGGTCGCCCGTGTCCAGGATGACCAGGTCGCTGCGGTCGGTGTCGGCGTCGTAGACGTACGTCATGAGCCAGCCGGGGCCGCCCGCCGCGTCGCCGGCCGGGGCGAAGGCGGCCTCGCCGGGCGTGCGGCGGGGCCCGAAGTCGTGCTCCGTCGCCGCGCCGCTGCCCAGCTCGTACCGCACCAATGCATTGCCACAGGTCACGTGCCCGTAGGTGGCATCGAGCCCGGTCAGCCGGTCATCGACCCGAGGGAACTCGCCGGGACGGTCGTCGCACTGCTCCTCGCGGACCGTCCCGGTGGCCGGGTCGATCGTCCACTTCCAGAGCACGGCCTCCTGCCTGCGGTCGATGACGTCGCCGGTCCGCCGCCACAGCTCCGGGTAGCGCATGACGTGCAGCACGATGGTGCCGTCCGGCGCGTCGTAGGCGTTGAGCGGGTGGAACACGTAGCACGGGTCGATGCCGAACCAGCGCACCTCGCCGTACGGGTCGTTGCGGCGCAGCACCCCCAGCCGGGCGCCGTAGCCGTCGTCCCAGCGGTAAGGCAGGGTCCCGGCCATGGCCAGGTTCGGGTCGAAGACGACGGGCAGGTCCATGAAGACGACGTGCTCCGCGGTGAGGTTGAAGTCGTGCATCATCGTCGGCCCGGGCACCTCGACAGACCTGCTGATCACCAGTTCGCCCGAGGCATCCGCCCGGTGGTAGGTGAGGTAGGGGGCCTCCAGCGTCCCGTAGCCGAAGAAGTGCAGCTCCCCGGTGACCGGGCACGCCTTCGTGTGTGCGGTCATCGCGGTGCCCAGCTTCCCGCCGAAGTCGTACGCGCCGACCGTGTCCAGGGCGCAGGTGAGCTCGTAGGGCAGGGCCGTCTCGACCAGGGCGAGGGTCCGGCCCGCGTGCCGGATGACGTGGGTGTTGGCCGGGCCCGCGGTGAGGTCGCGGTGGCCTTGGTCGTCGTAGGTCCGGGCCCCGTCGGTGAGGCTGCGGGTACGCACCCAGCGGTTGCGGTACGAGGTGGCCCGGCCGCCCTCCAGCCGGACGCCGTGGATCATGCCGTCGCCGAAGAACCAGTGTCCGGAGGCGGCGTCGGCCGGGTTCGGCCCGTTGCGGAGGTACCAGCCGGCCAGCTCGGCCGGGATCCGCCCCGTCACCGGCAGGTCGTACGCGGTGAGTTCTTCGCCGACCGGGGCGTAGTTGCCCGCAAGGTGGGGCCGGGCCCGGTGCGCGGAGATCATCGGACACCGGCCTTGGCCTGGACGTGAGCGATGTAGCGGACGGTGAACATCATCGGGATCACGAACCCGGCGACCTGGATGAGCGTGGCGAGGGTCGAGTGGGCGTTCCCTTCGTGCGCCACGAAGGCGAGCACGACAGCGGTCAGGGCAAAGGCCGCGGTCCAGACGGCGGTGATGATGACGTTGGTCTGGATGAACGGCTTGAGCCCCCAGACCTCGCGCGGGGTGGTGCGCTTGGCGATGCCCGACGTGAACGGCTTGCCGATGGCCAGCGAGAGCCCGGCGATGACGGCCAGTGTGCCCGACGACAGCGCCGCCGAGTAGTCGTGAACGCCCGAGTCCGGGTTGGCGAAAGCGATGACGGCCAGCACGGCGAAGAAGACCGCGGAGCCGAGCTCGATGATCAGCGCGTCGAATCCGGCACCCGCCCGTACCTGCTGGACGATCACCGCCACCGCGACCACCAGGGCTGCCAGCGCCGCCCACTGCCAGTTCCCCGAGGGCAGCACGGCGAAGACGATCCACGGGAGGAAGGTGCGCAGGTAGGACATGAGGTCTCCACTTCAGTGTTTCCGTTCCGACATGTCAAAACTAGAAGGTCCAACATAGACATGTCAATAGTGGAATGTAGACTGTGGAACATGAGCCTTCGACACGCACTGCTCGGGCTCCTCTCCGAGCGCCCCGCCAGCGGCTATGACCTGCTGAAACTGTTCGAGACGTCGCTGGCCACCGCCTGGCCGGCAACCCAGAGCCAGATCTACACCGAGCTGACCAAGCTGGCGGACACAGGGCTGATCATGGTGACAGCCGAGGGGCCGCGAGGCCGCAAGGAGTATGCCCTCACCGACGAGGGACTGGCCGAGCTGCGGCACTGGCTGACCGAGACCAAGCCTCAGCGGAACACCCGCAGCGACATTCTCCTGCGGGTGTTCTTTCTCGGGGTGCTGACGCCCGAGCAGGCGCGCGGCTACCTCACCGAGCTCATTGAGCTGTCCGATCAGGGGTACCAGAGTCTGCGCCGACTGGAGAAGTCCGTCGACTGGGATGACGACAATCTTTCGGTCTACGGCCGGATCGCCCTGGAGTACGGCCTGCGGTTCAACGCCATGCGCCGTGAGTGGGCCGAGTGGGCAGCCAGCCAGATCACCTGACGGCTGGTGGACCGACGGGAGCGCTGCGGGAACCGGACTTCCCCGTGGAACCGCCCCTCGGCGACGGCGTCGAGCGCATCGGTCATGGACCACCAGCTGAGCTTGTAGTCCACTTCGGCGGGAGTGAGTTCCTGGAGACCGCGCGCGAGTTCACGAGTACGGCTCCCTGATCAGGCCCGGCCCCAGACCGAGCAGGCGGCCCGCCGGCCGCCTCCGGGCGAACTGATCATGACCACATGACGTTCTGTTCCTATCCGATCTAGGCTTCAACCATGGGTTTGAAGGCGTGGCCAACACCGCGGGAGTGATGGAGATGCTCGACCTGTCTTCCAAGTTGTCGGACCTCCCGGCGATACGGGGTCGGGCTCCTTGGCCCCATCATGAATACGTCAAGGGTTGGGGCGTGTTCGGGCTTCCCTTCGACTCCGGACACGTACTCGCGCTGCGCGTCTTTCCGGAGAACTCCTTCGGCCCTTACCGCACTCTGTGGCATCGCGACCCGAGCGGCAGCTGGTCGATCCACGTCGACGGTGCGCGGCTCGACACAGCATGCCCCAGGTACTACAGCGCGGCCTGCGACCGCACGGGATACGCCCACATCAGGCTCACCTGGACGGGCCCGGCCTCCCTGCGAGTCACGATGGATTCTCCCCCTCTGGACTGGACCCTCACCGCCTCCTCGACCCGACTCCTCGGCTTCCTCAACAGCATCAGCGCGGCGCTGCCGCTCGCCACCTGGCGCCCTCGACCTTTGGTCCGGGCCCGGGAGCGATTGGCCCGCGCGCTGGGGATGGGGCATCTGCAGATGTGCGGCGTAATGCCGAGCGGCCACACCGGAACGCTCATGCCACAGCAGATGTACTTCGTGAACGAGTCACAAGCCACGCTCGACGGCGTCGATCTCGGACTCCCTGTCCAGCTGCAGGACAATCCGCGGATCGGTGACGTGCCCTTGCCGGCCCGCGGCGTCCTCGCAATCGGCCAGGCAGCCTGGAAGATCCTGGACCAGGCCGAATTCGAACGCACCCGGTCCGAGACCGCCCGGCAGACCTAGCAGCGAGGTCGAGCAAGGAACGCCCCGCAGTCTTCGCCGAGTCGCCGGCGGCTTCGGCATCAGCCTGGTCTTCGGCCACGCGGGCCAGGCGGTCTTCGAGGTCGCCACCCCTTGTGTTCGGGAGTCTCAGGTCCCGCGCCCAAAACCAAGCCCAACGGGCCGGCTTACCCTCTCGGCAAGATCCCGGCCCCCAACGTCCGCTCCGACTGCTGATCCGCCCAAACAGCGGCGACCGGCTCCGCCGGGCCCTCCTCCTAGAGGAGTCGCCTCCAGCGCGGTCAGGTGACTGCGCACCGGGCGGCTCTCCCGCCAGGAGCGCGCGGGTGATGTCACGCCGACAGTTGCCGTCGAGGACGATCTCGGCAGCGGCGCTCGCCACGACGGCGCTCGTGGATGGATGCAGTGTCCACTGCTGGAGCGCCGGCGAGCCACGGTCAACGACAGGCGACCCGAGCGACGGCCTCAGGCCCGGAAGATCGGCGTACGCCCGGATACCTCTTCAGCGGTCGGCGGCCACTCGTGAGAACCCGCACGTCACAGGCCATGGACAGGGTTTTCGGCACCCAACGCGCGAGTTGCGCGGAATGCGAACCCGCGTGCTGATGTTGTGGTGTTGGTGAGCGATTCGTTCTCTGATGCCGTTTTCCACCCGCCCGGGCGTGAGTCCGTCCGCGAGCGGCTGGCGGCCGAACGTGCCGGCACGAACGCGCAGATCACGGCATTGAGCCGTGACTTCGACGGCATCGTCGAGGCGAATGCCCTGGTGGCGGTCGACGACGAGCACGACCCGGAGGGGTCGAGCACCGCCTTCGAGCGGGCCCATGTCGCCTCGTTGCTGGCACAGGCGCGCGGCCACCTGACCGATCTGGATCGAGCGCTGGAACGGCTGGAGCGAGGAGAATACGGGCGGTGCGAGGGGTGCGGTGAGCCGATCCCGGCGGAACGCCTGGAGGCGCGCCCGGCGGCGAGTACATGCGTGCGCTGTGCCGCGGCCCGCCCCCGCTGACCTCTGCTACCGAGCTGGGTCGAGGATCGCTCGAACGAACTCGGCCGGCGGCAGGTAGCGGTACGCGTGAACGGAGGGGGCGACGAGGGCGGGAGCAGCACGCCGGTTCGTTGCCTACAAGGTCGTACACCCGATCGGTACCGGCCCACGACGACGGGGCCGGCTGGGCGCGCCGGGGCGGGGCAGTGGCCTTCGCGGATGCTGGCCGCCAGGCTCGGGGGGAACATCTCAGTCTGAGCCGTGGAGATGGAGACGTACGTGGCGCCGCCGAACGCCTCCGCCGTGTTCTTGCGCGGGCGGGGCGCCCGGCGGTGGCGGGGCTGGGGTCAAGACCGGTCCCGGGTCATTAGCCGCCTCACTCGTCGAAGGGGCGGCGCGAGCTGTCGTCCTCGGGCTGAATCGGCGGATCAACGGGCACGCAGTGCGAGAACTCCGTGACGCGAGACCCGTCGTGCTCGTCATTGACGTGAAGCCATCCGATGTTGTTGGCGTCGTAGGCGGGGGCGGTCGACGCCACGACGCCCTCTGCGCGGGTGCCGTCCTTGGTCGTGAACTGACAACTTCGCCGCACGAGATACCTGCCCCCGGCCGGGGCCGGTTGGCGGACTTCAGGAAGGTAAGGCGCATGATCGGCATGGCGTGGTGTCCTTGTCCGTCGGAGCCCGGCGCCACGGATCGGTGACGCCGGGAAGGGAAACCCACGCCGACCTGAATTGCAAGCTGACTGCCTGGCCGGAGCCTCGCTGTTCGGCTCCGAGGACCTGGAGTTCGAGCCCGGCGACACCGATGAACTGGCCGCCGCGCTGACCGCGCCGGCCGACGAGACCCCATGGACGGACTCCTCGGGCCACGGCGACGTGAGCGAGCGCATTACCGCTTTCAGCAATGGCGGGCGGGACGGGGCCGAGGTCTGTCTGCCGACTGAGCGGCCCGGCCCTGAAGAGTGCGGCCGCCGGCGCAGGATTCACCCTGATCATGCCCCGATGGGGCGGCTGGACCAACGACCTCGACCAGTCTGCTGAACTCTTCGGCCGCTACTTGTTGCCGGCCGTGGCATGACGTACCTCCAGTCTCGGTTCGGTTGCCCAGGACGACGGCGGGCCGGCCCGGATGTGGCCGGACATGGTGACCGAGGCGCATCGAGGGGTGACTCACCCCACTCCCTGCGACGTTGCGAGGAGGATGCATGGGACTGGACGACGTCGCATGGTGCGGATCATTCCCCCGTCCCGCGCGCGGAATGGCGGAAGGCGATCGGGGTCTGACCGGTGCGCTGTTGGAAGAACTTGCTGAAGTTGGTCGCGCTGGAGAAGCCGAGCTGAGCGGCGATCCGGGCTGCGGACAAGTCGCTGTGCGCCAGCAGGCGACTGGCCTCCAGCACGACTCTTCGGTCGATGAACTCCTTCGCCCCGACGCCGGCGGCGGTGAGCGTGGCCCGCGACAGGGTGCGCGCGGAGTAGCCGAGGGCGCGTGCGTAGTCGGCCAGGCGGCGGGTGCGGGCGAAGTCCCTCTCGACCGCGTCACGGAATCGCAGATACGCCGAGCCCGGCGCGGGCGCGGGGACGTCGACGGGCCAGGTCAGGTGTGCGAGGCGCAGGACGAGGACGTCCAGCAAATGGCGGAGCACCATGACGTGGATGTCGACCGGCATCCGCATCGCCGCGTGGAACTCGCGCTCCAGGTGGTGCGCGGCGTCGTGCAGCGCATCAATGTCATCGCCGGCCGGCGTCCGTACGACCGGGGCATACGGGTCGTCCAGGCCGGCGGCGGCCGCGGTGGCGGGGTCGGGGAAGTCCCGTTCGAACAGGATCAGCGTGCCGGCGGCCCGGGTGACGTCGCCCCACTGATGCACCTGACCGGGCCGAATCCACAGCCAGGACCCGGGGTGCAGGGTGTACTCGGCGAAGTCCACGGTCTGCCACAGGGAGCCTTCGGTGAGGGTGAGCAGGACGTGGAAGTCATGCCGGTTCGGCTCCGCCAGCCGCCCGGGTCCGACACGAGCGCGCAGGTCCGCCAGCGAGAGGACTTCGACCCCGGCCGGAGTGCCGACGGGCGGAGCGAAAGCAAGCTCGGAGATCATTCGCAAGCTTCCTGTCGGTTTTTGAGCATCATGACGTGGGAGAAAGTCGACTCACCGCATGGCTGTCCATTTTTGACCCTAGTGCTTCGGATTTCTACCTCCTGTGCCTGATCAGCTCCGGTAATCCTTGAGGCGCAGGTGGTGGACACCAGGTCCGCCACCCCCCGGCACATGGGACAGCGCGAAATGAACAACAAGGATCTGGTCCTCAAGGCCGTCAGAGAGCTTTTCGGCGACAAGGACCCCTCAGCGGTCGACCGCTGGGTCTCGCCTTCGTACACGCAGCACAGCGCGCTCGTCGCCGACGGCCCCGAGGCTCTGCGCGAACTGGTCTCCTCGCTGTCCGCGGACTTCCGCTACGACGGCGCCCGGGTCATCGCCGACGGAGACCTGGTCGCCCTGCACGGGATCTACTACGGGTTCGGCCCCGTGCCACTGGTCGCCTTCGACATCTACCGAGTGGAGAACGGCCGGCTCGCCGAGCACTGGGACGCTCTGGTGCCCGTGGTCGAGAACACCGTCAGCGGCCGCTCCCAGACCGACGGCCCGGCCCAGGCCGGCGACATGGAGAGGACCGAGGCAAACCGCAAGCTGGTCACCGAGTACGCCGAGAAGGTGCTCAAGGGCGCCGACTACTCGGTGGTGGCCGACTACACGTCCACCGAGACCTACCTCCAGCACAACCCGGAGGCGGGTGACGGTCTCGAGGGGTTCGGCGTGGCTGCCGCCACGTGGGCTGCGCAGGGGAAGAATGTGGTCTACACGAAGATCCACAAGGTCATCGCGGAGGGTGACTTCGCCCTGGTGCAGGCCGAAGGAGAATTCGGCGTTCCAGTCGCCTACTACGACCTGTTCCGCCTCGCCGACGGGAAGATCGTCGAGCATTGGGACGCCATCCCCGCGATTCCCGCCGAACTGCCCCACGACAACGGACTGTTCTGACCGACCCGCCCACGAGGAACCCAGGACCTATGGCCACACCCATGACGGATGCCGAATGGCGCGCTTTCGTGAGCGCAGGCACCAGGACCGCGAAGATCGCCACCACCCGCGCCGACGGACGGCCACACGTGGCACCCGTATGGTTCCTGCTGGACGGTGAAGACCTCGTCTTCAACACCAGCAGGAATTCCGTCAAGGGCCGGACGCTGATCCGAGACGGGCGGCTCGCCCTCTGCGTGGACGACGATCAGCCGCCGTTCTCCTTCGTCGTCATCGACGGCCATGCGCAGGTGAGCGAGGACCAGCCGGAGGTGCTCGACTGGGCGAGCCGGATCGCTGCCCGCTACGTGGGCAAGGAACGCGCAGCCGAGTACGGCGTCCGCAACAGCGCCCCCGGAATCCTCCTGGTGCGGGTATCGATCGACAACGTCCGGGCGATCAGCGGCGTAGCCGACTGATCTGGTGCCACCACCAGTCATCTCCTCGGCAGACTGATCGACGAGTACACCAAGCAGGTTGACAAGCCATCACGTGTCATCGGGCCGCTGCCAGTGCCGGACGAAGGAAAGTACGACGAGGATGACGAACAGGACGAGGACGACGAGGAGGAAGGCGCGGAAGAAGGCGAGGGTTTCTTCCTCGACCGGCCGGTCTGGTCCCGGGACGGGACGGGGGTGTACGGGGATCTGCACGACGGGCGGGTCTGCTCGATCGACGTCGTGTCGCGCCGGGTCTCCTGGCTTGCCGAGGCCGACCGGATTGCCGGTGGCCGTCGGGGCCCGGCCGAACGGGGCCGGGCTGCGATACGGGACAGCCGCCCGCCTGCTGGTTCTTCAGGTGGGGCGGGGTGGCGCAGCAGCGCGGGGGCGGGGCCCGCAGGGCAGTTGAGTGCAAGCCCCCCACAGCGGGTGGGCATGAACTGCGTTCGGCGGCGGGGCAGGTCCAGCTCATCGAAAATCCGGGAGGAGCTGCAATGGGGCCTTGACCCCGGTGCCTGCGGAGCGTTGCTGCCAGGCCCGGTTGGGCAGCTTCTTGGCCAGGGTGTCGGCCCGGAGTTTCCCTGCGCGGGTGGGGATCTGGTGGTCGCAGGCGACGGTCGAGGACGTAGCCGGTCTGCCGGGCTTCCAGCGCGGCGCGCAGGTGCGGGTTGGCGCCGTAGACCTCGTCACCGGTGACCCAGGCGGCGCGGATGCCAGCGTCCAGGGTGCGAGTGATCAGCGTAGTGGCCAGAGCCGGCTTGGTGGCGAAGCCGATCTCGTCGGGGATCCCGGCTGCCTGGCAGCGGTCCGGTTCATCGGTCCACGAGCGGGGGATGTACAACTCCCGGTCGATCGCGGCGTGTCCGGCTGGAGTTGAGTAGACGAGGTAGACGGCGACCTGGGAGTTTTCGATGCGGCCCGCGGTACCGGTGTACTGCCGCTGCACGCCCACGGTGTGGGTGCCTTTCTTCAGGTCGCCGGTCTCGTCGACGACCAGTACCGCATCCTGATCACCGAGATGCTCCACGACGTATCCGCGCAAGTCGTCGCGGACCGCGTCCGCGTCCCACTCGGCCCGGGCCAGCAGGTGCTGCAGGCCGTCCGGGCTGGCATGTCCGGCATGCTCAGCGATCGTCCAGCAATTCTTCTTTGGCAGGTCGGACAGCAGTCCCAGGACGAGGGATCGTGCGTGGCGTCGCGGTTCGACCCGCACGAATCGGCCCGCGATCCGACCCATCAGGGCTTCGAACATGCCCCGCCAGCGAGCGGGGTCTACGCTATGGCCTGCGGCCACCGCTTGATCTTCGATTGTCCACACAACACACGATGATCACCGGTGGCCGTACCTGCCCTCGCACTGCCCCTGACCAGCGACATCGCGGACTACGGCTAGCGCATTAGGATGGGTGTAGTGGTCGATCTCGACGCCTTTGGGTGGAAGGGTTCGTGATGACGCACGAGGGCGGACTGAGGCTGCAAATGCAGCGTATTCTCACCGCGCCATGCTCAGTCGTATTCCGAGCCTTGACCCAACCAGAGGAACTGGCCAAGTGGTGGGGTCCTGACGGGTTCACCACCCCGAGCGTGGGAAGCGACCTTCGGCCAGGAGGCGGTTATCGGATCGCGATGCAGCCTCCGGAAGGCGATCTGTTCTACCTGGTAGGGGAATTCCTTGAGGTCGACCCTCCGGAACGCCTGACCTACACCTTCCGATGGGAGGATCCCGATCCCGAGGATCGGGAGACGGTCGTGACGCTGTCGCTTCGCGATATCGACGATACGTCGGCGGAGCTGGTCTTCACCCAGGGTGACTTCGCAACTGAGCGACGACAAGCTCTCCACGAGGAAGGCTGGACTCAGGCTCTCAACAAGCTGGAAGAGCTGATGTCGTCGGCTGCGTCGCCTTGAGATCACTCCCCCGGGGAGGGACCTACCGGTGGTCGTACTGTCTTCACGCCGCCCTGACCAGAGATCACGATCTACGGCTGAGTACTAGAGGCCCCGGATTCCGGTGCGGCGGCGTTGGCGGCGCCGCAGCAGTGCGGGCAGCCACGGCGCCGCGCCGACGACGACCAGAATCGACAGCAGCGGCGTCGGCCACCATGGCGAGACGGTTGACGGCGGGGGCGAAGCTGCGCGCGCCACCGAGGGACGTGCCGCCTTGGACCACGCCAAGAACGCATCGCCGATGGGAAGCAGGCCGAAGGCATAGCGTTTGGTCCACGGAGTGTCGACCGGCAGGCCGACGAACTCAGAGAATTGAGCCAGCGCCGCAGCGAGCGGGGCGTCGTGGTGGATCTGGGCCGCGCCGATGGTGACCACGCTCGCCGACAGGCTTACGCCGAGCGGGAGGGGGCCGGAGTCGACGTCGGCTGGGCCGTCCATGCCGTCGGGGTACTCCCGCACGGCCGGTCCGAGGCCGAGCGGCCAGGTCACGTACTGGTCGCGGAAGCGTCGGTACTGGTCGTCGGCGAAGACGGGATCCACGTCGGGAAGGAACCGCTGGATCAGGCTCTGCGAGCTGCCTCTGGCCACCTCCACCGGTTCACCGGTGGCGGCGTCGACACGGTGCGGGAGCAGTCCGGTGCGCGGGTCGAGACGCTGCCGTACTCCATGCACCCAGCGCTGGACTGTCTTACCGAACCGGGGCGGCAGCAACGTGTCGTGCAGCCGCAGGGACGCCATCGCAACGGTGGAGTCCACCGGCCACGCCTGCCCGGGGTAGGCGTGCAGGAAAGGCGACGCCGATCCCTCGAAAGCGGCACCGAGGGCGGCGGAATCGTCGGCGAATCGGCGCAGTTCGCTGGGCTGGCGTTGCCCAGCCGTCTGAAGGCTCAGTATCCCGCCGCGCAGCCAGTTGCTCCAGCCACGGTAGAAGACACCATGGCGTGGGACGAGGTCCGCGCTGAACGGAGCGCGGCCGGCCGGCGAGTCCAACTGACGCAGCGCCCAACGTGCTTCCCGCAGGGCGGCCGCCCGCTTGTCAGCCGGATCGCGCAGCCCGATTTCGACCCAGCTCAGGCCGTACAGCGCGTGAATGAAGAAGTACCCCTCCGGGAACTGCTGTTGTGCCTCGTCACCGGCCTTGCCGTTCAACTGCGCCCGGAGGAAGGACAGCTGTCGCACAACCCCCGGTGGCTCCCCCGTCGGTCCCGTGGCAGCAGGTCCGGCCAGCCGCACCGCGCTCACCAAGGCACAGACCGTGACGACGACCGCGACCACGCGGCGCAGCCACCGGCGCGCTGGTAAAGATGAAAGTGGGGCAGTGCGCCCGCCTGCCGCGGTGTCCGACCCGGCATGAGTCTCCGGATCCGATCCTGCTCCGATGGCCAAGTCCGTAGTCACCTCGTCTCGTGGGCAGCGGCTCGCCGAGGCGACTTGCCTTCCGGTGCGCCAGACCCCTGCGTGGGCATGCATGGCCAGGACATGTGTGCCACCGTACTGCAGCCGTGCCTAAGGTCTCGGGGCCGCGCCTTCGTGTGCTGTGGCCGTTCTGCTCAGGTCGGTGCAGGTCACCGCGGTGGTGGAGGCTGCGGCGGGTTCGGCAGAGGGTGATCGCGATGCAGTGGGGTGAGCGGGGCCAGTGCCCGGTGTGCGGCCGGTCGTGGACGGTGGGTGTGGAGCGGTCCCGGTCGGCGGTGTACTGCTCGGACCGGTGCCGAGTGCGAGCCTGCCGTCAGCGGCAGACGTCGCGGAACGGCGTTACGGAAACGCTGTAGGCGAACGCCTCACATTCACCATCAATACCCCTTGTGTTGCAGGGGAGTTGATAGGTGTCCCGTCTCTCGCAAGTTCTCCCTTTCTCACGTGACCTTGTTGGATTCGTGGCTGGTCTCAAGTGAGATTGCCGCTATCGCGCCGAGGTACATGAGCGTCGTGCCGCCTTGCTCACGCCAAAGCACAGGCTGAGCAGGAGGAAGCCATCTGAATGGCGCTGCATGGCCGACCCCGGAGCCGGTGGGGTCGGCGGCAGCAGGGCGAGATCAGCTATTACCGACTTCCCGCGCCACGCGCTCCAGTCGGCGCCGGTGGTTCTCCCACCACGCCTGATCTCCTGGCGGTATGTTGTCGTTGCCCTCCAGGTACCCGACGGATCCGTCGATGAGCTCTCGCACGATGTCGGCGTGGCCAGCGTGCCGCTGGGTATCGGAGATCACGCGCACCAGGATGTGGTGCAGTGTTACCTCTCGCCGTTCCTCCGGCCACCACGGGACGTGACCGATCGCGTCAAGCGTCAGCGTCGCGATCGTACTGTTGGAGTGCTCCCACGCCTGGTGATACAGCTCAATGATGTCTTCGCGCGACTCGTCTGCTGTGGCCCACATGTCCGAGTTGAGTTCTGCGTCCTCCGTATACCACCAGGGCGGCGGCTCCTCGTCGAAGAACGGCTGCCCGAACGTGTCGCCGAAGTACCCCAGCTCCACGCTGGCGATGTGTTTGACCAGCCCCAGCAGGTTCGTGCCCGTGGGGGTCAGCGGGCGGCGGATGTCGTATTCCGAGAGTCCATCGAGCTTCCATAACAGTGCGTCACGCCCGTCTTGCAGGTAACGGAGAAGGTCCGCTTTCGGATTCGGTTCGATCATGCCGGGCAGTCTTCCACCCAGCACTGACAGCCGGGCTCTATGGGGCAACGCGGGTCGCTGCTTGCAGTCCCAGGCACGGACACCACACGAAGGCAGCCAAGATGGCCTGTCTCAGCTCGTGTTGTCGTTGATCATCGCTTTTCTCAGGTGGTCTTCCGTCTCTCGGGCGGTTTGAGTCCGTATTGCTGGCGGCCGCTACCTACTGGTGGCTTTGCTGGGATTGGTTCTATGGGATCGATCCGGGGGCTGGGCAGTGGATGTCGGGAGGCTGGGGCAGGCCGCGTTCGAGGTGGGGTACGTCGATGAGGACTGCGTACGCGGTCGCGAGCCGTTGGCGGCCTGCTGGACGTTGAGGGTCGAGCGGCTGTCGCCGGTGCGTACGGTCAAGTCCTAACGAGGGCAGAAGTCCGTGACCCGGGACTATCGGGCAGTCACGACGGCCGCACAGCTGCCCTGCGCGTCGCATCTGGAACGGCATCACGCGATCAACGGCCGCAAGAGACACATCGTGGTCGACACGCTGGGCCTGCCCGTGATGATCACGGTGACGCCCGGCGACACCCGGGACGAGATTATGGCCAAGGACCTGCTCTGACGCCTACGGCTCACCCACCCGCAGATCACCCAGATCTGGGCGGACTCCGCCTACGCCCGCGACCTGCTGCCCGCCTGGACCGTGGACCGTCTGCGGACCTCCCTGCGGCCCGTCCTGCGACCGCGGGGCACCCAGGGCTTCGTCGTTCGCCCCGTCGCTGGAAAGTCGAACGGTCGATCGGCTGGATCACGAACGCCCGCCGCAACTGCCGGGACTACGAGCGGCTGCGCCAGCACAGCGAAGCCCATCTGAAATGGACATTCATCACCCTCATGACGCGGCGGCTCACCCGAAAGAGCCCCCGCCATGACTGGTCCAAGAAGGTCGCGGACAACAGCTGAGGTCACTGCACGAACCCGCCTCAGAAGCTGTGAATGAACTGTCTGCGAGTGCGGCGATGGATTCAGGAGTCACCCCGATCCACGGGCGGGTGATGTTGATGGTTTGGGAGGTGCTGAGTCTGTTGCCAGGGCAGCATCATCGACACCGGCATCGGCTCCTAGCAACTGGCGCGGGCGCGGGCGGCAGAGCCCGCCCTGATCGGGTGAGTTCTGCCGCCTGAAAGTCCAAATTCCAGCAGGCCAGCGGATACTGGACGGGAAGTCAGGCACGGCAACGGGACGGAGCACCGTTAGAGACTCTTCCTGGCGAGCCATCATCGCAAAGGAGAACCTGTCGATTTCCAAGCAGAGATCGACATCGTCTGGGTGGTATCCGCTCCGCAGCCCACCGGCAAGGTCGGCCGCGGCACGAGAAGTCCTCGCCCGGTGGAGATACGGGGCCGCCTCGACATTGCCTCCGGCCATACATTGGCCAATGTATTCAGCGCAGGCCAGGTCCTCGTCGGCCTGGCCTCCCTCGCCGGTGACAACGAACGTCACCGGACCGGAATCCTTGGTCTGCAGGAACCGCGCGGTCGGGCCGGCCACCACGAAGCTCGCGCACAAGACCAGCGGTGCGTTCGCGACGGCCAGCGCGCCCACGGTTCCTGCCGTCGTCTTCTGCACCAACGTGCGGCCAGCGAAATCGCATGACCTGAGCAAGCCAGGTGAGTTCACCGCGTCGAAGCCCGCTGCTGGAGCTCCGTCCTTCAAAGCCAGCCAACCCGAGCGGCTCTCCTTCAAGGCAAGTGCCTCACTCTCCGTGGAGGCCAGGACGATCCTCTCGACGCCACGCGAGAAGGCCCAGGCAGCCACGGTGAAGGCGCGCATGACGTCGATGACGACTGCAACACCGGGAACGCCGGTCAACTCTGGGATGCCAACGAAGTGATGGTCCATCGCACCATTCTGACGCCCCTGGGTCATCCGAAGGGCACGATTGATCCGGCTGCCGTCGGGGTGACGGTCAGCGAAGCGGTCGTCCCGGTCAAAAGCGTCAACACCGGCCCCTCGCCTAAGTACTACGGGTACAAGAGGGGCCTGACCTGGCTCAACGCCGTCAATGACCAGGAGGCCGGGATCGGAGCAATGGTCGTGCGCGGCACCCCGCGCGACAGCCTGTTCACCCTGGACACGCTGCTGAACCTCGACGGCGGAGTCCGGCCGGAGATGGTGGCGACCGACAACGCCTCGTACTCCGACATGGCCATCGGCCTGTACAGGATGCTCGGCTTCCGCTTCGCCCCGCGCTTCCGCGACCTCGCGGACCAGCGGTTCTGGCGCGCGGACGTGGCGGTGCCGAACGGCCAGGAGCCGGCCGGAGACTACGGGTCGCTGGAAGCCATCGCCCGCAACCGTGTGAACCTGAAGCGGATCACCACGCACTGGCCGGACATGCTGGCGTGGCCGGGTCGCTGATCACCAACCAGGTCCGCGCCTACGACCTGCTGCGAATGTTCGGCCGCGAGGGACACCCCACCCCGCTCGGTGCCGCGTTCGCCGAGTACGGGCGCATCGACAAGACCATGCATCTGCTCGCCCTGGTCGACCCGATGGATGACAGCTACCGCCGCCTGATGAACCGGCAGCTCACCGTCCAGGAATCCCGCCACCGCCTTGCTCGCGCCATCTGCCACAGCGGCCGGGACCAGATCCGGCAGGCACACGGCGACGGGGAGGAAGATCAGTTGGCCAGCCTGGGGCTCGTCCTCACTGCCGTGGTGCTCTGGAACACCCGTTATCTCGACGCTGCCGTCGCCCAGCTCCGCGCCGAGGGCCACGACCTCTAAAACGAGGACGTGGCCCGCCTGTCTCCGCTGAAGGACAGGCACATCAACTTCATGGGCCGCTACCAGTTCAATTTCGCGGCTAAGGGCCTGTCCGGACGATCTTTCCGGGCGCACGCAACCGGCACCTCGTCGGAACGTTGGTTCGGCTTCCAGTCGACGGCCGACCTGCGCCGCCGCTTCGCGGAGAACGGCCTGCTCGGTCCCGACGGCGGGCTGCTCTCGGTCGCCGAGGGTGACGTGACGGTCGGCCGGGTCAAGTGGTTCCCCGGCAGCTGGGGGCCCGCCGACCTGGCCAACTGGAGCCTGGCGATCGGCCTGGTGCCCTCCGCCCGCAGCCGGGGCATCGGCACCCGGGCCCAGCAGCTGCTGGCGGAGTACCTCTTCGACCACACCAGGGCCGACCGGATCCAGGCATGGACCGACTGCGCCAACCTCGCCGAGCAGCGCGCGTTGGAGAAGGCGGGCTTCGTCAAGGAGGGCGTGTTGCGCTCCGTGTCCGCGTACGACCTCAGATCCAGAGCTGCGTACGACCTCACATACAGAACTCGGCTGGGGTGATCATGCCACGTTGGCGCCTCCTTCGAGGGC
>NZ_JBEZKA010000055.1:0-25609 GCF_040651435.1 Streptomyces sp. NPDC048479
TCCTGCACACCTACAACCACCACCGCTGCCACACCGCACTCGAAGGCCAGCCACCCATCAGCCGCGTGAACAACGCTCCAGGTCAATACACCTAGGCGACTACACGGGCTGGCTTCAGGTCGTCGGCATGGGCGGCGGAGCCAGCGAGGTGACAGTGCACCTGTCATTCTTCGACGCCTCACACGACCCAGGCGAGCAGGCCGTCCGTGAGGCCCTCGACACCAGCCTTCAGCGTCTTGAGGAGCAGGTGCGGCTGCGCATCGACAACGCGGCCGGGTGACCGGCAGGGGAAACCGACTCCCGGAGCACGGAGACGACCACGAGCGACGACAGCACGGCGGACGACGTATGCCAGCCCACCGTCAGTACGAGGAGCAAGAAGAGGACGCGGCGCCACTGGACCTCGAGGATGCGGTGGACGAGCGCAACTACGACGACGTGCTGGATGAGGGTTACGCGCCACCGGAGAAGCCGCTTGGCGTCGGCAAGGTGGGCACCACGCGGAGGAGCAGCACGACGGCGAAACCCTCGACCACTGGCCCAAGAACTGCCCGATGGCTGAAGGACTCGCGGATCATGGAGGCCATGGACTCCGTCGAATTCCATGTCCCGGTCGGGACTACCAGCCGCAGTCGGATATCCCGTCGCTGCAGAAGGTGACGCGGCCGGACTTCCCGAACTTCGACATGAGCACCCCTGACCAGTACCGGGCCGACCTGTTCCAGCGGGACTTCACCAAACGTGAAGAAGAACAACCTGCCCGCTTTCAACATGATGGGGCTGCCGAGCGACCACACCGAAGGAACCACCCCGGGTGTTCCCTAGTCACACAGTCGCCGACAACGAGGGGTTGCTTCCGGGGTGCGTGATTCGTAGAAGGTTCCGTCTCGGAGCATGGCGAACAGGACGCTGACGCGGTGGCGGGCGAGCCGGAGGAGGGCTTGGGCGTGGGTCTTGCCGCGGCTCGTTGGCGGTCGTAGTAGCTGCGGGAGGCCGGGTCGTGCAGGGCGGCGAACGCGGAGAGGAACATGGCCCGTTTCAGGAGCCGGTTGCCTGTTCTGGGGGCGGGTTCGCTGTGGATGGACGATCCGGAAGATTTCGTGGCGGGGGCCAGGCCGGCATAGGAGGCCAGGTGGGCGGCGGTGGGAAAGCTGCTGTCGTCGCCGATGGTGACCAACAGGGTGGCGGCGGTCCTGACACCGACTCCGGGCATCGACGTCAGGACCTGGGAAAGAGGGTGCGACTCCTCCAGAGCGCGTCGTTGTTCGTGGGCGGGGCCGCGAGCGAGCGGGCCAGCCAGGGCTCAACCACGCCCAGGGTGCTGGTGCCCGGGACGGCGACGGTCTGTTCGACGAGGGCGTCGAAGATGTCGCCGACCAGAAGCTCGGCCATGCGCGGGGCCTTGGGGCGTATCAAGCTCATGAGCCGTCGGCGTCCGGCGTTGCGCAGGGCAGCCGACGAGCCGAAGCGCTCGAGGAGGTGAGTGACGGCCGGGTGGTCCGGGCGTGGGCCGAGGACGCGTTCGAGGCTGGGGTGGAACTGGGTGAGCAGGCCGCCCAGCCGGTTGCTGGTGCGGGTGGCCTCGGCTGCGAGGTCCTGGTCGAAGCCGGTCAGTACGGTCAGCTGAGCCGCGGTTTCGTCGGCGAGTTCGAGGGCGCGCAGGGTGTGGGCATGGTGCGGGCGGCGTCTGCGATCACGTGGGCGTCGCGGGTGTCGGTCTTGGCTTCGCCGGGGTAGAGGTCGGCGATCCGGCGCATCGCCAGTCCGGGCAGGTAGGCCACCTCGCAGCCGGCGTCACGGGCCACCGCGAGCGGCAGGGCTCCGATCGAGGCGGCTGGTCCACGATGACCAGCACGCGGCCGAACTTCCAGCCTGAGGTGACGCCGAAAAGTCGCATATTTTATCGGATGTTCGGTTTGGGCGGTTGGTGACGGGTACTCGCCGCTCATGAGCGCACATACACCCGATCCCGACCCACGCACCACCCCTGGTCTCGACCCGGGAGGCTCCGTTCCCCCCGGCGAGACCCCGCCAGCGGAAGCAAGCACGGCCTCCGGGGCAGGCCCCCGCGACGAGCCACCGCGCGGCTGGGCCAAGGGCCCACTCATCGTGATCCTCGCCGTCGTGGGCCTTGTCGCGGCTTTCTTTCTCGCCTATGCGCTGATCCTCCTCTTCTGAACCGGCTATTGGGCGCACATGCCCATGACTCGTGCACGGCAGCGCTTCCGCCGAGATCATTCAAATGAACTCTGAAGGGCATTGGCTCCCGGCCCGCCGCCGGGGGCTTTCCAATGACCGCACGATCCGCAGGGCGGGGCATGGAAATGCAGGGTTCGGAGAGCAGGTGCAGTATCGGATGCAGGAGGGC
Organism: Streptomyces sp. NPDC048479; assembly: GCF_040651435.1. Lineage (NCBI taxonomy): Bacteria > Bacillati > Actinomycetota > Actinomycetes > Kitasatosporales > Streptomycetaceae > Streptomyces > Streptomyces sp. NPDC048479. The sequence continues at coordinate 2,369 of NZ_JBEZKA010000055.1, forward strand.
GTTCGTGGTGTGAAAGGAGACCGGTCATGCTGTTGGCGCACCCTGCGGTCCTGAAGAATCTGATCGAGCAGTACGAGACGCTGAGGGTGCTGCACGCCGAAGTCGGCAGCCTCGAGGTGCGGCAGCGGATGGACGACATCGCCTACACCCTGTGCGTGTCCACTGGCACCAACGACGTGGATGCGGCGCTCATTGCCGCCCGTTTTCACCTGCCCGGGGCCCGCCCGGAAGACGACTCGAGACTCGCTGACTGACAGTGGCCCTGGCAAACGGCCTCCGAGGAGCGGGCTCTGGTCACTTCACGCGTTGGCTGCGACAAGGTGCGGGCTGGTGATCCGGGCAACGGGGTGACGACGACCCGGTGCAGGTCCAGGAGTCGGTGGAAGTGGTCCAGGCTGTCGTCGATTCCAGGCGAGTGTGCCGTCACCTTCCGGCTGGTCGGTGGGGGACGGTGAATACCGCTGGCTCGACGCGATCGACTGGCTGCTCTGCCGAACCAGGTGGATCGATGGCGCTCATCAGTGGTCGGCCTCGGTACCTGGCCGGTCGTGGCGGTGGCGGCGACCGGGGAGCATTTCCTGCATCTTGGCCTTGAATCCCTGCTTGATCACGGCGGCGCGGTCGCTGTCGCCCTTGAGGATCGCGGTTGCTGCCGCTTCGATCTGGTCGAGCGAGGCATGGGGTGGAATCGGCGGGACAGCAGGGTCGGTGCGGAAGTCGATCACGAACGGGCGGCTGGCGGCGAGGGCCTGTTCCCAGGCGTCCTGGACCTGGTCGGGCTTTTCCACCCGCACTCCGTGAAGTCCGAGGCGTTCGGCGATCTCTGCGTAGGGCAGGTCAGGGATGTGCTGCGACTCCTCGAACTGCGGGGCACCGGACATGGCCCGCATTTCCCAGGTGACCTGATTGAGGTCGCCGTTGTTGAGTACGGCCACGATCAGGCGGGGATCTTCCCACTCGTGAAAGTACTTCGCCGCGGTGACCATCTCCATCATGCCGTTCATCTGCATCGCCCCGTCCCCGACCAGGGCGATGGCAGGACGGTCGGGATGAGTGAACTTCGCTCCGATGGCGTAAGGAACGCCCGGACCCATAGTCGCGAGAGTGCCGGACAGGGAGCCACGCATGTGTCCCCGCAGCCGCACGTGCCGGGCGTACCAGTTGGCGGCCGACCCCGAGTCGGCGGTGATGATTGCGTTGTCCGGCAGCAGTTTGTCGAGCGTGTGGACCACGTACTCGGGGTTGATGGGGTCGGCGTCCACCGCAGCACGCCGTTGCATGACGTCCCACCAGCGGGCGACGTTCAGCTCGACCTCGTCCCGCCACGCCCGGTTCTGCTTGCGCTGCAGGCGCGGCAGCAGCCTCTTCAAGGTTTCGCGTGCGTCGCCGACGAGGTTCACCTCAAACGGGTAACGAAGCCCGATCATGTGCGGATCGATGTCGATCTGCACAGCTCGCGCCTGATCGAGCTCCGGCATGAACTGTGTGTAGGGAAAGCTGGAGCCGATCATCAGCAGGGTGTCGCAGCCCTGCATCAGTTCATACGAGGGGCGCGTGCCCAGCAGCCCGATGGCGCCCGTGACATAGGGCAGGTCATCGGGCAGGACGTCCTTTCCGAGTAGAGCCTTCGCCACGCCGGCGCCCAGGGTGTCAGCCAGCAGTTCGACTTCGGCCCGTGCTCCGCGGGTGCCTTGGCCGATGAGGATCGCGACCCTTTCCCCGTCGTTGAGCACCTGCGCTGCCCGCTCGATGTCCTCGTCGACGGGCACGGGTGCGTAGCGTCCGACACCCATGCTGGAGGGGACCATTTTGAAGGCGTGGGTCGGGGGTGAGTAATCCAGCTCTTGCACGTCGGCGGGGATGACGACGGCCGTGACGGTGCGCCGGGCGTAGGCGGTGCGCATTGCGCGGTCGATCACGTTCGGCAGCTGCTCCGGTACGGTCACCATTTCGCAGAAGTCGGATGCCACGTCCTTGTACAGGCTGAGCAGGTCGACTTCCTGCTGGTAGGAGCCGCCCATGGCGCTGCGGTTGGTCTGTCCAACGATGGCGACGACGGGCACATGGTCGAGTTTTGCGTCGTACAGGCCGTTCAGCAGGTGAATGGCTCCAGGGCCCGATGTGGCGGCACACACACCGACCTTGCCGGAGAACTTGGCGTATCCGACAGCCTGGAACGCCGACATCTCTTCGTGGCGTGCCTGGATGAACTTCGGCCGGTTGCCGGCGCGGCCCCAGGCGGCAAGCAGGCCGTTGATACCGTCGCCAGCATAGGCAAACACATGCTCTACGTCCCATTCGCGCAGCCGCTGCAGGATGTAGTCGGAGACCTTCATGGACATGAGCGGTGGTCCTTTCTCGGGATGGAGCACAGGGAGCACAGGCCGGGCTGCTGCTCATCTGGCGGGGGCCGAGCCCGAGTCTGGCCGCGACACCGGCCGACACGAGACGTCCGTCACGGGCTGATGCCCGAAGCCGGTCCGTAAGCCTTTCCGGATGGTCTCGGGGCAGCGGGCCGTCCAAACGGAGGGAGAGCGCCTCGGCCAGGTGGATCGCCCGGCGGCCGGTTCGGCCCGCTTCGATCTGAGTCCGGCAGCTGAAGCCGTCCGCGATCACGAGGGCATCCGGCGCCGTGTTCCGTACTGCGGGCAGCACACCTTGCTCGGCGATGTCCATGGACAAGGCGTGGTGCCCGCGTTCGAATCCGAAGTTGCCCGCGAGTCCGCAGCATCCGGCATCGAGAACATCGGCATCGATGCCGCAGCGGCGCATCAACTCGCGGTCTGCGTCGTACTTCAGGACGGCAGGCTGGTGGCAGTGGGTCTGCACCGTTGCGACCCGGCCCAGCGCGGGAGCCTGCCAGTGGGGAGCTTCGTTGACCAGCAACTCGGATAGCGTCCGGAACTGAGCGGCCAGCCGCTTGACGTGCTGGTCCTCAGGGAACAGTTCCGGCGCGTCCGCGCGGAAGAAGGCGGTGCATGACCGTTCTGGCCCCACGACGGGGGTACCGGCCTCGAGCCACGGGCGAAGGACAGTGCGGCCCAGGACCTTCGTCGCGGTGGCGAGCTGCCCCGTGGAAATCCATGTCAGGCCGCAGCACACGGCCTGGGACGGTACGGCAATCCGGAATCCGGCATCCTCCAGCACACGGACAGCAGCCCTGGCCACCGCGGGGTGGAAAGTGTTGCTGAAGGTGTCCGGCCACAACACGACCGTGTGGGGGTCTGCCGGGTCCGGTTCGGGAAGGCCCCGAGCCTGCCACCACTGGACGAAGGACCTCTCAGCGGTGAGGATTTCCAGGCGCCGGACGTTGTCCGCTGTCTTCCCGTATGCCTGGGCCGACGCCCCGCACGAGTTGTTCCCGATCATCCCGCCCAGCGAACAGTGACTGTGCGTCGAGGGCTTCGGACCGAACATGAGCCCGTGTGCGGACAGTTGGCGATTCAACTCGTCCAGCACGATTCCTGGCTCAACCACACACCTGCGGCCAGCCACATCGACGGAAACCAAACGGTGACAGTACTTCGTCCAGTCGATGACCACGGCCTCGTTGGTGCACTGCCCGGCGAGACTGGTGCCCCCGCCACGCGAGAGCACCGGCGCACCGAACTCGGCGCACAATGCCAAGGCCGCCACACCGGCCTCGACGGTACGCGGCAACACCACCCCAATAGGCACATGCCTGTAGTTGGACCCATCCGTTGAATACGCCCCGCGGCTCCCGGCATCGAAGCGCACCTCACCGTCCACACGTATCCGCAGCGCCCTCTCGGGGCCCGTCCCGCGTTTCCGCACTGGCGCGCTCCCTCACTCTCGATTCATTCCGAAGAAGTGCCCTGAGGTGTTTCGAAGGCCCTCTGCCGTGCCGAAGCAGGACCTTTCAGTTGCACGACTTCCCCGCCCGGCCTCTCCCATTGCGGTCGTCCTGCACAACATCACCAAATTTGACCTTCCCTGCACCTTGCGCCGGGAGAACGGCACACTGATCCATGCAGGGGTTCTCAGGCCGCACGAGAAGCGTGAGCATGCAGTTCCCGGTGGGCGGGACCGAGCAGAGCCCGGCGCTCCTCCTCGCCCATCCCGCCCCAGACGCCGAACTTCTCCCGCGTCTCGAGGGAGTGACGCAGACAGGCGCTACGCACCGGGCATCGGACACAGATGCGTTTGGCGTGTTCCTCCCGCACCGCCCGTGCGTCACCACGCTCGTTGGGCGGGTGGAAGAACAGACTGCTGTCAGCGCCACGGCAGGCGGCATGCAACTGCCAGTCCCAGTGGTGGTGGAGCGCGCCGGGCAGACGCGACACGTCCGTCATCGGACCGTTCCTTTCCTTGGGTGCCGTGGCCGGGTACCCAGCGAAGGGCTCAGTACGCAGAGGGCGGCAAGCCGAACGAGTCGGTCATGCGAGGCTCAGCGTCGGCGCCGAGATGCCCAAGGAACTCAAGGACACTCGGGTTCGGTCCGGACGGCCACAAACGGCGCATACCAGACGGCACCTCGGGTACCCGCATGGCTGCCAGGAAAAACCTCCGGTGGAAAGGCGGCTGACATGACCCGCACAGCATCGAGCGGCACAGAGGCCGGCGGGCTCCGGGCAGTGGTCGTGGGCGCGACCGGCAACGTCGGGACGAGCGTGGTCCAGGCCCTCTCAGGGCATCCCGGCGTGGCGTCGGTCCTCGGTGTCGCCCGCAGAATCCCCGGCTGGCACCCCGATGGAACGGACTGGGTGGCCGCGGACGTCGATCCCGGAGGTCCCGATCTCGTAGCCCACTTCGTCGGCGCGGACGTCGTGGTCCATCTGGCGTGGAAGTTCCAGCCCACGCACGACCCCGTGACGACATGGCGAACGAACGTTCTGGGCAGCATCCGCGTCTTCGAGGCGGCTGCGGAAGCCGGAGTGCCGGCGCTGATCCATGCCTCGTCGGTCGGCGCCTACTCCCCGGGTCCGAAGGATCAGCCCGTGGACGAGGGCTGGCCCACCCACGGCTGGCCGCAGGCTGCCTACTGCCGTGAGAAGGCTTATCTCGAACGCTATCTGGACGCGTACGAACACCGGCATGCCGCCATGCGGGTGGTCCGTATGCGTCCGGGCTTCCTCTTCAAGCGGGAGTCGGCGTCCCAGCAGCGCCGGATCTTCGCGGGACGGCTGCTGCCAGCGCGGTTGGTACGTCCCTCCCTGGTCCCCGCTGTCCCCGATCTCCCGGGGCTGACCTTCCAGGCTCTGCACACCGACGACGCCGCGGCCGCCTACCGCGAGGCTGTCGCCCGCCCCGTCCATGGCGCGTTCAATCTTGCCGCGGACCCGCCGCTGGACGCAGTCGGGCTCGCCCGGATCCTCGAGGCACGGCCGCTGCGGGTTCCCCTGCCGCCGGTGCGGGCAGCACTCTCCGCGGCCTGGCGGCTGCGTCTGGTGCCCGCATCGCCGGACCTGTTGGATGCGGTGCTGCGCCTACCGCTGATGGACAGCTCCCGCGCCCGCTCCGAGCTGGACTGGCAGCCGCGGTATACGGCCCTTGAGGCGGTCCAGGAGTTCCTGGACGGGCTCCGCACCCATGCGGGCATGGACACCGCACCGCTCGCACCGGAACACGCCCGGACGGCCGCCTGAACTCTTTACGCGGTCAGTGGCAGGACCGCTCTCCCGGGCGCTTGAGGACAGGACATTGCGGCGGATGGACCCAGCAGCATTTCAGATGCTCGAACACGGCGAAGGATATGAAACGTGATCATCAGCAGCCAGCCCCTCTTTTCGCACGCAGCGAGTAATCCGGTCCTGGGCGGTATCGGGCCGCTGATTATCGGCATCATGATCGTGGCCGTACTCGTCGGCGTGATTCCGTGGGCCATCAGGCGCCGTAAGGCGCAACGGCCACGCCCGCGGCCCGAGGATCAGCCGACCCCACCCCCACACCGTGCGCACATTGAGCACAACCGCGAGCCGGACGGCGCAGTCTTTCCCGACGATGGTTCACGCCTGACGCCGCACGAGCTCAAGCCCCACAGCAGTCGACCGGGATCCGGGCAACGGCGCGAGCACGACGAATAGGGCGGGCACTTCGGCAACGGATTGCTCGGCGGTTGAGTGGTTCACCGCATTTCGCTTCCCGCCTTTGCCCGGCGTTGCACCACACGGCGGTTTAACCCGGCCGTGGTGCCCGCCCCGTACAGGCCCTGGCCGACGTCACCGGTTGAGGAGGCGCGAGATGCCTGACGTTCACGGAGAGACAGCTCAGCTTCCTCCCGGCGGGCACAAGACTCCATGGCCTGCAGGTTTCGGCGGAGGGCGGCATTTCAGCGGCAGAGGGGCTGCTCTCGTCTCATGGCCTCGGCCATTTACCGATGGGCGACAAACAGTGCTGTGTTCAGCTGGCGGGTGCCGGTGATCACGCACAGTGGGTAGATCGCGTTCTCAAGCTGGCGGACGGTCTCGGCGCTGCCGCCAGCGGCCAGGCGGTGCCTGAGCGTTTCACATCGTTCGACCAGCTCCCGCAGGAGCGAATGGTGCGCCCGGATCATGCCCAGTCCCGCGCGGGCATCTTCCTCTGGTACGGCCGGGGATCCAAACGAAAAGCACTTTCGCGTTTCCGCCCCAACAGTCGCCGTACTCAAACGAAACGGCGAGGCTAGGCGACTTCGGCGTCAACGCCACCTGGCTCGAACTCAGCCTCGCCGCGATCGACCTGCTCGCCTGGACCCGTGTCCTCCTCCTGGACGGGGAGCTGGCCACCGCCGAGCCGAAGAAACTCCGCTACCGGTTACTGCACGTCGCCGCCCGCCTCACCCGCGGCGGACGACGCCTCCACCTGCGAATATCGGCGACCTGGCCCTGGAGACACGAACTGGCCACGGCCTTCCAACCGCCTCGCCGCACTGCCCCGACCCGCCAGCTGACCGGCAAACCCCTGACCGTCCACGACCCGAAGGACCTGGAGAACCCGACCACCGCGCCGGGACTCCGACCTGCCCAAGGACCGAAATGGCGTCGGCCATCCAACAGTTGGCGATCAGCGACGCCGCCTCAGCCCAACCGAAACGGCGAGGCTAGGCCAGTAGGGCCGCGCCAGCGGCTTTGAGTGATGGGACGAGGACGTTCCGTTCTTGCCGGGATCCGGTAACGGGCGTGGTCCGAGCCTTCCAGAATGGGTCGCTCTTCGTATCCGTGTATCTGGGTTTAGATACATTCCCCTCGGCAGCCACGCGTATGGGACCCTGCCCCCACCGTGGGGCTGCGCGTGTTGGTGGTGCGGTGGTAAACCAGAGAGGAAGAGCCAGAGCGAGGGGGGCATGTGGCCATCACTGCACCGGATCCCGGAGGAGCCCCGCTTTGGGAGTGTCAGACCGGGGCCTGGCTCAGCCGGGCGCGATATTCGAAGGCATCACGGCAGCGGCCTTCGCGGTGGATGACAAGGGCGTCATCGTCGCGGCCAACGGGCGATCCGAGAGGCTGTTCCAAAGGGCAGCGGACGAGCTCGTGGGCCAGGACGCTCACGATCTGCTGCACTGTGACAGGCACGGGCACCCCCTGCCCCGCACCCGCTGCGGACTGAGGATGGCCCTCCTCACGCACAGCACCAGGCATTGCGACTTGGACTGGTTCATCCGCGGTGACGACACCGTGCTCGGCCTGTCCTGGCTTATCACGCCCTATGATCTCGGCGCCGGAACCTCGGGCGCCCTGGTACTGCTCTACCAGGAACCGGCAGAAGCCCACCAGCGCCATGCGGAGCCTTCCACGAGGATTACGGAACTCGAGCGACTCGCCCTGCTCGCAGAAACCACTACGCAGCTCACCTCCACGCTGGATGTGGACGAGGCGCTGCATCGCCTGGCTGCACTGACCGTGCCGCGGCTTGCGGACTGGGCGGTCGTTGAACCTGATTACCGAGGTCGACGAGGTCAGGCGTGCGCTGGTCATGCACCATGAGCAAGGCGTTCTGGTCGCGCGTGAGGACCTGCAAGGTCCTATGCCTCCGGTGCCGCAGGAGTCGCCGATGCCCTTGTCGCGGGCCTTGCGAGGTGCGGCCTCGACCATCGCCAGTGCGTCCACATATCACGGGCCACCGGACTCCGGAATCGCCGTCGAGCAGCAACGGCTCTTCACGGAGACGGATATGCATTCTGCCGCCATCGCCCCGATCCGTGGACTGCGCGAAGTGCTCGGTGCACTGACCCTGGGCCGCTCGAACCGCCCCGACCCCTTCACCGCCTCTGATCTGCCGCTCCTGGAAGACCTCACCCGGCGGGCGGGCCTGGCCTTGGACAATGCACGCCTCTACCAGCGGCAGCGCAAGGTCGCCGAGACCATGCAGCGGCACTTGCTGCCTCAGATGCCCGCCGTGCCGGGGCTGGAGATGACAGCCCGGTACGTGCCCGCTCCGCACGCCTCCCAGGTCGGTGGCGACTGGTACGACGCCTTTTCGCTGAATGACGGCGCGACCGCACTGGCGATCGGCGATGTCGTGGGCCATGACCTCGATGCCGCAGGCGGTATGGCGCAGATCCGCAACATGCTGCGTGCCTTTGTCTGGACGCATCCAGACTCGCCCTGTACCGCGGTCACTTGCCTTGACCAAGCCGTCATGCACATCGCCCAGGAGCCGATGGCCACCATGGTCTTGGCTCGGCTCACCAGGGGTGGCAACGGATTGTGGAAGCTGCACTGGACCAATGCCGGCCATCCGCCGCCGCTGCTGGTCACCGACGACGGCCGGGCGCGATTCCTGACAGGCGGGCACGGCATGCTGATCGGCACGGGCGGCACGAGTTCCCGAACGGATGCCGTCCTCACTCTGCCGCCCCAGTCCACCCTCGTCCTCTACACCGACGGACTGATCGAATCGCGCCGCCACACCCTCGACGACGGCATGGACAGGCTCCGCAGGCACGCCGCCTCCCTGGCCCGCCGTCCATTGGACTCCTTCAGCGACTCCCTGCTGGTTCAAGCCCGCCCCGACGACAACGACGACGACGTCGCCTTCCTGGCTCTTCGTACGCCGGCCTCCGCCCACGCGGGCTGAGGTTTCCCGCACCTGTGCGACGAGACCCTCGGTGTGTACCGGATTGCCGTTTTTTCTCCCGTCACGTTGAGATCCCCGTGGGCCAGGAGTGCTCGGCAGGAGCTCTCGCCTTTGGCGACGTGGCAGTGCTGGCGGAGTCCGCTATGAGGGCCTATGGACGGCGGTAGCTCGAAACCGCAGGCGTAGGAGCAACCGAAGTCCTGGGGGATGCGATGAGTGCCCAGCCTCAAAACTCGTGCCTTCTCGGTGCTGAGCCTTGTGGCTCCTCGCGTCTCACGCGGGGCTTGGCGAAGCGGTCTCGCGCAGGAGGCGCGGGCCGGTGAGTGCATGGGAATTCTCCGGGTCACACGGTGAAGCGGTCGGGGTCGGCGGCGTGCCAGTCTGCCGCCCACGACGCAGGCGGTTCGGCGTGCAGCTGGTGGGGAGCCAGCCACTCGTAGAGTTCCTCGTAGGAGCGCTCGGTGTGCGGATCGATGCGCCGGTGGAGCATGTGGGGACGCAGCTGTGAGGGATCGGTGATCCCTATGGACGCCATGATCTCCAGCGCGCTGGCGACGGACGCCTCCTGGAAGCGTTGGACGCGGGCCGTCTTGTCGTCGATGTCGAGGGCGCGGGCACGCCGCGGGTCCTGGGTGGCGACCCCGCTGGGGCAGGTGTTGGTGTGGCACCGCTGCGCCTGGATGCAGCCCAGCGCGAACATCATTGCCCGCGCGGAGTTGCCGTAATCGGCGCCCTGCACCAGACGTTTGACCAGGTCCGTGCCCGTGGCGATCTTGCCGCTCGCGCCGATCCTGATACGGCCGCGCAGGCCCGCGCCGACAAGCGCGTTGTGCACGGTGAGCAGTCCTTCTGTCAGCGGCGTGCCGACGTGGTCGGCGAACTCCAACGGGGCCGCGCCGGTGCCGCCTTCGGCTCCGTCCACGATGATGAAGTCCGGGGCCGTGCCCTCGTCCAGCATCGCTTTGCACACGGCGAGGAACTGCCGGCGTGAGCCCACGCAGAGTTTGAAGCCCGCAGGCTTGCCACCGGACAACTCCCGCATCCGGGCGATGAAGCGGATGAGCTCGCGCGGGGTTGAGAATACGCGGTGGTACGGGGGCGAAATCACCGTCTCTCCCCGGGGCACGTCCCGGACCCGCGCTATCTCGGAGTTGACCTTCGTTCCCGGCAACACCCCGCCGGTGCCGGGCTTGGCGCCCTGGGAGATCTTCAGCGACACGCACTTCACGTGATCGTGTGCGGCCTTGTCGGCGAACTCCGCGAGGTCGAATTCGCCGTCCCGGGTCCGGCAGCCGAAGTAGCCGGTGCCGACCTCCCAGACGAGGTCCCCGCCGGGCCGCAGGTGGTACTCCGACAAGCCGCCCTCTCCGGTGTCGTGGGCGAAATGCCCTGCCGCAGCACCGCCGTTGAGGGCGAGGATCGCGTTCGATGAGAGCGAGCCGAAGCTCATAGCCGACACGTTCAGCAGAGCTATGTCGTACGGCCGACTGCAGTCGGGTCCGCCGATCCGCACCCGCGGTGGCGTCTTTGGCACCGGGCAGGGCGCCATGGACGGGATCAGGAACTCGTAGCCGGGTCGGTCGACGTCCCGTTCGGTGCCGTAGGGCTGCTCGGCGTCGGTGCCCTTGGCCCGCTCGTAGACGATGCTGCGCACGTCCCGGTCGAAGGGGCGTCCGTCGAAGTTCCGTTCGATGAAGTACTGCTGGAGTTCGGGGCGGATCCGCTCCAGGAGGAACCGCGCGTGTCCGATGACGGGGTAGTTCCGCAGCACCGAGTGCCGACGCTGCAGCAGGTCCCAGGTCCCCAGCAGACCCAGCAGGGTGAGCGGGACGGCGGCGAACCACCACCCCGGCGAATCCCCTCCCGCTGCGACGGCCCCCGCCAGTGCTGCGGCCCATGTGAGTACCACCAGTCCGATACGTGTCACCCCAGGCTGGTTACCCGCCAGACTCCTTCCATGTCTCTCAGTCCTCCCAAGAGACGTCAAGGATCCACGACCCAGCCAAGTCGAAGGCGTGAGCCGCGCCCCAACTTCGGCGACTTGCCTGCCGAGGTTGAGATCCGCAACGAAGCTCGAGTCCACCTCTAGTACGAGCAGAAGTTCGGGGTCGCATGTGCTCCGCATGGGTCCACAGAGTCGGCCATCGACTGCTTCGCTGCGACCACCTGCTGCCTGGGGGTGCGGCTGGAGCCCGAGAGCCGATGGCGGGTCTATGCACCGCACGGTCTTTCCGATGTGTTCAACCTTGTTTGCTGGCGCGGCAGCAGCCGGTCGTCACGGATCTGCGCCTCGTGGTCACCTCGCTGCGCATGAGCGCGGATCTGGAGCGCTGTGGTGACCTGGCTCTGCACGTGGCCAAGCTGGCCCGGCTTCGCCATCCCGAACATGCCCGTGCCACGTGATCTGCGGCGCACCATTTTTCGCGCCACCAGTTCGGCCGACCCGGATGCCGCGATCAGAAGTGTCGGGAACTGTGGCGCGCCGGCTCAACGACTACGAACCCTTGCTCCAGGCCAGGCGCTCGGCTGGGGTTTCCAGCCGAGCGTCTTGCGTAGGCGGCTGTTGAGCTCAGCGGCCACGCGGTGCTCACGGCTGTGCACGGACAGATCGGTGCCCTGGGTCCAGGACGAGGCTGAGGAGCAATGACTGCTGGGCCATCAGTCGGATTTCGGCAGCAATGTGCCCAGGGGGCCGAGGTCCAGATTGAGGTCCTCCATGGTCAGTCCGTACTGCGCACACAGGTCGGTCATTCGGTCGTGCAGTACCAGGAGTGTCGCACCCAGGCGTTCCTCCTGGTCTTCGGTGAGGTCTCCCTGGTCGACACGGTGCAGGGCCTGGCGCTCCATGAGCTGGCGCAATAGCTCGACCAGAGTGAGGACCAGCTTGATCAGGTCCCGTTCCACGGTGTCAGGGTCGGCACTGATCCGTCGTGCCGGGTTTTGCGGGGTCTGGCCCGGCGGCGGGAGGTCCCGTGGCGCGGCGGGGAGCAGACGGAAGGCGCGCGCGGCCGCTTCTGCGACCTCTTCGAGGCGGCGTGCTGGTCCACCTGCCTCAGCCGTCATGGCTGTCTCGCGGTGAAGTCGTCGCTACCCAGGGGGAGGGATTCTGCGTTCCTACGGAGACGATCAGGGCTCGCAGCGAAATGCGCACGAGGTCGATGTCGGCGATGGACAGAACCAAATCGCCGGTGAGGACGACTCCGCCGCTGAGTAGGCGGTCGAGCAGGTCGATGAGTGCGACCTGTCGGTTCGGCAGGGGCTCCAACGCAGATGGCCGGTCGGGTTCAGTCATGGGCTTGCGCCTTCTGCCGCGTCGGGAGATCCGGCAGGCATGGCGAAGGAGTACGGTGCCCAGGGGCCCGTGACGTCGATCCTGACCCCTTGGAGTCCGTCGGCGGCGTGTGCCGCCTCGGCACGGAACTCCTCGCTACGGTCCCGGGGTACCAGGTACGCGTCGTTGAGGACGTTCTCCCCCGGGGCGCCGGCGAGTGCGCCTTGCTGGATCCGGTGGCGGGCCCGGCCGGCGGCGTGCCTGTGCCCCGCCGCCTCCACCCGCTCAGCGGCCTGCTGGGCCGCCCTGTAGATGCTGTCCCGGGCACTCTGCTGTCCCCTGCGGTTACTGAGATACGCGCGCCCGGGGGTGAGGCCCGCCGCCGGAGCGTTGTCGGGCGCGGGGGGCGCCATGGACGGTTCGACGTATATCTTGACCCCCCATTCGACATGCTCGGCCAGGCGTGCCAGACGTTCCGCGAATGCGGCTCGGCCGCTTTCCAGGACGTCCCGCGCCCTGTTTTCGTCGAGGTAGACCGTGGCAAGGCGTAGCGGAAGGACCGTGGTGCATGTGGCCAGGGCCTCGATCACGCCGTGGTGAGCGCGGGCGATCGCCTCCAGCCACTCCAGGTCCTCGAGATGTCGTTTGAGCGCGTCCTCCTGGAAGTCCGGCGCAGGCACGGGGCTCACCACGAGCACCTGTTCGTCGTCGTGGGCGTCGGCCACGAGATGGACCGGGGCCTCGGCCACACCAACAAGAGCGCCCGAGATTTCCTCCAGTCCGGCGGTGTTGCGCGCCACGGCGTACGCGTAGGTGACAAGGTCACTCATCATGGGCGCTCCCTCGGCGGCGGTCTGTCCGGGGCTCTTCCTCACCTTCGGGCAGCGCCCCGCCCTGTCGCAGCGCATCGATCTCGGCCCGCAGCTGTCGGTTCTCCTCGGCAAGCGACCGCTCGTCTCTGCTCCGGGAGGAAAGGGAGGGATCGTGCTCCCACCAGTCGATGCCCATTTCCTTCGCCTTGTCGACCGAAGCGACGAGGAGACGGAGCTTGATGGTCAACAGCTCGATGTCGAGCAGATTGATCTGGATGTCGCCCGCGATGACGATGCCTTTGTCGAGTACCCGCTCAAGGATGTCGGCAAGGTTGGCGGAGGAGCCCTGCCCGTAGGGCGCCGCTCTGGAAGGGTAGGAGCCAATTCGGTTGGCCAGAGGTTCAGTCACGGTGATGGCCTCGGTTCCCTCGTGCCGGATCAGGGCTGGCGGCCCTGCTCGAAGACTCTGATCTCCTCCAGCCGGTCCAGTAGTTCGTCCTCGCGCCGTTCGAACGTCTCCTCGTCGATGTCCCCCGCGAGAAGTTGCCGCTCAAGCTCGGCGAGTTCGCGCTGTACCGGCGCCGGGTCGTAGTACTCGTTCTCGGCCGCCTCCACGACGCGTTCCACCACCCAGGAAACGCCGCGTACCGGTGCCAGAGGGAGGGTGACAAGCTGCGTGAACAGGCCCATGGTGTTTCCTTCAGACGAAGCTGTAGGGGGGAAGGGGGCCGTTGAGCCGGAATTCGAAGTCTTCGCCCATCTGATTGGCGACGCTCAACTCCGTGGTGAGGAATAGCTCGTCCTGGTCGTGGGTCACCAGGAAGGAGACATTGAGGAAGTCCGAGCCGGTTGGCTGGGAGGACTGATGGTCCCGGGCGAACGGGCGGAGTGCCTCGAGCACACCTGAGCCCAGAGCGGCCTGTCGCGCCTGTACCTCTTGGGCAACCAGCTCACCGAGCGCAAGAGACGCATCGCGGCTCGCGGTACTGCTGCGTACCACATTGTTGAGCTCCCGAGCCGTGCTCGACTCCTGGAGGATCTGGCGTAGCAGAGCCTCCTCATCCTGCGAGACTTTCAGGTTGTACTCCACGCATCCCTCCAGCGCCTGAAGCCTGTCCATGTACTCCTCGGCGCGCTCTTCGAGGGCAAGCCGGACGGCTTCGTCGTCCGCTGCCGTAAGGCCGAATCTCAGCGGCAGCACGGTGCCGTCCGCCATGAGGCGGACCTGGACCGCCTGGTGCGCGCCGATGTCGCGGCGTTTGGGACGCAGATCGTCCGGAGCGTCACTGACCACCGCGCACAGCGGTCCGTCGGTCACTGTCCGCAAGGGGGCCGGCGGCTCTCCGACACCGCCGAGGCCGTCGAGGCGGAGCGGGTGCTGCTTGCCGGTGATGGAGTAGATGTATACGGGCATGGCTCATTCCTTCTTGCGGGGCGAACTCCCCTCCCGTCGCGGGACCCGTCGGGAGGGTCGCCGCCGCCGCTCCACGGCTTCCTTTTGCCTGGCGTCGCCTTCGTCATCGCCCTCCCCCTCGTCACCGCTCTCACGGTCTGCGACGCCCTTGACGGAGTCAGTGACCGCTTCCACGGCGCCGGTGAGGGCGCCCTTGGACTTGCCCTTGGCTCCGCTCTCCACCGAATCACCGACGAGATCGGTCAGCTGGGCCGGTGATTTGCTCCCGGCCTCAAGATCGAGTCGGTTGCACGCTTCGGCGAAACGCAAATAGGTGTCGACGCTGGCCACGACTATGCGTGCGTCGATCTTCAGGAGTTCGATCCCCACCAACGACACGCGGACAAAGACATCAATGACCAGTCCACGATCAAGAATGAGTTCCAGGACGTCATAGAGGTTGCCGGTACCCCCGCCTCTGGAAATACTGCCTCCGCTTTGCGGCACCACCGTCATGGTGCCTCCCTTCACCAGCAGTGGCTCTCAGCCCCGCCGGTCGATCTGTCCACGGGTGTAGCGATGCGTCCTCTCATAGGCCACCAAATCGCCCTCCTTGTCGAGCTTCACTCGGTAGCTGGCCATCACGCTGGTGGTTTCGGGGATGCGCTCCAGTTCCAGGACCTCCACGTGGGCCTCCCACCCGTCGTCCGTCGGTTTCAGAGCCGAGACCGACTCGGGGGCCCGCCCGAGCAACTCTTTCAGCTGCTCGGCCGCGGAACGCATAACCCAGGCCACTTTGTCCCCGCCCGGACGGCGCGAGGGGTCGTTGGCGCCGACTCGGCCGGCGCTGCGGCTACTGCTGGACCGCCGCTTGGCGGGTTCTGGTGCGGCCATGTTCTCTCCGCCGATCGGAGCACGCGTTTATACCAAGCGCAAATCTATATTTCATCATATAGAGACTTATTCTGATAGGGGTGGAGAGGTGCGCACGGCCTGGTGAGCAGAGGCTGCGTCGGGGGCGCGAAGTGGTCGGTGGCGTCCCGCCTCTCGCTGGGCAGGGGGCGCAGGCCCGGCGCTCGGCGCCGCCCCTCCGTTCCCGAAGGGACCGGTTCTCGATGACAGGACCAGGATCCCTCCCGCGGCCGCGTAGGTGGGCGGCCCGTTGAGTCGGCACGGAGCGCGGTGCCGGTGTTGCCACCGGTCCAAGCGCACGCGTCGCCGTGCCGCCGAACGCGACTCGGAGCTCCGTGCCCAGCGGGCGATCCAGCGCAAGCTCGACGCGCATCGCCGCGGCGCTCCTCGAAGCGCAGGAGGGCGCGCCGGGGAAGGCCCATGACGATCTGCGAGCCGCAATTCAGCTGGACGAGGAGATCTGACGGCAGAAGTGTGCGCGAGCTGCCTCATGACGCTGGTCGCCAGTTGTGACGTGGGCCCAAAGGCTCGGCGGCTCGCGTCACGGCTTCAGCAAAGTCTTGATCATGCCGTTCTCCTTGGCCTGAAAGGCCTTGTAGGCCTGCGGCCCGTCCTCCAAAGGCAGCTTGTGCGTAGCAAAGTTCTCCACGCCCAAGGGGCCTTGGTTGTTCAGGAGCGGAAGGATGTCGTCCACCCGGTTCCTGACGTTGGCCTGGCCCAACCGCAGCTGGATCTGCTTGTCGAACAGGGTCAGCATGGGGAGAGGGTCGGCGGAGCCGCCATACACGCCGACCACCGAGATTGTGCCTCCCCGCCGCACCAGTTCAATTGCGGTGTACAGGGCACTGAGGCGATCAATCCCGGCATGTTCCATCAGCCGTTGGGCCACAGCGTCGGGTAGCAGACCAAGTGCCCAGTGCGCGGCCTTGGCGACCGGCGCGCCGTGAGCTTCCATGCCGACTGCATCGGTGACCGCGTCCGTACCGCGTCCATCCGTCATCCCTTGGACGATCTCCGTCAGGTCCTTCAGGTTCTTGTCCTGACTGCGCAGGTCGAGCGTTTTGACCCCTCGGGCGCTCGCGCGTTCGAGCCGTTCCGGTACGAGGTCGACACCGATGACCAGCCGCGCACCGCGATGGAGGGCAATGCGGGCAGCCATTTCGCCGATCGGCCCGAGGCCGAGGACAGTGAGTGTGCCATCGGGAGGAATCCCGGCATATTCGACCGCCTGCCAGGCGGTAGGCAGTACGTCCGAGAGATAGACGTAACGCCGGGCGGGCCGTGGGGAACTTTGATGGGCAGCGTGTCGCCGAACGGCACACGCAGGAGTTCGGCCAGGCCGCCTGGCACCTGCCCGTACAGCTTGGTGTAGCCGAAGAGTGAGTGCCCATGCCGCGTTCCTTGACTTGCGTGGTCTCGCACTGGGACTGAAGTCGCTGGTTGCACATGTAGCAGTCCCCGCAGGAGATATTGAAGGGAACAACTACCCGGTCGCCGACGCTGAGCGATGCGACGCCGGCGCCGACCTCTTCGACGATGCCCATAGGCTCATGCCCGAGGATGTCGCCGGGATCGAGGTACGGACCCATCACCTCGTAGAGCGCTTTCCACCCGTTTGTGTGAGGAGGGTCGTAGGGGTGGCTGCCGGCGACCAGAGCGGTTCGGGTGGTGCTCGTTTTCGCCAACTCCCCTGTGACTTGTGTCAGGCGCTCGCTGCGCACCAGGCCAGCCGCGCGCCCCGTCAGGCGTGACCCATACGCCGAAGGCCAGCAGACAGGCGATGACGTGTTTGGAGTGCCTCGGTATGAGGGCAGTGGGCGGCTGCTGAGGTGTGCGCCGTGTGCGTTTCCGGCACCCGGTGGAGACTGGCTGAGGTGGGACTGGAGGGTGAGGATCTATGCGGGCGGCTTATCACGAGGAGCTGGCGTCGATCAGGGACGGCCTGGTGGAAATGGCACACCTGGCCGGTTCTGCCATGGTCCGGGCCACTGGCGCTCTGCTGGATGCGGATCTGCAGCTCGCGGAGAGTGTGATCTCGGCCGATGTCCAGGTCGATGCTCTGCAGCGGGCTCTGGAGCACCGGGCGATCGCGGTGCTGGCGCGGCAGCAGCCGGTCGCCACGGATCTGCGCCTCGTGGTCACCTCGCTGCGCATGAGCGCGGATCTGGAGCGCTGTGGTGATCTGGCTCTGCACGTGGCCAAGCTGGCCCGGCTTCGCCATCCCGAACATGCCGTGCCACGTGATCTGCGGCGCACCATTTTGGAGATGGGCCAGCTTGCGCAGCGTCTGATGGCGCAGGCCGCCGAAGTGCTCGTCACCCAGGACGTCGACGCTGCGCTGCAGCTGGAGAAGGACGACGACCGTATGGACGAGCTGCACCGCATGATCTTTCAGCACCTGATGGACGACCGGTGGGAGCATGGGGTGGAGACGGCCGTGGACGTGGCGTTGGTCGGCCGTTATTACGAGCGTTTCGCCGACCATGCCGTCTCGGTGGCCCGCCGCGTGGTCTACCTGGTCACGGGCGAGTACGCGGACCATGCCGCTGGTCCGGCCGCGCCTGCGTGATCACGCCGGGCCCCTGGACAGGCAGCGGTCCCATCTCTGTCACCAGCAGACCCAGCATCCGGAAACGAGTAAACAGGCCGAACATATGCGCCTCGTTGACCACTGGGCGGTAGAACACCGTCTGCTCGGCGATGGTCACGGTGTCAGCGCTCCAGATCCGCGCAGTCCTGTCTGTGTTGGGCTGGTAGGTCCGGCTCACGGATTGTTCGGGCGTGCCTCGCCGAAAGGGGCCGGCCGGGTGCCGGCGGGCCTGAGCCGCCCGGGCCATATCCGGCGGTGGCGAGATCCACGGCCCTGGACCGCCCTGGCCGTTCTGTCCGATCCTTAATCTCGGCACCCCGATCCCCGGCTCCGACCCCGAGCTGCGCGAGTGCCGACGACATCGCGGACGCAGCGGCGACTTTCGCGCTGCCCTTGCCCGCGATCGCCTGGGCCGGGAAGCAGAAGCCGCTGCCCGGAGGACACCGGAGGACGCTCGTGGGCGGCAGCCGAGCGAACTCGCCACACCCTTGGCAACCTCTGCCGTCGCGGCCCTGACCTGCCGGCGGCAGAGCTGCGCAGGGGCGGAGATTGAAGGTTGCCGTAGTGGAAAGGCTGGTTTCCATGAACAGCTCCTCGCAGGCAAGGTGCAGGCGGTTGCGCGTGTGCAGCATGGCGGCGAAGGGGCCGCACGACGGTGCCGGTTGCGGGTGAGGTGGACTACCTGACCTCGCCCCGGCTGGGTGATGAGCTGGAGGGCGCTGTCGCCAGCGGCGTTGAACGTGTCGATGTGGACTTGCGCGAGGTGTCGTTCTGCGACTGTTCGGGGCTGAGTGTGGTGCTCGATGCCTGCGAGCAGGCCCGCGCGGCGGGGGTGTCCTTCGGTGTGTCCGGACCGGTCGCGCCGGTTGTCGAGCGGTTGTTCCAGGCCACCGGGGTGGAGCAGGTGCTGCCCGTGCGGACGGCTGCCTGAGCAAGGGCGCGCGCTCAGTCGAGCTGCGCGGCCGCCGACTTCTTCGCCCTGCCCGGGCAGGGGCCGCTGCCGATCAGCCGTCCCGGGCCGCGGCGCGGTTAACTCACTGGGTTTCGGGCCTCGGTTGCTCGCGCAGGGCTTGCTGTAGCTCTGCCGGATGTCGGCGGCCAGGTCACCGGTCTACGCCCAGGTGATGACGAGTTCGGCGACGTGCCGCAGCTTGATGTTGGTGTGCTGGGAAACCTGCTGCAGCACCGCCCAGCCCTGCCCCGCGTCCATATGACCCGTGGCGATGAGTGTGCCGATCGCCTGGTCGATCAGCGCGAATGCCGTGACAGCCGCGCTCGTGATACCGCTGCCGGTGATGGTCTGCGCCCAGGACGGGGAGGCAAGGGCCTGGCAATGGAGTACTGAGGTCAGTCGGTGGACAGGGTCTGGAGGAGGTCGCCGACCTTCGGGTCCGGCAGGGCGCGGGCGACGTCGGCCTGGGCGACCATGCCAACCAGGTCGTGTCCGTCGATGACCGGCAGCCGGCGCACCTTGTGCTGGGTCATCGTCCGCAGGATCTCTTCTGCGTCGTCGTCGGCGCCGATCGTGACTGCCTCGCCCTGCGCCAGCTCGCCGGCCGTGACGGAGGAGGGGTCCTTGCCGGCGCCGAGGACCTTCACCACGATGTCGCGGTCGGTGAGCATGCCTTTGAGCCTGTTGTCGGTGCCGCAGATGGGCAGCGCGCCGACCCCGAGCTGCTTCATCTTCTTCGCCGCTTCCAGAACGCTCTCGTCCGCGCCGATACATTCGGCGCCCTCGGTCATGATTTCTCGTGCGGTGGTCATCGTCTTCTCTCCTTGTCTCTGCTCCTGATCCGGCCGGCGGCCGGAGGCACCACGCTCTGGTGAGGCAATGTCAGCTCTTGCCGCGGCCGGTCAGCAGGTCCCGGGCTCGGTCCACCAGGCCCGCGCCGGGGGTTCATGGCGAGTAACCGGTCAGGTCCCTCGGAAACCAACGTGGCCGCGGGATCCGTCAACCCTCACAACGATTCCGAAGCCGCCACGCACAGGAGACCTCGACCCGGCGTGTCAGATGGAGCATTCCGCCGAGGCTCAGAGAGCGGAAGCAGCTCTGACAGCAGCTGCTGTTGCTGTACTTCGCTGCTGTACCGCCCTCCGCCGTCCGCCGACACGGGCGGGCGGCAGGGCTCCTCTCGTTGTTTCCCTTATCCGGCTTCTCGTTCCCCGTGAATGTCGTGCACGCTCGCGGTGAGGGTGCCGTCTTGTTGCTCGTAGTGGGAGAGGGCGAGTCCGAGGCCGAAGAAGGTGGGGGCCCATTCGCCGACGAAGATCCCCCACCGGTCGGCGCGGGCGACACCAGCGCCGGGTTCGGCGTTGAGGCTGGTCGCCCAGGTGGCGATGGACAGGCCTATGGACACGAAGGCGGCCATGTAGGCGTGTTCGCTGCGGATGCCTTTCTCGTGCAGCATTTGCATGATCATGAGGTGCTCCGTTCGAGTCGCGGACGTCTTATGACGAACTGCCCCAAATTGGGGTGGCTATGCAGCCTGCTCGCCGAAAATGCGACCTGCCTGAACCGCTCGCAGGTTGGGGGTGGGGCTGTCGCGGAAGTGCCCCGCCCGCCGCCGTCCTCGCATGCCCCTGAGGGCCGGCGCGTTCCGGACCAGACCGCACGGTCGGAACGATGGCATCCAGCTTGTCGGACTGCATCATGACTTCGTAGACCAGGCCGGGAGCGGAACGCCTGGTCGTGCGTGAGCTTGATGATCACCGGTTCTTCGCACACGCGGTCGCGGTACGCGAAGTTCGGTGGAGTCCTAATGGCCCAGTCTGCGCCGGCGCAAGGGGCCCTGGAGCACCAGTTGGAAGATGAAGAACCAGAAGGCTGGGCGACGTCATGAAGGGGTCTGGCCCCCTTTCGGCACGCCCCTCGTGGGTGTCTCGGTACCGGAGCCGCTGAGGCTGTGGCTGCGCGCATAGAGGGTGGACTGCGGCGGAGGGCCGCAGAGCAGGCCGAGGCCCGTGACGCTGACACTGACAGTCAAGCCCACCAGCTACCCAATGCGGATCCAGCCGGCCATTGGGGGTAGACGGACGCCGGGTCGCCAGGTCGTCGGCCGTGCTCCTTGTCGCGGTCCCGGAGGCGTGCCCCCTCAGCCGGTTCCCCATCCGCTAACCGATTCGAACCACCCACAGTCATGGCTCTGCCCGCACTGACCGCCGAGGCCCGCGCCGAGGCGCTGAAGAAGGCGGTAGCTGTCCGCAAGGAGCGCGGTGAATTGATGGCGGCGTCAAGGCGGGAGAGCTGCCGCTCGTGACCCTGCTCGCCCGCGAGGATGCGGTGGTCGGCAAGATCCGCGTGCGCCGCCTTCTCGAATCGCTGCCCGGCATCGGCTCGGTCCGCGCCGGCCAACTCCTCGCCGGCCTCGGCATCTCCGAAAGCCGCCCCGTCCAGGGCCTCGGCGCCGCCCAGCGCACCCGGCTCCTCGCGCTCTTCCCGCCCCAGAGCTGACCGGCGAGCACCCCTGTCGGCCTATTGGACACACCGGGACGGGGGGATCGACCGCTGCACGATCACTGCGCCGGGCTCCGGCTTCGGGCGTCGGCTGCCACTGCGGCGGCGTGACACGTCGGCGGGTGGGGTTAGCGGGCGGGGTGCGCCAGGACGTCCGACGTTGCGGCAGTCCTATCGAACGCGGCTGCTGCCTGCTCTCGGCGCTCGCGGAGCACCGCGAGGTATCGCTCTGTCAACCGGACTGCCTCCCAGGGCGGTGGGCCGCCCCCATCAAGACACACAGGGTGTAGGCGTACGCCAGAATGCCCCGGCCGCCGGGCAGGGATCTGTAGTGTCCGCCGGGCACGGGAGCGGTGGCTCCCCTCGTTCTCTCCCGTGCTGAAGGCCCCGTCTCCCTCCATCGGGAGCGGGGCCCGGCTCCTTCCTCCGCTCGCCGCGGCACTTCGTGCTGGGCTCCTCTTGCTGAGTCCGGGATTCATACCGGAACGCGTGGATTGCGTGGTGGGGGTACATGAACCGGTGGGCTCGCTCGCGCGGGCTGGATTGCCTTGCCCTACGAAGGAGGAGCGATGGCTCAGCAGGTTCGCGAGATCATGACGGGTACTCCTGCGGCGGTGGGACCGCAGACGTCGGTGGCCGAGGTGGCCCGGCGAATGCGTGAGGAAGACATCGGAGCGGTCCTGGTCGTCGAGGACGATCAGCTGCGCGGTCTGGTCACCGACCGGGACCTGGTGGTGCGGGTCCTGGCCGAGGGCAAGAGCGTCGAGGCCACCACCGTGTCGGAGGCATGCAGCGCCGACCTGGCCGCCGTTTCCCCCGACGACGAAATTGACCGCGCGGTGCAGCTGATGAGGGAACAAGCGGTGCGCCGGCTGCCGGTCGTCGAAAACGGGCACCCGGTGGGCATCGTCTCCCTCGGAGACCTGGCCATCGAGCGCGACCCCGGCTCCGCTCTGGGCGACATCAGCTCGGCCGAACCCAACCAGTGAAACGCCACAGCGCCGGTGCGGGACCCGGCTTCGACTGCTGACACGTTTCGCCCCAGTCACCAAGGGCACCCGCGGGGTGCGGCTGAGCGGCCGCGGTGGGATGAGGGACAAGCACGGCTGAGACGGCGGCGGCGGCGCCTTGGCGCTACCGGGCGAGGAGGGCGCTTACGGTCTTGCCGCCGGATGGCCGCGGGTCACCGCGGTGGCGCGGGCAAGGCGGTTGACCATGGGCCAGCCGAAGCCTCCGGTGCCGCCGTTCAGGTCGGGGGTGCGCATGCGCGGGGTCTGCGGGCTGCGATCATGCGCGGCCACCTCGATGCTGTCCGGGTGCGCGGTCAGCTCCAGGGTGCCGCCGCCGTGGCGCAGGGCGTTGGTGACGAGCTCCGAGACGACCAGGACCACGGTGTCGGCAGCCTCGGCTGCGATTGGTTGTACGAGACCTTCGAGGAAATCCCGGGCGCTCTCGCGTGCGCCGGCGACGGATGTTGCGGAGCGGACGGTTGCGACGCTGACGCTCATCGTGTCCATCAGGTCACCTCGGTCTCTGTCGTCAATGCCCGGTCCAGTCTGCCCGGGCTTCTGCCCCGGCCTGCGGCTCGTTAAGCCGTCGGCAGTGACGGCCTTGCGCCCGCTCTTGTCGCTGTTCGAGGTCGATTACCTCACTGCCGAACTCGCGGAAATCTATGTCGGCCGGAGTAGACATTGGGCGCTGGTGTGGTTATGGTTTCTCTCGTAGCCCAGAGAGACAGCAGGGCCTGGCAGAGACGAACTGCCGGGCAGCAGTACCCGCAGTTGCAGTTCGCAG
>NZ_JBEZKA010000056.1:0-25502 GCF_040651435.1 Streptomyces sp. NPDC048479
AGAGTCCTGGCGGGCGGGCTCCCCGCGGTGTTGGCCGCGCGGCCGCGCCCGGCGGGGCGGGGCCGCCGGCCCCCCCCCCCGCCGCCCCCCCCCGGCCCGATGTCGTCCATCGCCAGGTCCGAGACGGTGATCCGCACAGCGGGAGGCGCCGCCATCCTGAACCGCGCCCCCGGCGCGACGGCCCAGCCGGCGTGCAACAGACGCGCCACCGCCCCCGTCTCGTCCGGGACCGGCACCCAGACATTCATCCCGCTGCGTCCATGAGCCTCGATCCCCCGCTCCGCCAGAGCCCGTACGAGCGCGTCGCGCCGTTCCCCGTACGAGCGCGCGACGGCCCGCGGATCCACGGCGTCCGACGTCCACAGGTGCACGACCGCGCGCTGCAGCAGCCTGCTGACCCAGCCGGGTCCGAGCCGCTGCCGTCCCATGACCCGGTCGACGGTGACGGCATCCCCGGTCAGCACGGCGACGCGCAGATCAGGGCCGTACGCCTTGGCCGTGGAGCGTACGAGGGCCCAGCTGTCCGTCACTCCGGCAAGGGTGTGCAGCGGCAGATCGACGATGGCGTGACCGTGGTCGTCCTCGATAAGCAGAGTGTGGGGGAACCGGGCGAGTACGGCCCGCAGTTCACGCGCCCGCGCCTCGCTCACCACGGCGCCGGTCGGGTTCTGCGCCCGGCCGGTGACGATCAGCGCCCTGGCACCTGCGGTCAGCGCCTTCTCCACCTCGCTCACCAGCGGCCCGTCGTCGTCGAGTGCCACCGGCACCGGCTTCAGCCCCAGCGCCGGCACCAGGTCCAGCAGGCTTCCCCAGCCGGGGTCCTCGACGGCGACCGCGTCACCGGGCTTGAGATGCGCGGCGAGGACACGCTCGATGGCGTCCAGCGATCCGGAGGTGACGGCGACCGGGCCGTCGGGCACGCCGTCGTCGTCCATTCCGGCGCGCGCGAGCCGAGCGAACTCCGCGTCGACGGGCGCCTGTCCGTACAGTCCGGGCTCCTGCGCATTGCGCCGGGCCGCGGCGGCGAGCGCGTCGTGCAGCGGTGGCAGCAGCTCGGGGTCCGGATTCCCCTGGCCCAGGTCCCGTACGCCCGGTGGCGCCTCGACCCGGATGGTTCCGCGCGCGGTGCTGGCCGGCCGCGGGCGCACCCGACTGCCCTTGCGCCCCGAGGTCTCGATCACTCCGCGGTCGCGCAGGGTCCGGTACGCGGACGCGACGGTGTTCGGGTTGACGCCAAGCTCGGTCGCCAACTCCCTCATGGGTGGCAGCAGTTGCCCCGGTTCCAGCTCACCCGCTCCGACCGCGCGCTCAACGCTCGCGGCAATCTCCGATGCACGCCGTCCGGCGATCCGATACTCTCCTAGCACAAACAGGATTATGCACTAGTGCAATGGAGTACGCAATGCCGGACGCCTACGAGCCGACCGATCGCACCGTCCCCACACGCGCCCGGGAGCGCGCCGCGTACGACCGCGAGCAGGTCCACTCGATACTCGACGAGGCGTACGTCTGCCATCTCGGCTTCGTACGCGACGGCGCGCCCGTCGTCCTGCCGACGCTGTACGCCCGGGTCGACGATCACCTGTACGTCCACGGCTCGACGGGTTCGCGCCCGCTGCGCATGGCGGGCGAGGCCGACCCGGGCCTCGCCGTCTGCCTCACGGTCACCCATGTCGACGGCCTGGTCCTGGCCCGCTCCGCCTTCCACCACTCGCTCAACTACCGCTCGGTCGTCGTCCACGGTACGGCCCACCAGGTCACCGACCCCGAGGAGAAGCGCTCGGCCCTGGACGCCCTGGTGGACCACGTCGTGGCGGGCCGCTCACGCGACTCGCGCCCGGCGAACGCGAAGGAGCTGGCGGCGACGGCAGTCCTGCGCCTGGACCTGACGGAGGTCTCCGCCAAGATCCGCACCGGCGGCCCGAGCGACGACCCGGAGGACGCGACGCTCCCTTACTGGACGGGAGTGGTCCCACTGCTCACCGCGTACGGCACCCCGATCCCGGCGCAGGACCTCGACGGTTCGATCGCGGTCCCGGAGTATCTTTCGGCACGCTGACGGGCACGCCTGGTCGGTGTGCGCGGTGCAGGGTGCGAGGCCTTTGCCCCCCCGCACCCTGCACCGGCCGCTACGCCGACGCCGCCGCCCTTCTCCGTACCGCCGCGACCCGCGCCTCCGCCACCGCGAGCCCCGCCACCGCCGCCAGCAGCAACAACGTCCCCACCACTGTCGCCGCCGTCAGCCGCTCGTCCAGCGCCGTCACCGCGATGGCGGCCGCGCTCACCGGCTCCAGCAGCATGATCACCGAGACCGTCGCGGCCCGGACGACGGCGGCTCCCGCGAAGTAGAGCGCGTACGCGAGAGCCGTCGGCACCGCCGCCACATACACCAGCAGCCAGATCACACGCCCGAGTTCGGCCGTGTGGGGCAGCAGCCCCTCTCCGATCGCCATCGGCAGCAGCCCCACCGACCCGATCGCGAACGCCCACGCCGTCGTGGAGAGCGAATCGCCACCGCCGTCACGACCGAGCCAACGCGTCAGCAGCGTGATCGCCGCATACCCGGCCGCGGAGAGCACCGCGAGCGCGATCCCGACCGGTCGCACCGTCCCGCCCCCGCCGCCCAGCACCAGGACCATCAGACCCGCCAGCGCCCCGGTGACGGCGATGACGCCGCCCCGCCCGAGCCGCTCCCCCATCGTCAGCCGCGCGCCCACCGCGATGAGCACAGGGCCCGCGCCCAGCGTGACGACCGTGCCCACCGCGAGGCCGGTGGCCTGGACGGCCGCGAAGTAGGCGCTCTGGAAGACGGTGAGCCCGATCCCCGTAGCGAGAATCCGCAGCAGCCGCCGACGCCGCGGTTCCGCAGGACTCCCGGAAGCGCCATCCGCCGTAGCCTGCCGCGCCCGCCACACCAGGGCGCCCAGCAGCAGTACCAGTCCGCCCGCGCAGCGCCAGAACGACAGCGCCAGCGGACCCATGTCGCTCACCTGGAAGACCAGCGAGGCGGCCGCGCCCGCGGTCCCCCATGCCACTCCGGCGACGATCAGATACAAGAGGCTCCGCCCGACGGGCAATGGCACGCCGACAGCAGGAGCGGAAGAGGGAGGGGTGGAAAGATCCGGCACGTGACTTCTCCGTGTGAAGAACGGGATGGTGGTCGCTTCGCTCGTCACGCGGGCAGCGACAAACCGCTCGGGGACACCCCGAGCCCGGTCTTCGTCAGAGAACTGCCGCCCGCGCTAGGCGGCAGGAGGCGGAAGTACGGTCGAATGCATGATCGCCACCTTACGGCGCCGCCTGCGGGACCGACAACTCCGCCCGGGCCCCGGCCGACTCGGCCGGCCCGCCCCCCGGCCCACCGCCCGCCACCGGCTCGGACGGCGCCTTCGGTGCCTGCGACTGCGCGATGAACGCTCCCACCAGGACCATCGCGCCGCCGAAGATCTGCGGCGCCGACAGATGCTCCCGCAGCAGCACCCACGCCAGTACGGTCGCGATGACTGCCTCCAGGCACGCCACCACGCCCGCCACCTGTGGCGACAGCTTGCGTACCGAGAGAACTCCGGTGACGTACGCGACCACCGTGGCGATCAGTACGACCCAGCCGAGCAGCAGCGCAGCGGGCAACTGCGTACCGCCCAGGTCCGCACTGCCGCCCAGCAGGGACCAGTCCATGCCCCACGGGCGCGCCACCACGGTCAGCACCACCGTGCCGATGAGCAGTCCGTACGCGATCACACCCAGCGGATCCGCCGGATCGTCCCCGTCGCTGCCCTGGTCGGCCAGGACGAAATAGCCGACCTGGCAGCATGCCGCGCCCAGTGCGAGCACCAGCCCGAGGGCGTCGAAGGTGAGCCCCGCCCACACCTCCACAACGCAGGCGAGACCGCCGACGGCGAGCAGCACACCGACCGCCGCGGCCCGGGTGACGGGCCTGCGCTGGACGAAGCGGACCCAGCCGAGGAGCAGCGCGGGCCCGAGGTATTCGACGAGCAGGGCGACACCGACCGGGATCCGGGAGATCGCCGCGAAGTAGCAGGCCTGTACGCCCGCGACGGCGAGAAGCCCGAAGCCGACCAGCAGTGCGGGCCTGCGCAGCACCAGGTCACGGTGGCGCCAGGCAACCGGCAGCATGACGAGCGCGGAACCGGCCACTCGCAGCCACACCACATGCAGCGGGTCGAGACCCGCTTCGATCAGCGGCTTGGCCGCGACACCTGATCCACCGAATGCGAACGCCGAGCCCAGGGCGAGTCCCAGGCCGGCGCTCCTTCCCTGAGACGCGTGCATCGGCACATCATGTCAGCGGGAGTCAGGACCGTCATCCCTGTGACACATGTCGAGACACCTCGGCCGTCCGCCCGGCCAGCAGCGCCGCGTCCACCCCGGCCCGCCCGAGCACCTCCACCGCCCGGCTCTCGCGATCCACGGCGAGGCAGGCGAGCAGATCAATGCCGCGGGCCCGTGCGTCGCCGCGCAGCTCGGCCCGCTGCAGCGCGCCCTCCATGGCGGTGACCGCCGACGGCGACCACCGCGAGACATCCGTATCCGCCTCCCGCACAGCGGGAACCGTGCCGGAATCCTCCACCGAACCCTGCCAGCGCAGGCCGTATCCGATGCTGCGCTGCACGAGATAGCCGAGCACCCGCGCGACCTGAGGTCCGTCGCCGACGACGGTCCGCACCTCGGGGTCCGACTCGATCAGCGAGTGCAGCAGATGAGCCGTGTCGATCTGCCGGTCGCCGTCGCGCAGCGCCCTTCTGCGCGCACCCGCGACCACCGAAGCCAGCTCCACGGTGAGCCTGGCGTCGAGCTCTGCACGGGTGGCGGCGGGCTGCCGAGGCACCCGGGGGGTAGGGCTTTGCACATCTCCCACCCCATCAGTTCGTCAAGGCCCGAGCGTCCCCGCCTGGTCCCATTTCCGCATCCCGCAGAAGTTGGGCACGCACGACCGGTTTCTCCTCCTTACGGATGAGATCCCGCCAGTTCTCCCCGAGGGGCACGCGCCGCCTTGCCATCCGGTTCCACGGTCACCACATCGACCGAATCTGACTGTTCATCAGTATTGAATGTTCGGACCGGTACGGCTACGTTCCGCGACACCGTAACCCGACGAGAAGGGGTGGTCGTATGGCCGAAGTCAGTGCCGAGGCCCGAATCGAAGCGCCGGCCGAGAAGGTCTGGGCCCAGCTGACGGACTTCACCACCTACGGCCAGTGGAACGCCACCCACACCAGCTTCCCCAAGGGCGGCCCGGGAACGCTGGAACTGGGAGCCACGTACGAGGAGAACATGAAGCTCATGGGCTTTCCCGCCGAAGTGGCCTGGACCGTGGACGAGTTCGAGGCCGGCCGGGTGCTGGGAATCAAGGGCAAGGGCCCGATGGGCGTCAGCGTCGGCAACCGCTACACACTCACCCCTGACGGTGACGCGACGCAGGTCCGGATCGACGGAGAGTTCACCGGCGCCGCCGTGTCGCTGATGGCCGGCAAGCTCAAGGACTCGGCGACCGCCGCGCTGAACGAATCGCTGCGCAAGCTGGGCGGGCTGATCGCCTGACGCCAGACGCACGAGAAGGCCCCGCACGGCTGTGCGGGGCCCTCATCGCGCCACGAGTCAGTGCTCGCCGGCGAGGATCAGATAGAGCTTCTTACGGGCTTCATTGATGACGGCGACGGCCTTCTGCCGCTGCTCGGTGGTACCGGTCTTCCAGACCTGGCCGAACGCCTCCATCAAGCCGAACCCGGCCTGCCGGATCTCGTTGACCGTCTCCCAGTCGACTCCACGCCCGGCCTCTTCCCACGGAGCCTCCGGCCCCGATTCGGCCTCGGTACGCCCCGAGTCGGTGAGCGTGAACAGCTTCTTGCCGCCCTCGCTCTCACTGGTGATCAGACCTTCGTCCTCGAGCAGCTGGAGCGTCGGGTAGACCGAGCCGGGGCTGGGCCGCCAGGCCCCGCCGCTGCGCTCGCCGATCTCCTGGATCATCTCGTAACCGTGCATCGGCCGGTCCTTCAGCAGCGCCAGGATCGAGGCACGCACATCACCGCGCCGCGCCCTCCCCCTGCCGCCGCCACGACCGCGCCCGCCCCCGAAAGGCCCACCGAACGGCGGTCCGAACGGACCGAATGCCGCGCGCCGCCCCTCGAAGTCGCCCCGACCCTGATGGCCGGGCCCGCAGTGCCCCTGCCCGTGTTCATGTCCTTGACCGTGTCCATGTGAACGCATCGCTACGCTCCTTCCATCGTTGATCTGTCGCGATGCGTCAACGATATATCGGAATGCATCGCCTAGCAACACCCAGTCGGTCCAGCGACCCCGAATTGGCCTTGGCCTGCGGCTTTGCCCCGCCCGTACGGTCACGGCATGCGGATTCGAATCGTCGACGCCTTCACCGACCGTCCCTTCGCCGGCAACCCCGCCGGCGTCCTGCTGCTGGACTCCGACCGCTTCCCCGACGACTCCTGGCTCCAGCAGGTGGCGACGGAGGTGAACCTTTCGGAGACCGCCTTCGCCCATCCCCTCCCCTCCGGCGGCGAAGCCGACTGGGCGCTCCGCTGGTTCACACCGACCACCGAGGTCGACATGTGCGGCCACGCCACGCTGGCCACCGCACACGTCCTGCACACCACGGGCAACACCAAGAGCGGCACGGTGCGCTTCGCCGCACGCTGCGGCATCCTGGCCGCCACCGCCCACGAGGACGGCACACTCACCCTCGACTTCCCCACGTCCCCGCTCACCGCGGTCGACATCCCGGACGGCGTCGCCGACGCGCTGGGCGCGAAGGTGGTCTCGGTCCATGACACGGGCGCGCACATCGGCGATCTGCTGGTCGAGCTGGCCGACGAGCGGACCGTACGCGCGCTGACGCCGGACTTCCCCGCCCTCGTGGCGCACTCGGAGCGCGGCATCATCGTCACGGCCGCCGCCGGAGACCCGGTCTCCGGCTACGACTACGTCTCGCGCGGCTTCTTCCCGCGGGTCGGCATCGACGAGGACCCGGTGACGGGCAGCGCGCACACGGCCCTCGCGCCGTTCTGGTCGGCGCGCCTCGGCCGCAGCGAACTGACCGGGCTTCAGGCCTCCGCCCGCTCCGGCCTGGTCCGCACCTCGCTGCGCGGCGAGCGCACCCTGCTGACCGGCCGGGCCGTGACCGTCATCGACGGCGAGCTGCTCACCGCACCCTGACAACGGGATACGCCAGGCCTCACACCAAAAGGCCAGGCTGCACACACCAAGGGGCGTACGGCACCCGCCGTACGCCCCTCTAGGCCCACCGCCGGTCACGGAGTGGGCAGCCACCCCACCTTCCCGGCCAGCAGCGCGTAGCCGACGAAGGCCACGATGTCGAGCAGCGCATGCGCCGCCACGAGTGGCCCGACCCGGCCCCACCGCCGGTAGAGCAGCACAAACACCACACCCATCACCATGTTGCCGACGAAGCCGCCGATGCCCTGGTAGAGGTGGTACGAGCCGCGCAGCACCGAACTCGCCACCAGCGCGGCCATCGGCGTCCAGCCCAACTGCCCGAGTCTGCACAGCAGATACCCGACGACGATCACTTCCTCCAGTACGGAGTTCTGGATCGCCGAGAGGATCAGCACCGGGTACTTCCACCACACCTCGGGAAGCGCTTCGGGCACCACCGTGAGGTTGAACCCGGCGGCGCGCGCCACAAGGTAGAAGGCCAGCCCGGCGCCGCCGATGCCCGCCGCGATCAGCGCGCCCCGCCCCAGATCGGACCAGGGTCTGGTCCGGTCGAAGCCGATCGACCGCAGACCGGCGCCCTCCCGCAGCAGCAGATGCGCGACGAGCAGGACGGGCACCAGCGCCGTCGCGATATCGAAGAGCTGCCAGGCGAGATCGAGCCACGGCCGCCCGGGGGCGTACGACTTGTTCAGCGTCGCCGCCTGGTCCTTGAGACCACCCGGTTTCGTCACCGAACCGACAAAGCTGATCAGCGCCGACACTCCGCTTGCGCCCAGCGAGAGCGCCAGTACGAGGAGCATCTCGGACCGCAAGATCCTTCGCGGCATGACCTCTCGAGGAAGAGAATCAGCCACGCGTCCCGCCTCCGCCTGCACACCTGCCTCCAGTTGAGTAAACCGCCTCATCCCCATCCTCGCCCCGCCAGGGTCTCGAATGCAGGTACGAAAATCGCGTGCGACAGGCCGGGGGACGAGCGTCACTGCGATGACGCCGGTCCCCTTTTCCTAACTCATCGTTCAACGAGGGGCACCACCGCATGTGACGTCACAGCTTGCCCGACGACGACCCGACGGACGCAGGCAGGTCCCGGCCGCGCGTGCGCCGGCGCACGGTCGCCATCGCCATCGCCATCGCCATCGCCATCGCCACGATGCTCGTCCTCGCGGCAGCCGCGTGGAAACGGGAATCGCCGCGCAGAGCGCCCCCCGGACGCCGACCAGCAGGAGGTCGACCGGATCGCCAAGGCCACGGGCGGCGCCGGGTACCAGGTGCGCGACCTCGCCGAGATCCAGGCCGTGATCCTCAAAGCGCTCATGGCAGACGGGCAGACGGGCAGACGGGGCAAGCCGCTCAGGAGTGAGGGCCGGGGAAGCCGACCGGCCAGGTGTGCACCGGCTCGCCCTCGTGCATCAGCTCGCAGTAGCGGCGGGTGGTGGCCGCGAGGGCGGCGTCCCGCTCCAGTCCGGCCTCCAGCGCCCGGTGGTAGGTCTCCGCCTGCCACGAAGCCCCGTTCACACGCCGTCTGCACCGCTCCTCGATCACGCCGAGGTAGAAGTCGCGGTCCGCGGGCTCGACATGCCACGCATCGAGCCCCGCCGCGGCCAGCGGCAGCAGTTCATCGCGTACGAGCTTGACGGCCGGCACCTGCGTGATGCCGCCGGCCCGGCCGGGCCGCGGCCACAGAAGCTCTGCGTCGATGCCGTGCCGGCACGCGGTGTCGAAGTTCTCGGCCGCGGCGGCGAAGGGCAGCCGGGTCCACACCGGCCTGGCCTCCTCGGCGAGCGCACGCACGAGCCCGTAGTAGAAGGCGACATTGGCGATCACATCGGTGACCGTGGGGCCGGCAGGCAGCACGCGGTTCTCCACCCGCAGATGCGGTACGCCGTCGGCGACTCCGTACACCGGCCGGTTCCAGCGGTAGACCGTGCCGTTGTGCAGGACGAGCTCCTGCAGTCCGGGCACACCGCCGTTGTCGAGCACCCGCAGCGGGTCCTCGTCGTCGCAGATCGGCAGCAGGGCCGGAAAGTAGCGCAGGTTCTCCGCGAAGAGTTCGTACGCCGAGTCCACCCACCGCTCGCCGAACCAGGTCCGCGGCCGTACGCCCTGGGCCTGGAGCTCGGGCGGGCGGGTGTCGGTGGCTTGCTGGAACAGCGGTGGCCGCGATTCGCGCCACAGCTCCTTGCCGAACAGGAAGGGCGAGTTGGCGCCGACCGCGATCTGTACGGCGGCCACCGCCTGCGCGGCGTTCCACACATCCGCGAAGCGTCCGGGCGTCACCTGGAGGTGCAACTGCACGGAGGTGCAGGCGGCTTCGGGAACGATCGACGTCGAGGTGCAGCTCAGCCGCTCCACGCCCTCGATGTCGAGCGCGAAGTCCTCGCCCCGTGCGGCGACGATCTGCTCGTTGAGCAGCTTGTACCGGTCGACGTCCGAGAGGTTCGCGGAGACCAGGTCGTGCTGGGCGAGCGTCGGAAGAATTCCGATCATCACGATCCCCGCGCCGACCTCGTTCGCTTTGCGGTGGGCATATCCCAGGCCCGTGCGCAACTCCTCGGCAAGTTGATCGAGTACGCGCCCGCCCAGCCGGTGCGGAACGATATTTACTTCCAGGTTGAACATGCCGAGCTCGGTCTGGAAATCATGGCTCGCGATGCGCTCCAGTACTTCCTTATTCATCATCCGCGGCAGCCCGTCGGCACCTGCGAGATTCAGCTCGATCTCCAGCCCCATGAGATTTTTGGGCCGGTCGAACCTCTTCTCGGCCAGCAGTCGGCCCAGTCCCGCGAGGCACTGCTGCAACTTCCTCCGGTACCTTTGCCGATCGGACAGGTCGGTTCCGCCTGCCACGACCTTCTCCCCCATCGAAGCGTCCTTCCTCGAGTGGGCACCATGCAGCATCGACCGCTAGCGTCTCGGACGATAATGCCCAGACCGACTGATCCATAACGCCCCATGCGCAGCGCGCGACCGGTAGTGTGGTCAGAGACTCCAGTGGCACATTCCTTAGGCATGGTGCAGTACGCAGTTACCACTGCCCGATGCCTCGTAAAAAACACCGACTGGTTTCAGCCGTCCGCGCCGCAGGTAGAATCCCAGGCCGCAGCCCTGTCTTCACGAAATGTCGATGGAAAGGCCGCCGGAGAAGGACCTGATACCGCCTTGCCGGAAATACGTGGGACCGCTAGCAGAAACACTGTGAGAACACGTGTCGTATAAACTCTGCAAACGAGGTAGAGAGTTGGCGCCCGGTGGCCTTTCCGGCCCCCCTCTGGCCCCGCACGCTGACAGTGCCGTCCGCACCTGCCCACGCTCCAACGTGTCTCCGAAGTGAGAGGCGACCCACCATGCCGCTGTATGTCCCCCCGGCTCCCGCGCCTGCCCTGCGCACCGTCCTCATGGCACTCGGTTCTCCCACAGCCGTCCGCGAGGCTCGCACACCAGCTCTCAGGTCCGCCCAGGGCCCGCTGAGCCCCGAACTGCCGCTACCCGTCCACGTACTTGACCAGATCGTGCCGAGCGGCGGCGCCCCCTACACCCGCCTCGCCGGCTGGCGCTTCCTGATCCGCAGCGGCGAACGAGCCGTGGCCGCCGCGGAGACGATGCTCACCGCCGACGGCTGGACCTTTTCGCACTTCTTCGAAGGCCCCTACCTCAGCTCCACCGAACGGGCGCTGCGCCAGGCCGAGTCGATGCACACTCCCTTCCAGCCGCGTCTGCTCTCCATTCCCGAGCTCTACATGCTCACGCTCTGGCTGCACGGGGACACGGACGCCGACGCCTCATCCGGCACACCCCTGCCCACGGACGTACTGGTGCCGCTGGCCCCCGCGCCACCCGGCATCGCGGCGCACCGTCCGCACCGTGTCGCCGATCTGCTGCCGGTGATGACGCTGCGGCTTGCCCCTGCCCCGCTGCTCGGCTCACCCGCCTGAAAAACCGCACGTCGCGCCCCGTGACCACCCGGTCGCGGGGCGCACTCCTGCCCCATCCGGACTAGCCCATACCGGCCCCCTAGAACCACCCGAAAGGACAGTGGAGTTGAGCTGAACCGTCCGCCCGGGTGATACGTCATTAACCAGTAAGAAGAGCTGCCGCGAAATCCCTGCGGAATGACGCCCGTGGGGCAACACTGGGAGCGGACCGAGAGATACGGGGGGCGGCCATGAACACCTCATCAAGCCGCAGGACACTCACTACAACGCAGCGAGAGAACCCACCCATGTGCCAGCACCAGCCACTCTGCCCTACATCCGACTCAGCCGACCGGGAAGCAGCCCGTCTCGTGGCGCACCACCCGGAACAGGGCTGGAGCCTGCTGTGCAACGGCGTCCTGCTCTTCGAGGACACCGGTGAGCTGCTGCCGGACGGGCAGATCATCGCTCCGCACCGGGCGCGGGAGACCGGGCAGGTGATGACGGCCGCCTGAGGCGCCGTCGGTACGACAAGGGGGCCGGCCGGAGACTTCTCTCCGTACCGGCCCCGACGCATGTGCTCCGCGCGTCAGTTGTCGTACTCGTCCAGCGGCGGGCAGGAGCAGACGAGGTTACGGTCGCCGAACGCACCGTCGATCCTGCGCACCGGCGGCCAGTACTTGTCCGCGGCGCTCACCCCGGCCGGGAAGACGGCCTCGTCCCGGCTGTAGGCGTGCTCCCACTCCCCGCCGAGCGCGGCCGCCGTGTGCGGGGCGTTGCGCAGCGGGTTGTCCTCCGCGGGCCACTCGCCCGAGGCGACCTTCTCGATCTCGCCGCGGATCGCGATCATAGTGTCGCAGAAGCGGTCGATCTCGTTCAGGTCCTCGCTCTCGGTCGGCTCGATCATCAGCGTGCCGGCCACCGGGAAGGACATCGTCGGCGCGTGGAAGCCGTAGTCGATCAGGCGCTTGGCGATGTCGTCGACGCTGACGCCGGTCGCCTTCGACAGCGGCCGCAGGTCCACGATGCACTCGTGCGCGACCAGTCCGGCCGGGCCCGTGTAGAGCACCGGGTAGTGCGGCTCCAGGCGCTTGGCGATGTAGTTGGCCGCGAGCACGGCGACCTGCGTCGCGCGCTTGAGGCCCTCGCCACCCATCAGACGTACGTACGCCCAGGAGATCGGCAGGATCCCTGCCGAGCCCCACGGGGCGGCCGAGATCGGTCCTACGCCCGTCTCCGGTCCCGCGGTCGGCTGGAGCGGGTGGTTCGGGAGGTACGGGGCGAGGTGCGCCCGTACACCGACCGGGCCGACGCCAGGACCGCCGCCGCCGTGCGGGATGCAGAAGGTCTTGTGCAGATTGAGGTGCGAGACGTCGCCGCCGAACTTGCCCGGCTTGGCGAGGCCCACGAGCGCGTTGAGGTTGGCGCCGTCGACGTACACCTGGCCGCCGGCGTCGTGCACCTGCGCGCAGATGTCGGCGACGTGCTCCTCGAACACACCATGCGTGGACGGGTAGGTGATCATCAGCACGGACAGCTCGTCGCGGTACTGCTCGATCTTGGCGCGGAGGTCCTCGATGTCCACCTCGCCGTCGTCGGCGGTCTTCACCACGACGACCTTCATGCCCGCCATCACGGCGCTGGCGGCGTTGGTGCCGTGCGCGGAGGACGGGATGAGGCAGATGGTGCGCTGGGTGTCGCCGTTGGCGCGGTGGTACGCGCGTACGGCGAGCAGGCCCGCGAGCTCGCCC
This sequence comes from Streptomyces sp. NPDC048479, assembly GCF_040651435.1. NCBI lineage: Bacteria > Bacillati > Actinomycetota > Actinomycetes > Kitasatosporales > Streptomycetaceae > Streptomyces > Streptomyces sp. NPDC048479. The sequence goes on from NZ_JBEZKA010000056.1 coordinate 12,875, forward strand.
TGCGAACCGGCGTTGGGCTGGATGGACACCGCGTCGTACCCGGTGACCTCGGCGAGGCGCTCCTCCAGCTCGCGGATGAGCGTGAGGTACCCGGCGGCCTGCTCGACCGGCGCGAAGGGGTGCATCTGCGCAAACTCCGGCCAGGTCACCGGCTCCATCTCGGTGGTCGCGTTCAGCTTCATGGTGCAGGAGCCGAGCGGGATCATGCCGCGGTCCAGCGCGTAGTCACGGTCGGCGAGCCTGCGCAGGTAGCGCAGCATCGCGGTCTCGGAACGGTGCTGGTGGAAGACGGGGTGCGTGAGGTAGTCGTCGGTCCGCAGCAGAGCCTGGGGCAACGTTTCCCCAGTGGTCGCGTCGAGCGCCTCGATGTCGCCATCGACGCCGAAGGCGGACCAGACGGCGGTCAGCTGTGCACGTCCGGTGGTTTCGTCGCAGGAGATGGAGACCTGGTCACCGTCGACGAGGTGGAGGTTGACCCCGCCCTCGCGTGCGGCGGCGACGACCTCGGCGGCCTTGCCCGGCACCCGGACGGTAACCGTGTCGAAGTAGGAACCGTGCACGACCTCCACTCCGCCGTCCCGCAGTCCCGCCTCGAGCAGCGCCGCATAGCGGTGGGTGCGCTGTGCGATCGACCGCAGGCCCTCCGGACCGTGGTAGACCGCGTACATCCCCGCCATGACGGCGAGCAGCACCTGGGCGGTGCAGATGTTGCTGGTGGCCTTCTCCCGGCGGATGTGCTGCTCCCGGGTCTGCAGCGCGAGCCGGTAGGCCTTGTTGCCGTCCGCGTCCACGGAGACGCCGACGAGTCGGCCCGGCAGGCTGCGGGCGAACTTGTCGCGTACGGCCATGTAGCCGGCGTGCGGGCCGCCGAAGCCCATCGGGACACCGAAGCGCTGAGTGGTGCCGACGGCGATGTCGGCGCCCAGCTTGCCGGGCGAGGTGAGCAGGGTCAGCGCCAGCAGATCGGCGGCGACGGTGACGATCGCACCGAGCTCGTGCGCCTGCTCGACGACGGGCTTGATGTCCCGAACGGCACCGGAGGCGCCCGGGTACTGCAGCAGCACGCCGAAGACGCCGCGCTCGGCGATCTCGGCCGGAATGCCCTCGCTCAGATCCGCGGTGACGACCTCGACGCCGGTCGGCTCGGCGCGGGTCTGGATCACCGCGAGGGTCTGCGGCAGGGCGTCGGCGTCGACCAGGAAGACGCCGTCCTTGACCTTGCCGACCCGGCGGGCGAGCGACATGGCCTCGGCGGCGGCGGTGCCCTCGTCGAGCAGCGAAGCGCCGGAGGTCGGCAGGCCGGTCAGATCGGCCACCATCGTCTGGAAGTTCAGCAGAGCCTCGAGCCGGCCCTGCGAGATCTCCGGCTGGTACGGCGTGTACGCGGTGTACCAGGCCGGGTTCTCCATGACATTGCGCAGGATGACCGGCGGCGTGAAGGTGCCGTAGTACCCGAGGCCGATCATCGGCGCCAGCACCTGATTGCGGTCGGCGAGTGTGCGCAGCTCGGCGAGAACGTCGGCTTCGGTGCGAGCGCCCGGGAGGTTGAGCGCCTCGGCGCTCTTGATCACAGCGGGCACCGCGGCAGCGGTCAGCTCGTCGAGCGAGCCGTAGCCCACCTGCGCGAGCATCTTGGCCTGGGCCTCGACATCGGGCCCGATGTGGCGCTGCTCGAAGGGGGTGCCTCGCTCCAACTGGGAGAGCGGAATGCGGTTGGCGGTCATTAAGGAGGCCTCCTGGTCAGACACGACCTACGAGGGGCACCACGGCGCGGATGCCCGGACGGCCTCCCCCTCTGTCATCTCAACCTGAGAGCTTCACCGGCGCGCACAAGGCACGCCGACTTTCACCGTCGGTGAGAGCGGATGCCGTCCGACGCCCGCCCTGCTTTCCAGAGTGACCTCGTCCGTGCGGTACAGGGGCCTGAGAGATTCCGGGGAGGATTTGCTCCTTCGGCGCCACCGGTACTTTCACCGGAGGACTCTCCCGCACGGGGTCAGCAGCCGTTTGCCAGCGTACCAGCGCGCCCCCTCGCCGATCGCTCGAGTGGCCGATACCACTGATGTGCACTTTTGTAGTATTTAAACAGCAGTTGCGACCTATTGGAGGGACCGTGCAGACCGATATCGATCCGCGCAGCCTGATCGGCCGCAAGGCGTTCGACCGCAGTGGCACCAAGATCGGGACTGTGGACGAGGTGTATCTGGACGATGCGACAGGGGCGCCCGAGTGGGCGGCCGTGCGCACGGGCCTCTTCAGCCGGGACGCCTTCGTCCCGCTCGAGCCCAGCAAGGTCGTCGACGACACCCTGCACGTCCCGTACGAGCGCGCGCTGATCAAGGATGCCCCCGACTTCGGCGTCGGCCGCCATCTCTCCCCCGAGCAGGAGCTCCAGCTGTACCACCACTACGGACTCGAACTCTCCGAGCCTCCCGAGACGCCCGCTGCCTCCTCCGACCCCTCCGACCCCTCGGACCCCTCAGCCCCGTCCGCCCCCTCCGACGGGGAGTCCGGCTCCCGCCGCGGCCCCGGCTCCCGCCCCGACCGGGACTTCGGCCGACTGGCGGGCCGGGAGGACTGACCGGCGGCGTCCGCTGCCGGTGGCAGCGCCACCAGCGGCAGCGGATCGCCCGGCCCCAGATCCGGGTCGTCCACCATGAACGTGCGCACCCGCCCCGGCCGCCGCGACCCCGGCTCCTCGAACCGCACCGTGACCCGCCCCACCCCGCTGCCCTGCACCCACCCCGCCCCGTACTCGGCATGCCGTACGTCGTGCCCGGCCAGCCAGCGCCGCTCGGCGGGCGCCTCCGACTCCGCACCCGCTGCGCCGGCTGCTTCGTCGGCCTCGTGCGACTCCGGGTCGCCGTCCGCATCCGCGGCCTCGGCCCGCTCACCGGCGGCAGCCTGGGCGAACAGATCCTCCTGCGTGTAGTCCGCGAGCCCGGTCACGCCCACCCCCAGCAGCCGCACCCCGCCCGTGGTGTCCACGGCCTCCAGCAGCCGCCCGGCGGCCTCCCGCACCACCCCGGGGTCGTCCGTCGGCCCGCGCAGCGTCTCCGAGCGCGTCAGCGTCGAAAAGTCGTACCGCCGCACCTTCAGCACGATGGTCCGCCCCGAGTGCCCGGACGACCGCAGCCGCTGCACACACCGCTCGGCGAGCCGCTCCACCTCGATCCGGACCCGCACCCGGTCATGCAGATCCACGTCGAAGGTGTCCTCCACCGATACCGACTTCGCGTCCCGCTCGGCCACCACCGGCCGGTCGTCGTGCCCCACGGCCATCCGGAACAGCGAGGCTCCGTGCGCCTTGCCCAGCAGCCGTACGAGCTCGTCCTCGCCCGCCTCCGCCAGATCGGCCACGGTCGTCATTCCGGCCCGCCGCAGATGTTCCCCGGTCGCCGGCCCCACCCCGGGCAGCGTCCGCACGGACATCGGCCCGAGCAGCTCGCGCTCCGTGCCGGGCTCCATGAGCACCAGACCGTCGGGTTTTGCCTGCTCGGAGGCGATTTTGGCGAGCATCTTGGAGCCCGCCAGCCCGACCGAACCGGTGAGCCCTGTGACCGCTCGGATATCGGCGCGCAGCCGCTCACCTGTCCTCCTGGCCGACTCCGAGTCGTCGGCCGAGCCGCCCGCCTCCAGGTCCACAAAGGCTTCGTCCAGGCTCAGCGGCTCCACCAGCGGCGAGAGCCTGCCCAGCAGCTCCATCACCTGTTCGCTGACGGCGCGGTAGAGCGAGAAGCGCGGCACGAGATACGCGGCATTCGGCGCAAGCCGCCTGGCCTGCGCCATCGGCATCGCCGAGTGCACACCGAAGCGTCTGGCCTCGTATGAGGCGGTGGCGACGACTCCGCGCGGCCCGAGCCCGCCGACCACCACGGGCTTCCCGCGCAGACTCGGCTTCGCCGCCTGTTCGGCGGCGGCGAAGAAGGCATCCATGTCCAGATGCAGAATCGTCGGCGCGGTTCTCACATCTCCGATGCTGCCCTACGCCACTGACAACGGGGTGTTCAGACGGCCCGGTCGCGCCTGCGCCTGGCCAGCTCATCGGCGGGATTGTTACCGACCAGGGTCTCGCCGGTGTCGACTCGCTCGCCATGCAGCTGCGAGAGCGCGGCCTCGACATCCCGCCACACCACGCCCACGGCGATCCCGAAGATCCCCTGGCCGCCCTGGAGCAGATCGACCACCTCGTCGGGCGAGGAGCATTCGTAGACCGTCGCGCCGTCGCTCATGAGCGTCATACGTTCGAGATCCGTGAAACCGCGAGCTCTCAGATGCTGCACCGCGGCACGGATGTTCTGCAGCGCGACGCCGGTGTCCAGGAAACGCTTGACGATCTTGAGGACGACCACATCGCGGAAGCTGTAGAGCCGCTGGGTTCCGGAGCCGTATGCCGAGCGCACACTGGGCTCGACCAGGCCGGTACGCGCCCAGTAGTCGAGCTGCCGATAGGTGATGCCTGCCGCCGCACAAGCGGTAGGCCCGCGGTAGCCGATCGTCTCCGCAGAGAGGTCGGCCGCCGCACTGTCGTGAAGCGGATACGGCCCGCCCGCCGCCGTACCGTCGCCGCTGCTTCTCACGCCGACCTCCGTCCTTGACCTGCCATCTCGACGGTAGGCAGTCGCCCGGGGTGCGTCAACGATCGCCACACTCGGCACGCCGAGTGATAATCACCCTGAGAGTGGTTTCCCGTGCCCCCATTCGGGGAACGGCTACTCGAATCTGCCAACGGAGCCCGGATCGGCGGTCACTGACTGTTGGTGCCGAAGTCCTCGGGCGAGATCTGATCGAGGAACTCGCGGAACTTCTCCACCTCGTCCTCCTGCTCGTCCGGGATGGCGATTCCCGCGTCGTCGAGCACCCCGTCACTGCCGTAGATCGGCGTACCGGTGCGCAGGGCCAGCGCTATGGCGTCGGACGGTCTGGCGCTCACCTCGACTCCGCTGGCGAAGACCAGCTCCGCGTAGAAGACCCCTTCACGCAGGTCAGTGATGCGGACCTCGGTGAGCTCCTGGCCCACCGCCTCCAGCACGTCCTTGAAGAGGTCATGAGTCAGCGGCCTGGCAGGAGCCATGCCCTGCTGGGCAAAGGCAATGGCGGTCGCCTCCCCGGGACCGATCCAAATGGGGAGGTACCGATCGCCTCCCACTTCACGCAGGAGCACGATCGGTTGGTTCGAGGGCATTTCGACCCGGACACCCACAACGTCGAGCTCGTTCACACAGCAACCCTAGGACGTGCCCGACCGGTTTGGGTAGTCGGGCTCCCCCATGATCAGTGAAGCCGTACTCCGAGTGCCGTCTGCACCAGGGCCGCATGGAGCCGTACGGAGAGGGCCGCAAGCTCCTTCGTGGTCGCCTCGGCATGGGCCCTGGTCTGCGGATTACGGTGCCGCCGCAAAGGTGCCACCACCTGTTCGACGAGCCCGGCCTCACGCTCGGCAGCGGCTTTCATGGCACGCAGATGCCGCGGCTCGAGTCCGAATCTCCCCAGATCCGCGACAAGCCTGGCCACGGTCACCGACTCGGCGTCATAGGCGCCGTCCTCGTCCGGCGCGAGAAGGCCGTACGACTCCCACTCGGCCACCTCCTCCTCGCTCACCTCGGCGGAGGCGAGAAGTTCAGCCCGACCCAACCGGGCAGCGGTCGGACGCCCGGAATCGGAATCGGAACCCCATGCGCCGTCGAGCAGTTCCCGCTGCTCGCCCTGTGCGGGCAGCTGCACCCGCTCACCGCGCCCCAGGGCGTCCAGATGCCCCCGGATGACCTTCAGCGGAAGATAGTGGTCCCGCTGCATCCGCAGCACCTGCGCCAGCCGCTCCACGTCCTCCGGGCTGAACTTGCGATACCCGGACGGCGTCCGCCGCGGCTCGACCAGCCCTTCGGCCTCCAGAAAGCGGATCTTGGAGATCGTGACTTCGGGAAACTCGTCGCGCAGCTGACTGAGCACCGTACCGATACTCATCAGCCGGTTGCCCGCGGTGGCGGTGCCGTGACCGGCACCGCCCGTCGGTGTTCGCAGCATGTACCTTCCCTGACGGGTCACACGCCCCGCTGGCTCGCGTAGAAGACCAGCCGGTACTTGCCGATCTGGACCTCGTCGCCGTTCGACAGCAGGACCGAGTCGATCCGCTCTCGGTTGACGTACGTCCCGTTCAGACTGCCGACGTCGCCGACGCTGAAGCGGCCGTCCGGACCCCTGCGGAACTCCACATGACGCCGCGAGACAGTCACGTCGTCGAGGAAGATGTCGCTCTGCGGGTGGCGGCCGGCCGTGGTCAGCTCACCGTCCAGCAGGAAGCGGCTGCCGGAGTTCGGACCGCGGCGCACCACGAGGAGCGCCGAACCGAGCGGCAGCGCGTCGACGGCCGCCTGAGCCTCGGGCGATAGCGAAGGAACGGCGGTCTGCCCCGTCACCTCTGCGTCGTAGGCCTCGATGCCGGAAATGGAGATCGTCGAGGTCGTCTCCGAGGCGCGCTCCGCCGGCGCTCCGCCCCGCAGCGGCGCACCACAGTTGGAGCAGAACCGACTGGCCTCGGCATTGCGGTGCCCACACCTCGTACAAACCAAGGCCGACATGGACGGATCCTCCTGCCGCGGCTGCCCCGCGTGGGGATTGGTCGCATACGGGTCGGAGGCAAACCCTCCACCCGTACTTGAGGTTGATGGTTCCCCGAAACCTATGCGGCCGGGACCGGCAGGGTCAACAGATGACGCGCCCTGACCGCCCGAAATGTCACCGCCCGGACCAGCGACCTCATCCCGGAAGAGCGGCCGCTCCGCGCCCTGCTCCTCACCCTGGCCATGGCGCGGCGCGCGGTGCCGGGCGTTGCCGCCGTCCTCGCGTGCGCTCTTGCCGAACAACTTCCCAAACAACTTCACGGGCGATTCCCCTTGACCCAAATAGACCCGCCCGTGGGGCAGGACGAACCCTGAATGATCACACCTGCCGACCCGGACATCCTCACAACGTCCGTAACCACCAGACAGTTTCCACCACGCGCCACGCTTGTTATGTGCCGACCCCCCGAACCCTCATGCCCTCGTCCACCGGACCTCATGCGCTGCCGCCTCACCGCGATGACGACCGAGCGTAGTGAGGCCGCTTCGCGGGCCGCACGGCATCCACAACGATCTTCTCCGACCGCGTCACCGTGGCCGTGGCCTGCTCCTTCTCCAGCGTCTGCACCACACCGCCCGGGATGTTCAGAGCGGGCTCCAGATCCTGCGGCTTGCCGATGACCTTGAAGGTGTACGGCGCGGTGATCGGCTTGCCGTCCACCTCGATATGGCCGCCGGTGCCGGTGAAGTGTGTGTCCGCGACGACCCTGATGTTGTTGACCTGGATCGCTTCCGCACCCGCGGCGCGCAGCTCCTGAATCGTGTCGAGCAGCATGTCCGACTCGACGGTGCCGGACGGGTCCTCGATGGTCAGCGTGATGCCCGGTCCCTGCGCCGCGACCGTGCCGGCCAGAATGCCCAGCTGCTGTTCCTTCTGCAGCGTCTGCTTGCGCGCCTCTTCGGCCTGGTCCGAGCTGTTCTCCAGCTCGGTGCGCTGGTCCTCCAGGCGCTGCTTCTCATCCTCGAGCCGCTGGGTGCGGTTGTCGAGCTCGTCGAGGATGCGCACCAGGTCCTCCTGGCGGGCGCCACGCAGCGCGCTGTTGTCGCTGTTCGAACGGACCTGGATGGCGAGCCCAAGGCCGAGGACGAACAGCAGCAAAGCGACAATGAGCTGAGCGCGCGTGACCCGGGGCGGCCACAACACCGCAACGAGCCGCTGCCGGCCGGTCAGCTGCTCGGGCTCCTCGGCGGGCGTCGCCTCCGCCTGCGGCTCCTCGCCCTTCGGATTCTCTTCGCTGTTCATCGGCCTCACGCCCGGAAGACATGCCGGCGGATCGCGGCAGCGTTGGAGAAGATCCGGATACCGAGCACCACCACCACACCCGTGGACAGCTGGGCACCGACGCCCAACTTGTCGCCCAGGAACACGATCAGCGCGGCCACCACCACGTTCGACAGGAAGGAGACGACGAAGACCTTGTCGACGAAGATGCCGTCGAGCATGGCCCGCAGGCCACCGAATACCGCGTCGAGAGCCGCGACTACGGCGATCGGCAGATAGGGCTCGACCACCGCCGGTACCTCGGGTCGGACCAACAGTCCGACCACGACTCCCACGACGAGGCCCAGTACCGCGATCACGATGTGCCCTTCCCTGTCTCAGCCGTGCCCTGCCCGTTGCCCTTCCCGGCGTCGGCGGTCTTCGGCTCTGCTGTACGTACGATCAAGCTCGGCGCCGCCGGCAGACGCAGCTTTTCCTCGTTGGAAATGCTCGTGCGGATACCGAAGTTCTCCTGCAACGCGTGCAGATACTGTCCGTCGGCACTGTCCTGGAAGGCGGTGCTCAGCTTCTTCCCGTCCCCCACCGCAAGCACCGTGTACGGCGGCACCAGCGGCTTGTTGTCGACCAGTATGGCGTCGCCCGCCGCACGGATCGCAGACAGGGCCGTCAGCCGCTGCCCATTGATGGCGACGGCTTCCGCACCGGACTCCCACAGGCCGTTGACGATCCGCTGCATATCGCGGTCCCGTACCCGGCCCGTGTCATTGAAACCGCTGCTCTCCCGCGGTCCGTCACCGCCCTGCTGGGTGTCCTTCGCATCGTCGACGACGAGCTTCACGCCCGGTCCCTCGACCTCAGTGGCACCGGAGAGCAGAGCGACAAGTTCCGCCTGGCCCGCGCCCCCGGCCTTGAGCGCCTTCCGCTGCCGGTCACCCACCTGGTCACGGAGCTTGTCGACACTGTGCTCGAGCTCGTCCGCCGTGGTGGTCTCCGCATCGATACGGCTGATGAGCTCCTCGCGTTCCTTCGCCACGACCGGTGCAGATATCCGCGCCTGCGCGGCTCCGACGGTGACGACCACGGCCGCCAGTACGAGGCCGGCAGCGAGACCGAGCTTCGCACGCAGCGTACGGGGCAGTCCGCCGCCCTCCTCCGCCCGGCGGGCCGTCGCCTCCGCGTATCCGTCGTCGAGGCTGTGCTCCATCACGTTGGTCAGCAGCGACATGGACGCATCGGGACGCGGAGGTGGAGAGCCGGTGCTCCGAACGGGGGGCTGCTGCGACATGCCGCACATCGTCGCACGTCGCAGCTGCTACCGCCGAATGGCCCCACCGGTGTGCCGGAAGCCGTCCACAGACAACTTCCGACACACCAGCCCCACGTTAGAGACCCGCGCTGTCCACGACAGTGGACCACTCGTCGAGCAGCGCCTGCGCCGAGGCGTCGTCCGGGCCCTCGGCCCACAAATGAGTGACGGCCTCCGCGGGGTCGGGAAGGACCATGACCCACCGACCATCGGGCTCGACGACCCGCACCCCGTCGGTCGTATCGACGTCCCGGTCACCGGCCGCCTCGACAACGCGCCGCATCACCAGCCCCTTGACCGCCCACGGCGTCGCCAGATCGCGCCGCAGCACATGCGCCCGCGGAATCCGGGCATCGATCTGGCTCAGCGTGAGCTGTGTACGAGCCACCAGGCCGACCAGCCGCACGAAGGCCGCGAAGCCGTCGAAGACACTGCTGAACTCCGGAACGATGAAGCCACCGCGGCCGTCTCCGCCGAAGATGGTGGTCTCTTCCCGGCACACACGCGTCAGATCGTCGGGCGATGTGGTCGTCCACTCCACCTGTGTGCCGTGGTAGGCCGCCACCTGCTCGGCGATCCTGGTGGTCGTCACCGGCAGAGCAACCCGCCCGCTGCGCCGTTCGGCCGCGACCAGGTCGAGCAGCACCAGCAGCGCACGATCGTCCTCGACGATCTTTCCGCGTTCGTCGACGAGGGACAGACGCTCGCCGACGGGGTCGAAGCGCACTCCGAAGGCTGCCCGTGCGGAGGCCACGATCTCGCCCAGCCGTACCAGCCCGGACCGGCGGGTGTCCGCCGTTTCGGTGGGCCGGGACTCGTCGAGCCCGGGGTTGATCGTCAGGGCGTCCACGCCGAGCCGTCCGAGCAGGTTGGGCAGCACAAGTCCGGCGCTGCCGTTGGACGCGTCAATGACGACCTTGAGCCCCGATTCGGCGATGCCCGAGGTGTCGACATTGCGCAGCAGTGAGCCGGTGTACGAGTCGAAGACGCTGGACGGGAAGTGCAGATCCCCGATCTCGCCCGGGAACGCACGCCGGTACTCCTGGCGCGCGTACACCCGGTCCAGCTTCCGCTGCCCGGCCTGTGAGAGGTCCGCCCCGCGCTCGTCGATGAACATGATGTCCACGGAGTCCGGCACACCCGGCGAGGTACGGATCATGATGCCGCCGGCGCTGCCGCGCGCGGTCTGCTGTCGCGCGACCGGCAGTGGCACGTTCTCCAGATCTCGTACGTCGATGGCGCTGGTCTGCAGCGCCGAGATCACGGCCCGCTTCAGCGCGCGGGCACCTCGGGAGTGGTCACGCGCCGTGGTGACGGTCGCCCCCTTCTTGAGGGTGGTGGCGTACGCACCTGCCAGCCGCACCGCCAGCTCGGGGGTGATTTCCACATTGAGGATTCCGGTGACGCCACGAGCCCCGAAGAGATGCGCCTGGCCTCGCGACTCCCAGATGACCGAAGTGTTGACGAACGCGCCCGCCTCGATGGTCTTGAACGGGTAGACCCGCACATTGCCCTGGATGATCGATTCTTCGCCCACGAGGCACTCATCACCGATCACGGCACCGTCCTCGATGCGCGCGGCACGCATGATGTCGGTGTTCTTGCCGATCACGCAGCCCCGAAGGTTGCAATGCTCCCCGATGTACACGTTGTCGTGGATCACGGCCCGATGGAGAAAGGCGCCACTCTTGACGACCACGTTGGACCCGACCACCGTGTGCTCGCGGATCTCCGCTTCGGCTTCGACCTTGGCGTAGTCACCGATGTACAGCGGACCGCGCAGCACGGCGTCCGGATGCACTTCCGCGCCTTCCGCGACCCAGACACCCGGCGAGATCTCGAACCCGTCGATCTCCACATCGACCTTGCCCTCGAGGACATCGGCCTGTGCCTTTACATAGCTTTCGTGTGTGCCCACGTCCTCCCAGTAGCCCTCGGCGATATAGCCGTAGATCGGCTTGCCTTCCTTCATGAGCTGTGGGAACACATCGCCGGACCAGTCCACGGAAACATCGGCCTCGACATAGTCGAATACCTCGGGCTCCATGACGTAGATGCCCGTATTGACGGTGTCCGAGAAAACCTGTCCCCAGGTCGGCTTCTCCAGAAAGCGCTCGACCTTTCCCCCTTCGTCCACGATGGTGATACCGAATTCCAGGGGGTTCGGCACCCGGGTCAGACACACCGTGACCAGTCCGCCCTTCTCCTTGTGGAAGGCGATCAGATCGGTGAGGTCGAAGTCGGTCAGCGCATCACCGGAGATGACGAGGAACGTATCGTCCTTCAGCGCCTCCTCGGCGTTCTTCACGCTCCCCGCAGTGCCGAGTGGCTTCTCCTCATTGGCATAGGTGAGCTCCATCCCGAGTTCTTCGCCGTCGCCGAAGTAGTTCTTGACGAGTGAGGCGAGAAACTGCACGGTTACGACGGTCTCATTGAGCCCATGCCGCTTGAGCAACCGCAGCACATGCTCCATGATCGGCCGATTGACCACTGGCAGGAGCGGCTTGGGCATACTCGAGGTCATAGGGCGAAGTCGAGTTCCTTCGCCACCGGCCATCACGACGGCCTTCATGTCGGAAGCGTCCTCCTTGAAGAGACGACGGTCTAGCCGACTTCACCCGCCCAAATAGGCGCTTCTGGCGTCATGCGCGGCCGGCAACACTGCGCGGCACCGCATCGACGAGGTCAATCGGCCACTGCATCCGCCTTGACGAGGCGGCGGACCTGGACCACATACAGGATCCCTGCCCACCAATACAGAGTTGTACCCCATCCCGCGAACGCCCATCCGAAAATAGCAGCCAGTGACGCAAGCCACCCGTTGTCGTCGCTGAGGAGCAGCAACGGGAAGGCGCACATCAGGTTGAAGGTAGCTGCTTTGCCCAGGAAGTTCACCTGGGGAGGCGGATAGCCGTGCCGGCGGAGGATACCCACCATCACGAGCAGCATCAGTTCCCGCGCCACTAGGGCCGCGGTGAGCCAGATGGGCAGGATCTCCCGCCAGGTCAGCCCGACGAGGGTGGAGAGGATGTAGAGACGGTCAGCGGCCGGATCCAGAATCCGACCGAGGGTGCTGATCTGGTTCCATCGGCGGGCAAGCTTGCCGTCGAGATAGTCGCTGACGCCACTGAGCATCAGCACCAGCAATGCCCAGCCATCACTCCGGGGGCCCCCGAACTCGGGGCGAAGAATCAGCCACAGGAAGAGAGGCACGCCAAGCAGACGCGCCATGCTGAGGATGTTGGGGATGGTGAGTACCCGGTCCGTCTGAACGCGGGTCTCCTGGACCTCCACCCGGGGGCCTCCTGTGCGGAATGTGCCAACGATGCCCCCTGACCCTACCCTCAGCCACGGGCCTGCTCGTACACAGGGGTGGAACCGCTGCCCTGAACGCAGGAAAGCCCCGCACCATGACGGTGCGGGGCTTTCCCACAATGATTGTTCGGCGGCGTCCTACTCTCCCACAGGGTCCCCCCTGCA
>NZ_JBEZKA010000057.1:0-22636 GCF_040651435.1 Streptomyces sp. NPDC048479
CGGCGAGTTGGTCACAGATCGACTCGGAGACGCGCATACCACACCAACGAGCTCAAACACGGGAAGCAACAGGTTGATTCTCTGCGAGCCCTTACCTCGCCGTCGAACACTGCGATTAGCGGGTGGCCTTTGAAGGCTGATTTCACCTTCACCCGCACGCTCCGCCTGGACGGCACGGACAGCTTCACCGAACCCCTCACCATCGAGGGGGTCAACATCCCGGATGATTTCGACCGCGGGATCAGCCTGTCCGCGTTCAACGGTCACATTTGCCAGGGCTCGTGCAAGCCGATCGAGCCCCAGGGTGGGGACTGGACGGCTCCCCCGACCTGGAAGCCCGGCGACACGCACGGCGCGTCGCTGACCGCGAAGTACACGTGGGATGTGACCGCAGTCAACATGAAGTACTGGTTCAAGCCGGACGTCAAGATCGAAGGTCAGGTCCACTCGCCCGGAATGGTGCAGAAGGTCGACTACCAGTGGAGCAAGGGCTACTGGCAGGACACCCCTGACCTGGACCAGATCCGCTGCGACACGCTGACCACGCACACGGCGACGGGCTCTGTGTTCGTCAACTCGGCTCCGACGTACGTGTTCAACGCGAAGAAGCATCCGCAGGCTGCGGCGCACGCGTGGCTGATCCAGACCATGCTGCCGAACCATGCCGGTGCGGAGTCGTATGGCAAGCCCCTGTACTACATGGGTAACAGCGATCAGAACGCGACGAACCGGGGCCGTATCTGCCCCAAGGGGTGGGCTGCGGCAAACAGTGATGCCGGAGCGCTGGACGATGCGAACGACGCTCTGAACTGTGACGAGTTTGCCTTCGCGTCCTCCTACAACAGCGGCGGCATGAAGAAAAGCGAAGGCAGCCTGAACGAGGCCGTCCCCACCGGCACCACCACCGGTGACCCGGACGGGGAGGGCCTGCGTGCAGTCCTTCGCCAAGAAGCACGGGACGAACATTTACCTGTACAACATCGACAACGGCAAGGTGCCGACGTTCAACGAGGTGTGCGGGCGCTCGTCCATCTCCGGCAATCAGAACCAGCAGTCGATGGGCGGGAACTTCAGCAGCTTCACGCAGCAGATGCGCATCATCGACAAGGACGCCTGGGGGCTCGATACCTGCATGACCGGGAACTGCGCGGCCACCGACGCGTTCGGCAAGCCGGTGAAGCCCGTGGTCTGCACGATGACCGCAAAGTAGCGGCAAACACCTGAAAGGCCGGTGGTGGCGTCCCAGGCGGGGCGTCGCCACCGGCCGGTGGGGTCAGCTCTCCGGCATCGGGAGGATGGCCAGCGGGAGGAGGCCGGCTTCGACTGTGGCGCGGTCGATCGTCAGACCGCAGTAGCGGCCGACACCGGTGAACACGGCCTGGGGGAGCTGTTTGTGATGCTCCTCAAAGTACTGTCGCTCCTCTTCCTCAGTCGTGTCGGAGTCGTAGTACGCGGAAGGAAACACCGCGCCTGCCGCCCGTAGTGCGGCGTCCAGTGTCGGTGACCACTCGGCGGGCTCGCCGAACTCCGCCTGCCAGGTCCGGTTGTGGTCGCCCGGCGCGTGGAGGATCAGCTGCGGGGGATCCCAGCTGTTCATCGTCAGGCAGACCATCTCCTCACCAGTGCGCGGCTCCATCGCCGCCACACTCCGGTAACCCGCGTTGAAGGTCGCCATGCCCCAGTCTTCCAGCACATACAGCCAGTCACCGCAGGTGCCGTACATGGCCCAGTTGATATGCGTCTCGTACCCGCCGGACGGTAAAGCTAGGTCGTTGCGGTCTTTGTACAGGTCCTGGCAGTCAAGCTGTTCGGGGTCGGCTCCGAGGCGTACCAGGAAGTCTTCCGTCTCCACGCCGCGGGCTGCTGTCAGCGAAATGCTGCCACGCATCCCGGGCACGCCGCCCTTCCCATCCTCGTAGGCGTGCTCACCGATCCATCGAATTCCGTCAGACATCCTGGCAACCTACCGGCGGGCAGAGAGGACCACTGTGAGGAGCGTCATGCTCACCATCGCCGCCGCGGCCATCATCACCGCCGTCGTCGCGACGATCGGCAGATGGCCCGCGGTCAAACAGGTCCTCGTCGGCCGTTCGCGCACCGAGAGCACGAGGTGGACCGTTTCCGGTCCGGGTATCAGTCCAGGACGCGCTGCTGTCGGCTCACGACTCCCGCCTTTGCTTCTCAATGCGGGCGGTGCCCGAGTCCAGATCAATGCCGGTCTTCTTCGGCGCGCCGTCCCGTCATCCTGATCGCGGCTCACTCGGTCGCTGGAGGGGAGCGGGAGGCGATCACCGGGTGGTGCGGGGGCGCTCGATTTCGCCCAACTCTGTTGTGACCGACCTCTGTCACTTCAGATGGCGGGCCTGTTGGGCGGACCGCGACCCGGTGCTCATTTGCCCTGTTCGAGAGGGCTTTATGGATGCAGCTCGACGATCGGAATTACGTAGCGTTCCGCTCATGATCGGCGGGTGATTTTTCTTGCCGGGGCGTTGAGTGATCCGGCTACGTTCTCGACATCGTGGTGATCAGAGCCAACTGGCTCCCGGTGCGGGCTCGTTGCCGTGCCGCCCTCAACGAAGGAACTGCGATGAGTACTGCACGCCGGAGGTCCGAGTGAGCGACGACGACGTCCTGGGTGACGTCTCACAGCAGACCTCACGGTCCTGCACCGTCATGTCACCCGCCGGCTCGAGCGCGAGGGCCGCACTTCCGCGTTCGTGATCAACGGACCGATAGCCCAGAACCTGCGCGCGGTCAGGAAAGAGCTGGAGATCAAGGTCGGCACGAGCGGGCTGTACGAGGCGATCGCCGCGCTGCAGCCCCGGCAGTTCAAGGTGATCGAGCTGCGTCACCTCCTGGGCTACAAGACCGCCCGGATCGCCCTGTTCATGGGCCTGGACGCACGCACCGTCGACTACCACGGCCGCAAGGGCAAGGAACGGCTGCGTGTGCAGCCGAAGCTGCCCGCCACCCCCGGCAAGAACAAGCCCGCCGCCTCCGGCAGGGACGAGAAGGGGGAGGGACAGTGACCCCCACGATCGAAGACCTCCTCGCCGACTCCCTCGTACCGACGTCTTCCCCGGCCTCCGTCGATGTCGGAGCTGCGCTGCGCCGGCTGGCCGCTGACGCGGCGCAGGCCGCGCCACCGCCGGACATGGCCCGGGCGGCTCAGGCCGGCCGGCACCTGGCCGCGGTCTCGCGCTGGATCCTCAATGGGCCCGGCGCGGCCATCCATGTGGACCGGCTGGCCGATGGCCCGCAGGCCACCCACGTGGAGGAGGACCAGCTGGACGTCGAGGGCGCCGCCGTCTTTGCGTGCCTGCTGTACCTGACCGGGCATCCCGAGAGCGCCCAGTTCTGGTGGCAGCTCGCCGCCGGAGTAGGTCACCGTGCAGCCGCATACTGCCTGCACCTGCACCACATCGCCCTGGGGGAGACCCGGGAGGCCCAGCACCGGGTCCACCAGGTCACCAACTCCGTGATCGACGGCCAACCACCCGCCGGCCGCGTCCCCAACCTCACAGGGCAATACACCTAGCGCGCTCATGAGGTGGTAGCCGCGGAGCTGGGTTCGCTGTGCCGCCTGGCCGTCATACCGAGAGAGGCCGACCGCGACTTCATTCCGTTGGAGTAGGCAATCAACGCCAGCTCGCTGCCAGGCGGTCCCCTGCGGCGGTCCTGACCTCGGGCTCCTCCATCGGGTCGTCCCGCAGCTGGGTGAGCCGCTGCCTGACCTGCGGCAGGTCGGGTGCGGAGGCGATGCCCAGCAGGCGGGCGTCCGGTTCGCAGTCCCAGAGGGACTCGGTGTACGCCCGGTCGAGGCCAGCCGGGTCAATGGCCGCCAGTGCTTTCAGGTAGCCCGGCCGTTCGTAGGAGTGCGGGGTGCGCAGCCAGAATCGGCGCAGTATCGGTGCGGCCTCCGCGGCCGCTGGCCCGAAGCGGGCCAGGCCGGCGGCCAGCCGCTCGGGCCCGCACCATTGGCGCGCCTCCTCATGGGCGGCGAGTTCCCGGATCAGCGCAGGCAGGTCCTGGGCTTCGCCGTGTTCGGCCAGAACCAGGATTCCGGTCCAGGACAACCAATCTCGCTCGTCCGTCGCCCATGCGCGTGCCTCCGCCACGGCAAGGGCGCCGAGCCGCTCGACCGCACGCCCGAGCCAAGGCAGGGGCCACTTGCCGTCCACCGTCCCAAGTTCGGGCACCAGGGGGATCAGGTCCGGCTCCGGCGGACGGCCGGCCAAGGTGTGTAGGGCCTGGGCCTTGGTACCGTCGTCCATGTCGGAGTCGGCAAGTACGGACAGCAGCTGACGGCGGCTCGGACCCAGCTCGATGGTGTGCATCCCTTGCGGGCGCGTGCGTGGGGACCCCCCGTACGCCGTTCCCCAGCGCAGCCAGGGCTCGGAGCGCCACAGCAGCGGTTCCTCTCCGCTCAGCCGGTCATGCGAGATATCGGCCAGGTCGTCCCACCACTCCGTCGGCCAGATGCCCGCCACCGACTCAAGGACATCCACCCAGTGCTCGCCTTCCCGGATGTAGGCCCGCAGGGCTTCGCGGGCCTCGGCCGAACCCGAGACAGCTATCAGCTCCAGCACGCGGGTGGCCCGCTCGCAGTCGTCCTCGTCACCGGTCAGCAGGGCGATCACCGGTTCCAGTCCCAGTCCCAGCCCTTGGGTCAAGCGAGCCAGAAAGAGGTAGCGGTCGTCCACCGAGTCCCAGCGCCAGTCATGCCGGACCTCGTCGTACACCAACTCGCAGGCTGTCGCGGGATCGTCCATCGCGCGGAGCGCGCCCAGCCCCCGACCTCGTTGTAGAAGCCCTTTGACCGAGTCCACCGGCGCGTACGCCCGGTCACCCTCT
Organism: Streptomyces sp. NPDC048479; assembly: GCF_040651435.1. Lineage (NCBI taxonomy): Bacteria > Bacillati > Actinomycetota > Actinomycetes > Kitasatosporales > Streptomycetaceae > Streptomyces > Streptomyces sp. NPDC048479. The sequence goes on from NZ_JBEZKA010000057.1 coordinate 4,855, forward strand.
GATTCGTCGCTCATCGTTGTGGAGCCTGCCCGAGACGCAGTACCGACACCAGACATTTTTCGAGGCGGCCAAGGAAGGCACCAGTCCTTGACCAAGCAGTCGTCACCGGCCTACCGATGCCGATCAAAGCCCCCTTGAGCACCTCAGGTAGCGAGGTCCGCCAGGTATTGCGCTCAGTCCGCCAACTATCGCGCTCAGTCTCAGGTGTCCTGCGTGACCCGTAGGACGCACTCAACGACTGTTCGAGGAGGGCTAGATCGGCTGTGCGGCCCGCTGGCGGCTCGGGAGCGGCTTCGACGTCGCGCCACACCGGCAATCGTGAGATCGGCGATCCACGGCCCCATTCTGTGAGTCGCATTTCCAGCCCTTCCAAGCACCGGCCGCTCGCTGGGCTGAGCTGCGGATTCGTGCTGGACGGCGGCCGGGCAGGAGGCATATCGTCCGTGAGCGGTCGCACAGCGTGCGGTCCCAGTTTTCCACGACGCCTCTGGGGAGGGGCGTCATCGCGCCCGTGGGGGGTCTGCTCAGCCATGCTCTGCTCGAACTGCCGGAAGAACACAGCCACAACCAATGACGGCCTGTGCGACGGCTGCCCGGCTGTCCCCGTGGTGGTCCTCACCTTGCCGGGACGACCCGCGGAGCGCCGGCCGGGTGTCCTGCGCTCGCCGGTCGGGCTCTCCTACGCCGTGGTCGCGCTGCTCTGTATCGTCGTTGCGGCCGACGTCTTCTCCCTGTTCGCCGCGGCCGGCCTGCGGAATCTGATGGGCACGGCTTATTCGGTGACCGCCCTGGAGCAGGCCCTGTCGGTGACGGACGCCGCCGGCGTCGTCCAAGGGGTCGCGCAGTTCGCCACTGCCGTTGTCTTCATCATCTGGTTCCACCGGGTGCGGGCCAACGCCGATGAGTTCGCGCCGGATCTCCAGCGGCGCGGGCGGGGCTGGGCGATCGGCGGCTGGTTCGTGCCGATCGGGAATTTCTACCTCCCGCGCGCGATCGCAGCCGACATCTGGGCGGCCAGCCGCCAAGACCCGTACGGCACGGGGAAGCAGGAGCCACACACCATCGTCAACGTCTGGTGGATGGCATGGCTCGTCGCGAATCTGGTCAACGGCATTGCGGGCGCTCAGTACGACATGGCCCAGACGGCCGACGAGTTCCTGGCGGGCGCTGACGCCTTCATCGTCGGCAGCCTTACCGACATCGGCGCCGCGCTGCTGGCCGTCGTCGTCGTGCAAAGGCTCACACGTATGCAACTCACCAAGGCGGTGCGGCGAGCGGAACAGGCCGCAGTATGAGGCCCGCCCCCGGGGGCGGGCTGACTCGCGCGCCTGGCTGCACTCGAGATCCTCGCAGATCCGCAGCGATGCTGAACGGGAAGGCACCACCGAAGGCCGAAGGCGAACAGCCGCCGACCGGTGAGGTCGTCGATCTGATGGCTGCGCTCAACGCCTCCGTCCAGGGCGTGAAGGAATCCCGCGGCGAGACCGGCGAGGACGCCAACGGGCACGACATCCCCAAGAAGCGCGCTGCGAAGAAGACCACAGCCGCGGCCAAGAAGACCCCGGCGAGGAAGGCCCCGGCCAAGAAAGCGAGCGGGCCCAAGAGCCGCAGCGCGTGACGCTCTCGCACATCACCCCTCCGCCGGCGCCGATGCTGGCCAGGCCCTCGCGCAGCTGCCCGGCCCCTCGCCGCTGCCTGATGGAACGGTGTTCGAGCCCAAGTACGACGGATACCGCCTGCTGGTTTTCGCGCGCCGGTCGGGTGTATCCGCAATCGCGCAATCTTCGGGACCTGACGGCCGCGTTCCCGGAAATCGCATCGGCCGCCACCGCCCTGGGTGAGGATGCGGTGCTCGACGGCGAGGCCGTCATCCACCGTGGCGGCCGGCTCGACTTCGCCGCGCTGCAGGCCCGCATGAACCGCCGGCCCGACACCGTCGCACACCTGGCCGCCGGTCAGCCGGCTCCTTCATCGCCTTCGACCTGCGACCTCGGCTTGATCAACTGGATGTGCTCGGCGTGCGGATGCAGTCGGCGATGGCGCACGCCACCGCCGAAATCCACCGCGTCACCGGGCGTGGCGGGAGATCGCGGGCGAGGGCCTTCAGCTGGAGGCCCTCGTCTTCTCGACGTTCTTCGGCGGGCACGAGACGAGCTGCGGTCCGAAGAAGGAAGTGCACGCGCATTCTTGAACTTCCACGGCAGCACGACGAAGCTCTAGCCGCGAAGGGGGCGCCTCCGTCGAGGCGCCCCCGTTCAGGTGCTCGGCACCGGGACCGGCCTGGCCAGCACCTGGTCCAAGACCTCGGTGAGGAACCGCGCCGGATGCGTCGCCGACGCCGTGGTGCGCATCGCGACGATCCCGTCCGGACGGACGAGCAGGGCCCCTTCGTCGGGGAGCCACGGGACCGCGACGCGGTGCGCTGAAAGTCCGACGTCCGCCGCGGCGGTGAGCCAGCGCTCGCTGGCGACGCCCACCAGCAGGGTCCACCGGGACGCCACCAGGTCGAGCGTGGAAACCCCGTCGGTCCACGCGTGGGGCACCCGTGAACCCGGCGACCCGTCCAGCACCAGGTCCAATGTGGACGGGAGTTCCGGCCGCGGGTCGACAACAGCGGCCGAGTCGTACCTATGGCCGAGGTGCACGACCGGCGCCGCCCACACCCCCGCCGCCGCCCTGGCGGCGTCGGCCTCGGGTCCGCGTCCCCAGTGCAGCTCCGGGTCGGCGAGCCTGCGCATCGCCTGGTCCAGCGTCGCCGCGGCGACCGGTTCACGTTCGTGCGCGTAGGTGTCGAGCAGCCCGGCACCGGCCTCGCCGTGGTGGACGGCGGCCAGCTTCCACGCCAGGTTGTGCGCGTCGGCGACCCCGGTGTTGAGGCCGAACGCGCCCAGGGGCGACACAGTGTGCGCGGCGTCGCCCACGAGGAACACGCGGCCGACGGCGAAGCTTTCGGCCGCTGCGCTCCGGGGCCGCCACGAGAGCACGCTGCGCACCTCGACGTCGAGGTCGGGATCGCCGACCGCCAGCCGGACGACCGCGGCGCAGCGCTCGTGCGTGAAGTCCTCGGGGCGTTCGCCGCCGTCGACGTCGCAGGGGACGTGGAAGACCCAGTTCGTCTCGCCGTCCACGGTGGCCAGCAGGCCGGGTGCCTCCGGCGTGGTGATCGTGCAGGTGGCGAAGGACATTCCCCGCAGGTGCGGTCGGAGGTCGGCGCGGAACAGGATGTTGATCATCGACTTGCCCAGGTCGCCCGGCCCGGAGGTGCCCACCCCGAGCGCGGTCCGCACGGTGCTGTGCGTGCCGTCGGCGGCGACTACGCGCGTGCACCGCAGCGAGTAGCGGCCGTCGGGTCCCTCCAGTTCGACGTCGACCCCGTCGGCGTCCTGCGCGATGCCGACCAGGCGGGTCGACCAGCGCAGGTCTGCTCCGCGGCGTGCCAGGTCGGTTGCCACGACGGCGTCGAGCCGGTCCTGGGCGCAGACGCCGCGCAGTCTGAACGGCGTCACGTCCAGTTCGTCGGCGGACGGGGTCGGCATGGGCACGGTCACGACGTCGCCCGCGCCCATCTCGACGACGGTCCGCGCCACCGCCTTGCCCGCGGCGCCCCGGAGGTCGACCGCGACGGCGTCGACGGCGGTGTCGAGCCCGAGTTCGCGGAGGACCTCGACGGTGCGCGGTCCGATGCCGGTGGCACGTGGGTGCACCGACGGCCCGGACCGGCGTTCGACGAGCACCGCGGGGACGCCGTGGTGGGTGAGCAGCGCCGCGGCGAGCAGGCCGACGCTGCCGCCTCCGACCACGAGCACTGGTACTTCTGGATACGCCGTCTCCGTCATGGATACATCGTAGCCAGAAGGTAGGATGCTGGTCAACGAGGAAAGGAACCGCCCCGATGACCGAACCCGTTCCCTCGTCGGTGTGGACCCGGCCGCGCCCCGAGCCGCGTCGACGCGCGCCTGGGGTGGACCAGTACGTGGCCGCCGCGCTGGCCGTCGCGGACGCAGAGGGATTGGCGGCGGTGTCGATGCGGCGGGTCGCGGGTGATCTCGGTTCCGGGACTGCCTCGCTCTACCGGTACATCACCAACCGCGACGAGCTGGTGGACCTGATGGTCGACGCGGCGCAGGGCGAGGATCCGCTGCCCGAGTCCACTGAGGACTGGCGTGCCGATCTGGGGGCGGTCGCGCACGCGTTGCGTGCGACGCTGCTGCGGCATCCTTGGTTGGCGGGTGAACTGGCGGGGAGGCCCGCGCTCGGCCCCAACTCGATGCGGCGGTCCGAGTGCGCGCTGCGCGCCGCCGTCGCGCTCACGCCCGACATCACCCTGGCCTCGCAGGCGCTCGGCGCCGTGCACGCGTACGTGCTGGGTTCGGTCGCTGCCCAGCAGGCCCTTCGACGCGCGGAGCAGCGCACCGGGCTCAGCGAGGAGGAGTGGCAGCGCAGCGTCGGCCCCTACATCAGCGAGGTCCTCGCGGCGGGCGAACACCCGATGCTCGCCCGCCGCGTCCTCGAAGCCGAGGAACTCGACCCCGACGTCGAGTTCGCGTTCGGCCTGGACTGCGTGCTCGACGGGCTCGCGGCCCGGCTGGGTCGTTGAGCGGTCAGTACGCGTAGCGGTTCACGGTCTCCGGGTGGAGGACGAGGCGGACCTGGTCCTCGGCCAGGATTCCGGGCCAGGTCGGCGGCGCGGGTCGGGTCGTCGAGGTCCCAGTAGCGGGCGGCAGGCGGGAGGCCAGGTCGTGGGCTCCGTCGAGTTCGACCGTGACGGTGCCCGCGATCGATACCCAGCGTTCGCGTTCACCCACCGGGGCGGCAACGACGATCGAGGCTCGGGGGTCGCGGCGCAGGCGGCGCACATCGTCGTCACCCAGCCCACCGGCACGACGGTGCCCGACCTCGTGACCCGGGCGCCCGTCGGATCCCAACGGAGCGGACGTGCCGGCGCGGGCACCGTCCCCGGCCGCTGACGGGACCGCCCAGCTCTTGGGCTCCGCTCCCGCGGGAGTTCACGGTGCTCCGCGCCCATGACCTGCTGCCCTTGTCACCGGGCGGGAGGCCGCTGCTGAACTGGGAACGCCCGGACCACACCCCTCTTCCCGGCCGACTGTCTCAGCTGCTGGTTCTCGGCCTCCAGCACGTGGACCACGCGCGCCATCTGCTTGACGTCCGTGCGCAGCTGGTTGTGCTCGCCGCGCAGGTCCGAGAGCTTCCTCTTCAGCTCGTCGTTCTGCCACTTGAGGCCGTCGAATGCCTTGGGCCGGGAGTCCTGCACGCGCACCAGGGCGTAGAACAGGTCCTTCAGCCCCGTGTGCTTGTGGGTGAGCTTGTTGCGTTTCAGCCCGGCTTCCTCGGCCAGGGCGGACATGGTCGGCGTGCTCAACGAACTGGCCGAGCGTGACCTCGTCGAGCGGGCGCCGGATCCCGACGACCGGCGTCGCAACATCATCACGATCTCCACCCAAGGCCGCCGCCGCCTACGCCTCCTCGACAAGGCCCTGGACGACCTCCACGACGAACTGCTCGCGCCGCTGAGTCCGGCCGAACGCGACCAGTTCGTGCAGTTGCTCACTCGCTTGCTGGACCACCACACCCGGACCTCCTGAGCCGCATAGTGGCATACGGCATCAACGCTGCCCGGGTCGCTGCTTCATAGGTGGTCGCCTGTGAAACACGGTGAGGCGCGGTGGTTCACCTGCGGCGATCGTGTTTCATGAGTTGTTGCAAACGGCTGAACGCCTGAAACACCCTCATGAAATGCTCTGGGTCGTGAGCGACGACTTCAAACGCGTGGAATCGCGCGCCTGCCCGATGTCCACCTGCGCCGCCCCTACGGGCCCGCCCTGTCGGACAGGGAAGGGCAAGGTGGCCATCCAGTACCACGCGGCCCGCTTCCGGCTCGTGCCCCATCTCCCAGCCCTGCCGGGGCGGTCTCGTCGGCGGCCATGAACTTGTCGAATATCGATATGCTCCTCTAGTCTTGGGCATATCGAAAATCGATAGGAAGGTATGCGGTGAACACGCGACTCACGAGGACCCTGGCCTCGGTCACCTTTGCGCTGGCGGTGCTCTGCGGGCTCGCCTTCATAGGCAAGGGGGTCACGCACATGCTCGACGACGGGGCGGTCTGCGTGCAGACGGACTTCTGGCGCAATGCCTCACTGGCGCCGGACCACCTGCCGATGGGCAAGGGCGTGGAGGCATCCAGCAGTGCCACGCGCCTCTGCCAGGACAGTCCCTCCGTGGGGCAGCGCGCCGCCGACCTCGGGGGAGAACTGCCCTGGCTGCTGTTCGGTTCCCTCGCGCTGCTGCTCTTCTCCCGGCTACTGAAGGCCGTCCTGCTGCAGGGGCCGTTCACCGACGCGGTGTCGCAACGGCTCTCCGTACTCGGCTGGTTCGTCACCGTGGGCACGCCGCTGGCCGGCCTCGTCGTCGGCTGGTCGCAGTCCTGGCTCGTCGGGAGCATGGCGCCGGTCGCGGGTTCTGGGCCGACGGTCTCCGGGCCGCAGGCGCTCGTCCTCGCTGGCCTCGCCGCAGTGATCATGGGGAAGATCATGCGCGAGGGCGTGCGCATGCGAGAGGACCTCGAAGGGACCATCTGATGCCCGAGGAGGAACTCCACGCGATCCGGATCCACCTCGACCGGCTCCTCGCCGAGCGCGGCATGACGCTCACCGAACTGTCCGCGCAGGTGGGCATCACCGTCGTCAACCTGTCCGTGCTCAAGAACGGGCGGGCCAAGGCCATCCGCTTCTCGACCCTGTCGAGGATCTGCGATGTCCTCCAGTGCCAGCCGGGAGATCTGATCACCCACGACCCCGCCGAGCCGGCCTAGCCAGTCATCCCCAGCGGGGTCCACCGGGCGGTGGGACAGCAAGCGAGATCACGGAGCTGCGTCCTCGGCTGCACGGCGCGTTTCGCCGAATCGCCGGGATGGCAGTGCAGGCCGACGGGGGAGTGGCCCCCAACACGATCGAGCGCACGCGCACCCTCTTGGCCGAGCGGTCCCCCGAGGAACGAGTGACCCGTTGCCGGGGGTCTATCAGGGAGAGCCATGCCCAGCTCCGCGAGGGCGGTCCGCTGGTCGTGGGTGAGCTTGTCCCGGCGGCTCTTGGTGTTCGACAGCCACACGCCAAGCCGGTGCTCCATCAGCTCCTGCTGGCCCTCCACCACGAGCGGTTCGAGGTGCCCGCGCGGCACCGGCTTGTCGGCACCCTCCCGTGCGATGTACTGCGCCAGCGCCTGCACGCCCCGCTGGAAAGGCCGTGGACGTGCCCGGAGCGCCGGCCGCGCTCTTCTTGGCCGGGGCCGCGGAGATCCGTGCAGTGGGAGTGATTCCCACCGAGGAAGGCAGGACCATGGTGCTGTACTGGCGGATGCTGAGCTGGTAGCAGGGGCGGCTGTCCGGGTGACCGACTACTGGGCGAGCCGTTCACACCGCCGGAGTGGCGGCGGCCCCTGTCCGAGCGGTTGGCGATGCCGGACAACGGCATCTGGCCGGCCGCCGACACCCTCACCCAGGACTGACGGCCCCAGGCGCCTGAGACCCGTGACGAGGTCAGCACCCACCGGTAAGCCGTAGGACGCGCCGCAGGCTCGACGCGGAACTGCTGCTCGCCTGGCCACCTATTGCCCCATCATCGATTTCCCCAGGCTGCTCAGCGGTGTTCGGGGTTGGGGAAGTCGGAGCGGCAGCCCGCGTCCCATTCGGAGCGCTGGTTGCCGCGGGCGGGGATGCCGCCGGCGTGCTTGAGCATGGCGGCGAGGTGCATCAGGTTCCAGGTCATGAAGGTGGTGTTGCGGTTGGTGAAGTCGTTCTCCGGCCCGCCGGACCCGGGGTCGAGGTACGAGGGTCCGGGGCCGGCCTCGCCGATCCAGCCCGCGTCGGCCTGCGGCGGGATGGTGTAGCCGAGGTGCTGGAGGCTGTAGAGGACGTTCATGGCGCAGTGCTTCACGCCGTCCTCGTTTCCGGTGATCAGGCAGCCGCCCACGCGTCCGTAATACGCGTACTGTCCGCGGTCGTTGAGCAGTGACGAGCCTGCATAGAGCCGCTCGATGACCTGCTTCATGACGGAGCTGTTGTCCCCCAGCCAGATCGGCCCCGCGAGCACCAGGATGTCGGCCGCCATCACCCGTTCGTACAGCGCCGGCCACTCGTCGGTGGCCCATCCGTGCTCGGTCATGTCCGGCCACACGCCGGTCGCGATGTCGTGGTCAACGGCTCGTACGAGCTCGGTGGCGACTCCGTTCGACTCCATCACCGTGCGGCTCTTGTCGATCAGCCCCTCGGTGTTGCTCACGTCGGGTGACCGCTTGAGCGTGCAGTTGATGAACATTGCACGGAGACCGTCGTAAGAAGGGGGCGGCTGGGTGTTCACAGAGTGCTCCTGGATCCTGCCGCCGTGGCGTTCACAGCGGTGCGACGCCCTCCATCGTGCGGGCCGGGTCGTCTCCGTCGCCGTAGCGGCGCAGAAGGACGATGACGATCACTCCGACGGCCGAACTGCCACGGTGTGACGGCTGACGGGAGTTCACCCGGCCGGGGGCCGGTGCGTGGTCCGTGCGCACTCGGCATGCCTAGGTTCGGCTCATGGACACTCACCGCAGCCCCGGCCCGCAGAGCCCCGGAACCGCGACCGACGACGTCGCCCATCTCATGGTGCGCTGCTTGGAGGCCGAGGGCGTGGAGTACGTCTTCGGGATCCCGGGGGAGGAGAACATCCGCTTTGTCGACGCCCTGAACGGCTCAGCCATCCGGTACATCCTGGTCCGTCACGAGCAGGGTGCCTCCTTCATGGCGGAGATCTACGGGCGGCTCACCGGCAAGGCGGGTGTGTGCTCGGCCACGCTGGGCCCCGGGGCGATCAATCTGGCACTGGGCGCCGCTGATGCGATGACGAACAGCACCCCGCTGGTGGCGCTGGCCGCGCAGGGTTCGCTGAGCCGGGTCCACAAGGAGTCCCACCAGGTCATCGATCTGGTGTCCATGTTTGCGCCGGTCACTCAGTGGTCGGCGCACGTGCAGAGTCCTGAAGCGGTGCCGGAAATGGTGCGCAAGGCGTTCAAGACCGCGCAGAGCGAGCGTCCCGGGGCGGTCTTCGTCGCGGTCCCCGAGGACATCGAGGCGTCGCGCACCAGGACACCGCTCGCTCCCTTGCAGGTCGATACGGTCTACGCAGACGCTCCGTCGCCGTCACAGGTCGCCCGCGCCGCGGAGGTCGTCGCGGCGGCGCAGCATCCTGTGGTGCTCGCCGGTCATGGTGCTGCCAGGGCGGGCGCGTCGGCGGCCCTGCTACGTTTCGCGGAACGGCTGAACGTCCCAGTGGCGACCACCTTCCACGGAAAGGGCGTCTTCCCTGACGATCACGTGAACGCGCTCGGCGCGGTGGGCTTCATGCGCCACGACTACGCCAACTTCGGATTCGACTCGGCAGACGTCCTGATCTGCGTGGGGTACGAGATCCAGGAGTTCGACCCGGTGAAGATCAATCCGGAGGGCGACAAGCGCATCGTCCACCTGCACCGTTTCCCGGCGGAGGTCGATTCCCGCTACCCGGTCACCGTCGGCGTCGAGGGCGATCTGTCACTGGGGCTGGACGCGCTCGCAGCCGCGCTTCCCGACGGCCTCGCCTTCGAAGTAGGAGCCGGTGAACGCATCCGCTCTCTGCTCGCCGAGGAACTTGACTATGGCCGGAACAACGACGCCTGCCCCCTCGTGCCGCAGCGCGTTGTGGCCGACGTGCGGGCCGCGCTCGACCGGGAGGACATCGTCCTCGCTGACACCGGCGCTGGGAAGATGTGGATGGCCCGGCTCTACCCTGCCTATTCGCCGGACACCTGCCTGGTTTCCAACGGCCTTTCCACCATGGGCTTCGCCTTGCCCGGTGCGATCGCGGCCAAGCTGGCCCGTCCGGAGCGGCGCGTGCTGGCCATGATGGGGGACGGCTCGTTCCTGATGAATTCCCAGGAGCTGGAGACGGCGGTCCGCGAACGCATTCCGTTGGTGGTGCTTGTCCTGGTCGACGAGGAGTACGGTCTGATCACCTGGAAGATGGAGCTCGAACTCGAACGCCACAGCCACACGCACTTCACCAACCCCGATTTCGTCTCCTACGCGGAAAGCTTCGGCGCGCGTGGCTACCACATCAAGGCGGCCGACGAACTGCTTCCGACACTGCGGCGTGCACTGGACGACGATGGGGTCTCCGTGATCGCCTGCCCGGTCGATTACTCCGAGAACTTGCGGCTGACCGGCCGGCTCGGCGAACTCCACGGGCCTTTCTGAGCTGCCGGAGAGACCTGCCGGACCTGGCCAGATGCCGCGGAAGGCTGTGGTGTGGCGGTACGCACCGATGACGATTACTCCTCGGTGCACAAGCTCGTCCAGCAAAGCCATATGGCAAGGCGAGCTTTGAGTGTTCTGGCAGGCGATGTTGTGATAAGCGAAGTGAACCGTACGGGGTTCAGCGCTGCATCTGACCCCCAAGTGGCTGATCCGCCACGGGGATTCATCGCAGGGTGAGCGGGGTCTCGGATTCGACGCGGGACAGCTTCTCGGGGTTGCGGACGTAGTAGAGGCCGGTGATGCGGGCGTCCTCGACACGGATCGCCATGACGCCGTCGATCTCGCCGTCCAGGCGTACGACGAGTGCCGGGTTGCCGTTGACCACGGTGGGGTCACAGGTGATCGTGCCTTCGGTCTTGCCGGAGCCGCCGAGGTAGAAGCGGACCACCTTCTCGGCGCCGATGACCGGCCGCAGTGCAGCCCGCTTGACGCCGCCGCCATCGCTCACAAGGACGACCTCCGGGGCGAGCACGTCGAGGAGGTCCTGCGGGTCCCTGGTTTCGAGCGCACGCTGGAACGACTCCAGAGCCGCCCGAGCCTCGCTCGGGGAGACCACTTTGCGAGGGCGGCGGGCATCGACGTGCTGGCGGGCGCGGTGGGCGATCTGGCGGACGGCCCCGGGGCTCTTGTCGACGGCGGCCGCGATCTCGTCGTAGCCGACATCGAAGACCTCGCGCAGCACGAAGACGGCGCGCTCGGTCGGCGACAGCGTCTCGAGGATGAGCATCATCGCCATCGACACACTCTCAGCGAGCTCGACATCCTCCGCCACGTCCGGCGCGGTGAGCATCGGCTCGGGCAGCCACTGGCCGACATACGCCTCCCTGCGGCGCTTCATTGTGCGCAGTCGGTTGAGCGACTGCCGGGTTGTGATCCGGACCAGGTAGGCGCGCTGGTCGCGCACCTGCCCCAGGTCGACCTTGACCCACCGCAGCCAGGTCTCCTGGAGGACGTCTTCGGCGTCGGCCGCCGATCCGAGCATCTCGTAGGCGACGGTGAAGAGCAGGTTGCGGTGGGCGACGAAAGTCTCGGTCGCCGCGTTGGTGGCGTGGTCGCTCATCTCTCGACCCCTCTCTTTCACGGCCGGCCCAGGTTACCGATGAGGGTGGCCGGCGCCTCGCGGCGCTTGGCCTGCAGCAGCTGCTGGCGCTTGGGACCTCCTGAGATGCGGTGCAAGCTGTACGAACCGGGCTTGCGTGCCTCGCCAGCCAGATGCTTGACGATGCCCTTGCACACGAACTCCTTGAGCCTCGCGCCAGGGCGACCGTCGATGTGGAACCACAGCGCGACGTCGTACCTGTGGGCGAACTGGAAGATGCCGGCGCGTCGGCCCAGGCTGATGCACTGCCCGGCGAACACCTGGTTGAGGGTCGAGGGCTGCTCGCCCGCGATCCGGCTGAGCACCGTGTCGGCGGCCCGCGCGCCCAGAGGCATCGCGGCCTGGCAGCTCATCCGAAGCGCTAGGCCCGAGGGTGCCGCGGAGTCGCCGGCCGCGACGATGCGCGGGTCGTCCACGCTGGTGAGGGTCTCGTCCGTGAGGAGGCGGCCGAGGGCGTCGGTGGTCAGCCCGCTGCGGCCGGCCAGGTCCGGCACACCGAATCCGGTGGTCCAGATGGTCACCTCGCTCGGCAGATCGCGGCCGTCGCTGAGCTGCACGGCATCGCGTGTCACAGCCGTCACCTTCGTGTCGGGGCCTTCGAGCACGGTCACGCCGAGCGCGGCCAGCCGCTCGGCGACCGAGCGTCGGCCCCGGGGGTGCAGGTACGGGCCGAGCACTCCACCGCAGACCAGGGTCACGGTACGGCCCGCCTCCGCCAGCTCGGCGGCGGTCTCGATGCCGGCCGGGCCGGCTCCGACAACCGTCACCGCGGCCGTCGCAGGCGCGGCGTCAAGGACCGGCCGCAGCCGCCCCGCCTCCTCGAAGGTGGCAACCGGGTAGGCGAACTCCACCGCCCCGGGCACACTCGGGTCGGCGCTGCCACTGCCCACTGCGTAGATCAGGTAGTCGTAGCCGACCGTGTCGCCCGACGCCAACGTCACACGGCGCCCGGCCGCGTCCATCCGTGTCACGGTGTCGACCACCAGCCGGACGCCCTCGCCCAGGACCTCTCGGTAGTCGACGACCGCGTCGTCGGACCCGCCCACCAGTTGGTGCAGGCGGACCCGCTCGACGAAGCTCGGGCGCGGGTTGATCAGGGTCACTGTCACGTCGTCGCGCTGCCTCAGGCGATTGGCCGCCATGACGCCGGCGTATCCGCCGCCGATCACGACCACATCGGTGTTCTCAGTCATGGTGTCTCCTCCGCTTCAAGGGGGTTCGGCCTCAAGACACCGCGTGATCGATCGTTGTGACACCATGTGAGGCAGGTCACTCCACAGGCGTGGCCGCCTGGACGGATTCCGGCCCGACTGCTGGGACGTCGTCGGCGCCATCATCTGCTTGCCCGGTGTCGCCGTCGCGAAGCCGGTGACGACCGGTGGCCGGCCGAGGAAGGAGGGGAGGCCCTGGCCGCGCCGTTCAGCCGGTACCTGGACCGCAGCGTCAGGATCCCCTGATCCCGTCCCAGCCGTGGCCTGTTCAGGCCTCGCGGCCGTCGTCGACGGTTGAGACCGCCCGATGTAGGACCTCGCCGATCTCCGCCTGGTGTCGCGGGGGGCCCTGGCTCCTCCCACGGGGAACGAGGGGGCGCGACCATCTCGTGCTGTTGGTCGGCACGGAGATGGCGTCTCTTTGGGCTTACTTGGATTCGACCCGTCCGAGCGGGTTGGGGCCGGCCGTCAGCGCGTCACGCGCTGCCTGCCAGGCGGGATCCCCGGGGTAGAGCTCGGTGCGGAGGTAGGCCCAGGTGAGCCGCTGGACCGCGGACACTCGCTCGGGGTTCTCGTCCGTGGTCTCGGCGACGTCGTATCCGGAGATCCCGCCGAGCCCGTGCTCTGCGTCGAACAGGGTGAGCAGGGACTTGGGGCCCGGGGAGAGGAAGTAGGGATCGGTGTGCCAGTCCGGGCCCCGAACCGTCAGGTGGGTAGAGGTGTCCTTGTCGCCGGCGACCACGAGCGCGGGCGTCGCCATCTCGGAGAAGTCCGTGGTCAAGAAGAAGGAGTAATTCTCGACCGTGAACTCGGTGAGGGCATCACCGCCTCGGCCGGGCGCGGCAAGCAGTACACCCGCCTTGATCCGGGGCTCGGCCATGTTCACTTCCGTTCCGTCGTGCGGATCGGTGAGCCGGGCGCCCAGGAGCAGGCTCGCGGTGTGCCCGCCCATCGAGTGCCCGACTACGGCGACCTTGCTTTGGTCGAGGCGCCCGAGGAGCTGCGGGACGGCGGCCTCGATCACGTCGAGTTGGTCGAGGATGCGCTTCATGTCCTCGGCCCGTGAGCGCCAGTGCGGGGGCGCCCCGGGGGCGTCGGGATCCAGGCTAAGCGTCCTGGAGTCCAGATGGGTGGGCTGGATTACGGCGAAGCCGTGTGCCGCCCAGAAGTTGGCGAGTGGGGCGTAGCCGTTCAGCGAGGAGAGGTTGTTCGAGAAGCCGAGACCGTGCGAGAGGAGGATGACCGGCAGTTCGTTTCCGGTCACCGGGGCGGAGACGCGCACCTCCAGGTCCGCGGCTCGGCCGGGAGCCGACAGCACGACCGGACTGACCGAGAGGACTGGAGTGGGCGAGCTGAAGGTGTCGGCTGTGTCAGTCGATGCAGTCATGACGCATATTTCCCTTCGATGGCCTCTAGCGCCGGACCCATGCGGCCGGGCGGCGGGCGAGGCGGGGTCAGAGCGCCCGGCTTCAGCTATCCTGAAAACGGAGCGCCGTTCCGATTAATATACGGAGCAGCGTTCCGTTTCGTCAACGGCCGTCGGAAGGAGAGTGTGGTGCCCGCTGCAAGCGAGCCCAGAGGGGCGTCGGCCCGCAGCAAGCGAGCCGACGCGGTGCGCAACCAGCAGACGCTGCTCGATGCCGCCGCCGAGGTGTTCGTGGCCTCGGGGGTCGACGCGCCGATCCGGGAGATCGCGGCCCGAGCGGGCGTCGGGATGGGGACGATCTACCGCCACTTCCCGACCCGGGCGGATCTCGTCGTCGCCGTCTACCGCCACCAGGTCGAGGCATGCGCCGAGGCCGGCCCGCGCCTGCTGGCCAGTGCCGTCTCTCCACTCGCTGCCCTCCGCCAGTGGGTCGACCTCTTCGTCGATTTCCTGGTCACCAAGCACGGACTCGCCAACGCGCTGCAATCGGACAGCGGCGGCTTCGACGCGCTCCACGCCTATTTCCTCGACCACCTGGTGCCCGTCTGCACGCAACTTCTCGACGCCGCGGCCGACGCCGGCGAAATCAGGCCCGGCACGCACGCCTACGAACTGATGCGCGGAATCGGCAACCTCTGCATCGGACACGACAGCGACCCCCGCTACGACCCCCGCCGGTTGATCGAACTGCTCCTCCAGGGACTACGGCGACCGCAGTCTCCTGACGTCGACGACACTCGATGACCCCTTCGGCCTGTGCGAGGTCATGGTCCGTACCCCCTGGCGCGGCACTGAAGTAACCCGTGTGATGCTCGACGAACTCATGCGCCACCGGCCCGAAGCCGGTGCCTCGCTGCTTGTCGAGCAGCCCACCACAAGGTCCGCCCCCGACGTAAGTCCTGGGGCTACGTCAGGGCCGGCGAGATGCAGCCGTACGACGACTCCGCCCGACGAGGCCGTGGTGCTCGTCCTGCCCAGATCTCCCCGGCGAAGATCGCGAAAGCTGGCCACGCGGCGCCCAGCGCAGACCTTCCTCCGCTGGTGCATGAAGACCGGCCGGATGCCAGCCTCGCCCTTCCGCCCCAGGTCAACTCGGTTGTCGGGGGTGCCCGGTGACGAGCATCGAGCAGGTCGCGACTCTCGCGACGTTCGGGGCGGTGTGGGCGGTTCTCTCCGTCGGTCACAACCTCGCGGACCACGTGAACGGGCAGACCGACCATCAGGCCGCGGGCAAGGCGGCGCCGGCGGCGGCCGAGGTCGCGGACGGTCAGCCCCGTCGAGGCTGAGCGCTTGCCTGGGACACGTTGCCCAGTACTACTTGTGATGGCCGCGTTGCTGGCCCTGGTCTGGGCCGTCCTCCCGCTTCAGATGTCCTGGACCGGCCTGGCGGCGGGGCTCGCCGTCTCGGCGGTGACGCACGCGTTCTTCGATCGCCGGTGGCCGGTCCGCTGGCTGCTGGAGCACATCGGGTCCAAGGGCTTCACGGAGCTGAAGGCGGGCGGGATGAACGGCATGTACTTGACCGACCAGGCCCTGCATCAGGCCGCCTTACTGATCTCCGCTCTCCTGATCGCCCTTGTGTGACCTGGGGCTTTTGATGAGGAACCACGGGAAGCCCGAGGGAGACCGGGCCGCTTCGCGCGAAGCAGTGGGCCTGCTCGTGCTTGCTGCGCAGAAAGGTGAGGGTGAGATCGAGTCCGTCGATCTCACCCCGTCAGTCCTCGGCGACAGCGCGCTCGCGGCGGGCGAGGAGGCCCTCCTCCAGCTCGTCCAGGCGGGCAGCATCTTCGGGTTGATGCTCAGCATCGACAGCGGATGCAGGCTTCTCTGAACCAGCGATAGCCCGGGCGAACGGGCGGGAGGGAAGATCGTGATTCTTCCGGCTCGCCTCAGCGCCAGGAACTACTGTCGCGAGCATGCTCGAACACGATGCCCTCAGTGCCACCCGCGAGGCTTACGACGCTGCTGCCCCCAGCTATGCGGAGCTGTTCCGCGACACGCTGCGTGACAGTCCCCTGGACCGCGCGATCTTGCGTGCCTTCGCCGAGGTCGTAAGTGCGAGTGGGGACCGTCAGGTCGCGGACCTGGGGTGTGGACCTGGCCATATCACCGCTTATCTGGACGAGTTGGGGCTGGCGGCGTTTGGCGTTGATGCCTCTCCTACGATGATCAAGTTGGCTCGACAGGCCCATCCGGGCCTGCGGTTCGACGTGGGCTCGATGGCCGCATTGAACATCGCTGACGGCGTGCTGGGCGGCGCACTCTCACGTTGGTCCATCATCCACACGCCGCCGCAAGAACTCCCCGCCATCTTGGCGGAGTTCCACCGCGTGCTGGCACCTGGCGGCCACCTTCTGGTCGGCTTTTCGGCCAGCGATGATCCGTCTCACCCCACGCAGGTCTTCGATCACACAGTCGCGCTGGCCTATCGGTGGTCGCCGGATCACCTCGCCGCGTTGCTGCGCGAGTCCGGGTTGGCCGAGGTAGCCCGGATGGTTCGCGAGCCTCAGCCCACCGACCGACGGCAGTTCCAGGAGATTCAACTGCTCGCCCGCAAAGCCTAGAACTCCAGCCGTAGATGCCGATCTGACTGGTCAGGGGCGGTGCGGAGACGGATGCGGCCACCGGTGATCATCGGTTGGTGTGTGCTGCCCTGTGCCCATCGTGCGGCGGTGAAGGACACCGACGACGCAGCCATGATCCGCGACGGTCGACTCCACCATCGTCCGCGCTCACCAACATGCGGCCGGCGCCCGCACCGACCAGCCACCGGCACCCGCGTCAAAGGGGGCCGACATGACAGAACACCAGGACGAGACGCCATGGCAGAGCCTCGTCGGCCGCCTGGTGGAGGTGGTGCTGGAGGTGAGGGCCTGGGCCGCTCGCGGGGCGGGTTCACCAGCAAGCTCCATCTGAGCGCGGACAGCCGCTGCCGCCCGCTCTCCCTGATCGGCACTCCGGCCCAGCGGGCGGACTGCACCCAGTTCATCGCCGTGCTGGAGAAGATCCGCGTCGCCAAGCTCGGCCCGGGACGGCCGCGCAGGAAGCCGGACAGCCTGGCGCCCGACAAGGCATACAGCAACGGGCCCTGCCGTGAGTACCTACGACGACGGGGCATCCGGCGCACCATCCCGGAGAAGACCGACAGCCAGGCCGCCCGTCTGCGCAAAGGCTCACGCGGCGGACGGCCACCAGGCTTCGACGAAGACCGCTACAAGAAACGCCACACCGTCGAACGGGGGCCATCAACTGCCTCAAACAGTCCCGGGCGGTCGCCACCCGCTACGACAAACGCGGCTACGTCTACCTCGGCACCACCACAGCGGCAGCCCTGGCCATCTGGTTGCGGACTTGATCGGCCGCACAAGTCTCACGTTCTCACGCGGGCGCCGGGCCGGCGGCCACCCGGCGGACGGAGATACCTGGCGGTCTTCAGCTCGGGCGCCGAGTCCCGTCCGGTTGATCATCGTCCCGCACTCACATCGGTGCGCCGCCGGGCCGCTCCGCGCGGAGCAGGGAGAAGAGCACCGAATCGTTCCACTGCCCGTTGCGCCACACCGCGGAGTGTCCGCGTACACCCTCATCTCCATAGCGAGGTACAACCTCACATCCAGAGTTCTCGGCGCGTCGTAGAGGCGTTCGAGTAGAGGAGTTGATCACCCTTCGGTTTGTCAGCGGCCAAGCAGACAAGTACCGAAGGGTGA
>NZ_JBEZKA010000058.1:0-22016 GCF_040651435.1 Streptomyces sp. NPDC048479
ACGGTGGAGTTGGAGCAGGCGACGCGGACGCTGCTGGAGCAGGGGTTCGGGGTGTTCGTCGAGTCGAGTCCTCACCCGGTGTTGACGGTGGGTATGCAGGAGACGGTCGAGGATGCGGGCCGTGAGGCTGCTGTTCTTGGTTCCCTGCGCCGCAACGAAGGCGGTCTGGAGCGTTTCTGGCTGTCTTTGGGTGAGGCGTATGTGCGGGGCGTGAGTGTGGACTGGGATGCGGTCTTCGCGGGCACGGGTGCCCAGCGTGTGGATCTGCCCACCTACGCCTTCCAGTCGCAGCGGTTCTGGCCGGAGGCGGCGCCTGTTGAGGCGGCCGTGGTTTCTGCGGAGAACGCGATCGACGCCCGGTTCTGGGAAGCCGTCGAACGCGAAGACCTCGAAGCACTCACCGCGGAACTCGACATCGAAGGCGACGAGCCGCTGACCGCGCTGCTGCCCGCGCTGTCCTCGTGGCGTCGGCAGAGCCGTGAGCACTCGACCGTGGACGGCTGGCGCTACCGCGTCACCTGGAAGCCCCTGGCCGAGGCCAAGACCTCGCGCCTGTCCGGCACCTGGCTGGTCGTCGTCCCCGACGCCCCGACCGACGCCCCGACCGGCGACCCCGGCGGCGACTGGGCCGGTGCCGTCCTGCGTACGCTCGCCGAACACGGCGCCGACGTACGTACCGTGACCGTCTCCGGCGACGCGGCCGACCGTGACCGGCTCGCCGCCACCCTGAAGGCCGCGACGGGCGAGACCGCAACGACCGGCGTCCTGTCCCTCCTCGCTCTCACCGACGACGGCACCCTCACCGACGACGGTGACTTCGCCGCCGAAGGCGTCGCGCTCCGTGCGCACAGGGGGCTCCTCACCACCGCCGCGATCGTCCAGGCCCTCGGTGACGCCGATGTGGCCGCACCCCTGTGGTGCGTCACCCGCGGCGCTGTCTCCGTGGCCCGTTCGGAGCGGCTCCAGGACCCGGCGCAGGCGCTCGTCTCGGGCTTCGGCCGCACGGTCGCCCTGGAGTACCCCGACCGTTGGGGCGGTCTGGTCGACCTGCCGCAGCAGGCGGACGAGCGTACGCTCGAGCGCCTCGTGGGTGTTCTGGCCGGTGACGGCTCGGAGGACCAGGTGGCGGTGCGCGCCTCCGGGCTCTTCGGCCGGCGTCTGGCGCACGCGCCCCTCGCGGACACTGCCGCGGTGCGGGAATGGCGTCCGCAAGGCACCACCCTCGTCACCGGCGGTACGGGTGCGCTCGGTGCGCATGTGGCCCGCTGGCTCGCCGAGAACGGCGCCGAGCACCTGCTGCTCACCAGCCGCCGCGGCCCCGACGCACCCGGAGCCGCCGAGCTCCGCGACGAACTCACCGCGCTCGGCGCCCAGGTCACCCTCGCCGCCTGCGACATGGTCGACCGGAACGCCGTCGCCGCCCTCATCGCCGCCGTCCCCGCCGACCAACCCCTGACCGCCGTCGTGCACACCGCCGGTGTCCTCGACGACGGGGTCATCGACGCGCTGACTCCGGAGCGGTTCGCGACCGTACTCGCCCCCAAGGCGGACGCGGCGCTCACCCTGCACGAGCTCACCCGCGATCTCGACCTGTCGGCGTTCGTCCTCTTCTCCGGTGTCGCCGGCACGCTCGGCGACGCGGGACAGGGCAACTACGCCGCCGCCAACTCCTACTTGGACGCACTCGCCGAGCAACGTCACGCCGACGGCCTGGCCGCGACCTCCGTGGCCTGGGGCCGCTGGGGCGACAGCGGGCTCGCCGCGGGCGGTGCGATCGGCGAGCGGCTCGACCGCGGAGGGGTGCCCGCCATGGCGCCCCGCTCGGCGATCCGCGCGCTGCAGCAGGCCCTCGACCACGCGGAGGCGGCCGTCGCCGTCGCCGACATCCAGTGGGAGCGGTTCGCGCCCGGCTACACGGCCGTACGGCCCAGCCCGTTCCTCGGAGACCTGCCCGAGGTGCGGCAGCTGGCCGAGTCCGCTCCGGCAGCGGGCGAAGCGGGTGGGGACTCCCCGGCCGAGGCGCTGCGCCGGCGGCTCGCCGTCATGCCGCAGGCCGAACAGGCCCTGGCCGTCCTCGAACTGGTCCGCTCCCACGCGGCCACCGCGCTGGGCCACCCCACGACCGACGAGGTGGGCGCGGGCCGTGCGTTCAAGGAGCTCGGATTCGACTCCCTGATCGCACTGGAGCTGCGCAACCGCCTCAACGCCGCCACTGGGCTGAGGCTCCCGGCCACGCTCGTCTTCGACCACCCGACCCCGACGGTCCTGGCCGAGTTCCTCCGGGCCGAGATCACCCAGGACGGCAGTGCCGGGGCCGCCCCGGGCATCGCGGAACTCGAAAAGCTGGAGTCCGCTCTGTCCGTTCTCGACCCGGACAGTGAAACGCGTACCGACATTGCGCTGCGTCTGCAGGCTCTCCTGGCGAAATGGGGTGAACCGCACACCGATTCCAGTGGCGAGGCCGTGACCGAGAAACTCCAGGAGGCCACGCCCGACGAGCTCTTCGACTTCATCGAGAAGGAACTCGGTATTTAGCACAGCGGACAGCAGGCAGTAGCAGCGCAAGGGTTTGTGACGAGAAGCATGGGTGAGGTTCCAATGGCAGATCAGGACAAGATCCTCGGCTACCTGAAGCGGGTGACGGCCGATCTGCATCAGACGCGGCAGCGCCTTCGCGAGGTCGAGGCCCAGGAGCCGGAGCCGATCGCGATCGTCGGCATGAGCTGCAGGTTCCCCGGCGGCATCGAGTCGCCGGAGGGCCTGTGGGACCTGGTGGCCGGTGGGCGGGACGCGATCACCGACTTCCCCACCGACCGTGGCTGGGACATCGAGTCGCTGTACGACGCCGACCCCGACCAGCAGGGCACCTCGTACACCCGTGAGGGCGGATTCCTCGACGGCGTCGGCGAATTCGACGCCGCATTCTTCGGGATCAGCCCGCGCGAAACCCTCGGCATGGACCCGCAGCAGCGCCTGCTCCTCGAAACGTCCTGGGAAACCTTTGAACGAGCCGGAATAGACCCGGCGACCCTGCGCGGCAGCAAGGCCGGTGTCTTCATCGGCACCAACGGCCAGGACTATCCCGAGCTGCTGCGCGAAGTACCCAAGGGCGTCGAGGGATATCTCCTCACCGGAAACGCGGCCAGTGTCGTCTCCGGCCGTCTGTCGTACACCTTCGGCCTCGAAGGCCCGGCCGTCACCGTCGACACCGCCTGCTCGGCCTCGCTCGTCGCCCTGCACCTCGCCGTACAGGCGCTCCGCAACGACGAGTGCTCGCTGGCGCTGGCGGGCGGTGTCACCGTCATGTCGAGCCCGCGCGCGTTCGTGCAGTTCAGCAGGCAGCGCGGGCTCGCACCCGACGGACGCTGCAAGCCGTTCGCCGACGGAGCCGACGGCACCGGCTGGGGCGAGGGCGTCGGCATGCTCCTCGTCGAGCGGCTCTCCGACGCGCGCAGGAACGGTCACCCCGTCCTTGCCATCGTGCGGGGCTCGGCGATCAACCAGGACGGCGCGAGCAACGGCCTGACCGCCCCCAACGGCCCTTCCCAGCAGCGTGTGATCCGCCAGGCCCTCACCAACGCCGGGCTCACCCCCGCGCAGGTCGACGTCGTCGAGGCGCACGGCACCGGCACGACCCTCGGCGACCCGATCGAGGCGCAGGCCATCCTCGCCACGTACGGCCAGAACCGCCCCGACGGACGCCCGCTGTGGCTGGGTTCCGTCAAGTCCAACATCGGCCACACGCAGGCAGCCGCCGGTGTGGCGGGCATCATCAAGATGGTCCTCGCCATGCAGCACGGCGTGCTGCCCGAGTCGCTCCACATCGACCAGCCGTCCGGCAACGTCGACTGGGCCACCGGTGACGTCAAGCTGCTGACCGAGGCCGTGCCGTGGCCGCAGACCGGCCAGCCGCGCCGCGCCGGCATCTCCTCCTTCGGCGTCAGCGGCACCAACGCGCACACCGTCATCGAGCAGGCCCCGCCCGCCGATGAGGCGCGGGAGACCGGAGCGGACGCAGCGCCCACGGCCGAGGCGTCGGAGGCAGCATCCGCCACCGATTCCGCCACCGATTCCGCGACCGAATCCGGGACCGGGACGCCGGCCGGCGCCACCGGTCCGGTACCGGTGCTCGTGTCGGGCCAGAGCGACGCCGCCCTGCGCGCCCAGGCCGAGCGTCTCGCCGCCCACCTGCACGCCCGTCCCGAACTCGCCGCCGACACCGCGAGCCTGACCGACCTCGGCTACTCGCTCGCCACCAGCCGCTCCTCGCTCGACCGCAGGGCCGTCCTGTTCGGCGACCGCGAGAGCCTGCTCGCCGACCTCACCGCCCTCGCCGACGGCGAGCAGCCCGCCGGCCCGGTCCTGGGCGCGGTGGGCGAGGGCAAGACCGCCTTCCTCTTCACCGGCCAGGGCAGCCAGCGCCTGGGCATGGGACGTGAGCTGTACGCCACGCATCCCGGCTTCGCCCGCGCCCTCGACGAGGTCCGCGCCGAACTGGACCAGTACCTCGAACGGCCCCTGTTCGACGTGTTGTTCGCCGCCGAGGGCACTCCCGAGGCGGATCTGCTCGACGAGACCGCCTACACCCAGACCGCCCTGTTCGCCGTCGAGGTGGCCCTGTACCGGCAGCTCGAACAGTGGGGCGTCGGCGCCGACTTCCTCATCGGCCACTCCATCGGAGAACTCACCGCCGCCCATGTCTCCGGCGTGCTCACCCTCGCCGACGCGGCCAAGCTCGTTGCCGCCCGCGGCCGGCTGATGCAGGCGCTGCCCGCGGGCGGCGCGATGATCGCCGTCGAGGCGACCGAGGACGAGGTCGCGCCGCTGCTCACCGGCCGGGTGAGCATCGCCGCCGTCAACGGCCCCCGTTCCGTCGTCGTCTCGGGCGAGGAGGACGCCGCCACGGCGCTCGCCGAGACACTGCGCGCCCGGGGCCGCAGGACCAAGCGGCTGACGGTCAGCCACGCCTTCCACTCGCCGCTGATGGACGGCATGCTCGACGCGTTCCGCGAGGTCGCCGAGTCCGTCGAGTACGCCCCGCCCGTCATCCCCATGGTCTCCAACCTGACCGGCGCCTCCGTCACCGCGGAGGAGATCTGCGCCGCCGACTACTGGGTCCGCCACGTCCGCGAGGCCGTCCGCTTCCTCGACGGCGTGCGCAGGCTCGCCGCGCAGGGCGTCACCACCTTCGTCGAGGTGGGCCCCGGGGGAGTGCTCACCGCCCTGGCGCAGGAGTGCGTCACCGGCCAGGACGCCGTCTTCGTACCTGTACTGCGCGGCGACCGCCCCGAGACGGCCGCGTTCGCGACGGCCGTCGCCCAGGCCCATGTCCACGGCGTCGCCGTCGACTGGCCGGCCGTCTTCGCCGGGCGCGGAGCCACCCGTCTCGATCTGCCCACGTACGCCTTCCAGCGCGAGCTGTACTGGCCCGAGCAGCCCACCGCCTGGGCGGGCGACGTCACCGCCGCCGGGATCGGCTCCGCCGACCACCCGCTGCTGGGCGCGGCCATCGCGCTGGCGGACGGCGACGGCCATCTGTTCACCGGCCGCCTCTCGTTGGCCACCCACCCCTGGCTCGCCGACCACACGGTGATGGACACCGTGCTGCTGCCCGGCACCGCCTTCGTCGAGCTGGCTCTCCAGGCGGGCGACCACACCGGCTGTGGCCTGCTGGACGAACTCACCCTGGAGGCGCCCCTGGTGCTGCCCCCGCACGGTGGTGTGCAGATCCAGCTCGCCGTCGGCGCGCCCGACGCCGAGGGTCGCCGCTCACTGACCCTGCACTCCCGGGCCGAGGACGCCGCCGACGACACCTGGGGCGAGGGCGCCTGGACCCGGCACGCGACCGGCCAGCTGGCCCCCGCCGCCCAGGGCAGCCGCGAGCCCCTCGCCGACCTCACCAGCTGGCCGCCGAAGGGCGCCACCGAGGTCGACGTCGAAGGTCTGTACGACTACCTCGCCGACTCCGGGTTCGCCTACGGTCCCGTCTTCCAGGGCCTGGGGGCCGCCTGGCAGCGCGGCGACGAGGTGTTCGCCGAGGTCCGTCTGCCCGAGCAGGCGCACGCCGAGGCCGCCCTGTTCGGGCTGCACCCCGCGCTGCTGGACGCCGCGCTGCACGCCGTCGGCGTCGGCTCGCTCCTGGGGGAGACCGAGCACGGCAGGCTGCCGTTCTCCTGGAGCGGTGTCGCGCTCCAGGCCGTGGGCGCCCGCGCCCTGCGCGTACGGCTCGCGCCCGCGGGCAACGACACCGTGTCGGTGACCCTCGCCGACGAGACGGGCGCGCCCGTCGCCTCCGTCGACGCGCTGCTGCTGCGGCCCGTCTCCCCGGACCAGGTGCACGCCGCGCGCACCGCCTTCCACGAGTCGCTGTTCCGGGTGGAGTGGACCGGTGTGCCCGTTCCGGCCGCCATCACCGTCGCCGCGGGCCAGTGGGCGCTGCTGGGCGGCGCGGGCACGGAGTTCGCCACCGCTCTGCCCACCGCCGCAGCCCACGCCGACCTCGCCGCCCTCGGTGCGGCGCTGGAGGCGGGCGGCCCCGTCCCGCAGGCCGTCGTCGTCCCCTTCCCCGCGTCCGGCGCCCCGTCGCAGACGCCCGTCGACGCCGAGCTGCCCGGCGCCGTCCAGGGCGCGCTGCACCACGCCCTGGAGCTCGCCCAGGCCTGGCTCGCCGACGACCGCTTCGCCGACTCCCGGCTGGTGTTCGTCACCCGTGACGCCGTCGCCACCACCGCCGCATCCGATGTCGTCGACCTGACCCACGCCCCGCTGTGGGGACTGCTGCGCTCCGCGCAGTCCGAGCACCCGGACCGTTTCGTCCTGCTCGACCTGGACGGACGCCCGGAGTCCCTGCGCGCCCTGCCCGCCGCCCTCGCCACGGCCGAGCCGCAGCTCGCCCTGCGCGAGGGCAGGGCGGTCGTGCCCCGGCTCGCCCGCGTCGCCGCCGCCCCCGGCCAGGAGGCGCCCGCGCTCGACCGCGACGGCACCGCCCTGGTCACCGGCGCCACCGGCACCCTCGGGGGCCTGGTCGCCCGGCACCTGGTCGCCGAGCACGGCGTACGCCGCCTGCTGCTGACCAGCCGCCGCGGCGAGGCCGCCGCCGGCGCGGCCGGACTCCTCGCCGAACTGCGGGAGCTGGGCGCCGAGGTGACCCTGGCCGCCTGCGACGCCGCCGACCGTGACGCGCTCGCCGCGCTCATCGAGTCCGTACCGTCCGAGCACGCGCTCACCGCTGTCGTCCACACCGCGGGCGTCCTCGACGACGGCATCCTCGAAGCGCTCACCCCCGAGCGCATCGACGCGGTCCTGCCCGCCAAGGTCGACGCGGCCGTGAACCTGCACGAACTGACCCGGGACCTGGACCTCGCGGCATTCGTGCTGTTCTCCGCCGCCGCCGGCACCCTCGGCGGACCCGGACAGGCCAACTACGCCGCCGCCAACACCTTCCTCGACGCGCTCGCCCAGCGACGCCGCGCCGAAGGACTGCCCGCCACCGCCCTCGCCTGGGGCCTGTGGGCCGAACGCAGCGGCATGACCGGAGACCTCGCCGACGCCGACCTGGAGCGGATCTCCCGCGCCGGAGTCGCCGCCCTGTCGTCCGCCGAGGGACTGGCGCTGCTGGACACCGCCCGCGCCGTCGGCGACCCCACCGCCGTCCCCATGCACCTCGACCTGGCGTCCCTGCGCCAGGCCGACGCGAGCATGGTCCCCGCGCTGCTGCGCGGCCTGGTCCGCGCGCCCGCCCGCCGGGCCGTCGAGTCCTCGGACGCCGCCCCGGCCGGCGGCCTCACCGAGCGGCTGCTGCCGCTGACCGCCGCCGAACGCGACCGCCTGCTGCTCGACACCGTCCGCGTCCAGGTCGCCGCCGTCCTCGGCTACCCCGGCCCCGAAGCCGTCGACCCGGGCCGCGCCTTCAAGGAGCTCGGCTTCGACTCGCTGACCGCCGTCGAGCTGCGCAACCGCCTCGGCTCCGCCACCGGCGTGCGGCTGCCCGCCACCCTCGTCTTCGACTACCCGACCCCGAACGCGCTCGCCGCGTTCCTGCGGACCGAACTCCTCGGTGACGAGGCGGAGTCGGCCCCGGTCGCGGCCGTCACCGCCGTCGACGACGAGCCCATCGCCATCGTCGGCATGAGCTGCCGCTACCCCGGCGGCGTCACCACCCCGGAGGAGCTGTGGCAGCTCGTCGCCGGCTCCGTCGACGCGATCTCGCCGTTCCCCACCGACCGCGGCTGGAACCTCGACGCGCTGTACGACTCCGATCCCGGCCGGGCCGGAACCTCGTACACCCGCGAAGGCGGCTTCCTGCACGACGCCGCCGAGTTCGACCCGGACTTCTTCGGCATCAACCCGCGTGAAGCCCTCGCCATGGACCCGCACCAGCGGCTCCTCCTGGAGACCTCCTGGGAGGCGTTCGAGCGGGCCGGGATCGACCCGTCGTCCGTGCGCGGCAGCCGCACCGGAGTGTTCGCCGGCGTCATGTACCACGACTACCTGACCCGGCTCCCGGCCGTCCCCGAGGGCCTGGAGGGCTACCTCGGCACCGGCACGGCGGGCAGTGTCGCCTCCGGCCGTATCTCGTACACCTTCGGGCTCGAGGGCCCGGCGGTCACCGTCGACACCGCCTGCTCGTCCTCGCTGGTGGCCCTGCATCTCGCGGCGCAGGCGCTGCGCAACGGCGAGTGCGACATGGCCCTGGCGGGCGGCGTCACCGTCATGTCCACACCCGACACCTTCATCGACTTCAGCCGCCAGCGCGGCCTCGCCACCAACGGCCGCTGCAAGTCCTTCTCCGCCGACGCCGACGGCACCGGCTGGGCCGAAGGCGCGGGCATGCTCCTCGTCGAACGGCTCTCGGACGCCCGCAGGAACGGCCACCAGGTCCTGGCCGTCGTCCGCGGCACCGCCGTCAACCAGGACGGCGCCAGCAACGGCCTCACCGCCCCCAACGGCCCCTCGCAGCAGCGCGTCATCCGCCAGGCCCTCGCCAACGCGGGCCTCACCACCGCCGACGTCGACGCCGTGGAGGCCCACGGCACCGGCACCACTCTCGGTGACCCGATCGAGGCGCAGGCGCTCCTCGCCACCTACGGCCAGGGCCGCCCCGGCGACCGGCCGCTGAGGCTCGGCTCCATCAAGTCCAACATCGGCCACACCCAGGCCGCAGCAGGCGCCGCGGGCATCATCAAGATGGTGCTCGCCATGCGCCACGGCGTCATGCCGCCGTCGCTGCACATCGGCGAGCCGTCCCCGCACATCGACTGGACCGCGGGCGCGGTCTCGCTGCTCACCGAGGCCGCCGACTGGCCCGACGCGGGCCGCCCCCGCCGCGCGGGCATCTCCTCGTTCGGCGTCAGCGGCACCAACGCGCACGTCATCATCGAGCAGCCGCCCGCCGAGGAGCCCGCCGCCACGGGAGGCGCCGGCCTCCCTGCGGGCACACCCCTGCCGTTCGCCCTCTCCGGCCGGACCCCTGCCGCGCTGCGCGCCCAGGCAGCCCGGCTCATCGGCCATCTCGCGGAGCGGCCCGAGGCCGTCCCCGCCGATGTGGCGCTCTCCCTCACCACCACCCGTACCTCCCTGGACCGCAGGGCCGCCGTCGTCGCACACGACCGCGCGGGACTCCTCGCCGGGCTCGCCGCCCTGGCCGAGGGCCACGACAGTGCCCGGCTGGTCCAGCACACCGTCGCCGACGGCAGGACCGCCGTCCTGTTCACCGGACAGGGCAGCCAGCGCCCCGGCATGGGCCGCGAGCTGTACGAGACCTACCCCGCCTTCGCCGACGCTCTGGACGCGGTCTGCGCCGAGCTGGACCCGCACCTCGAACAGCCCCTCAAGGACGTGCTGTTCACCGACGACGGCGACCTGCTGAACCGGACCGGCTACACGCAGCCCGCCCTGTTCGCGCTGGAGACCGCCCTGTACCGGCTCGTCGAGTCGTGGGGCGTACGCCCCGACTTCGTCGCCGGGCACTCCATCGGCGAGATCACCGCCGCGCATGTCGCGGGCGTCCTCTCGCTGCCCGACGCGGCCACCCTGGTCGCCGCCCGGGGCCGCCTCATGCAGGAACTGCCCGAGGGCGGCGCGATGATCGCGCTGACCGCCACCGAGGACGAGGTTCTGCCGCTGCTGGCCGGTCACGAGGACCGGATCGGCATCGCCGCCGTCAACTCCGCCTCCGCCGTCGTCATCTCCGGCGAGGAGACCCTCGCGCTGGAGATCGCCGCCGAGTTCGACCGGCGCGGCCGGCGCACCAAGCGGCTCACCGTCAGCCACGCCTTCCACTCGCCGCTGATGGACGGCATGCTCGACGCCTTCCGCGAGGTCGCCGAGTCCCTGACGTACCGCGCGCCCACCGTCCCGGTCGTCACGAACCTCACGGGAGCGATCGCCGGCGACGAGCTGCGCACCGCCGAGCACTGGGTCTCCCACGTCCGCGAAGCGGTCCGCTTCCTCGACGGCATCCGCACCCTGGAGGCCGAGCACGTCACCACCTACCTCGAACTGGGCCCGCAGGGCGTCCTGTCCGGCCTCGGCCGCGACTGCCTCACCGACGCCGCCGACCCGGCCGACGCCGCCGTCT
Organism: Streptomyces sp. NPDC048479; assembly: GCF_040651435.1. Lineage (NCBI taxonomy): Bacteria > Bacillati > Actinomycetota > Actinomycetes > Kitasatosporales > Streptomycetaceae > Streptomyces > Streptomyces sp. NPDC048479. The sequence goes on from NZ_JBEZKA010000058.1 coordinate 10,580, forward strand.
TCGTACCGGTGCTGCGCCGCGACCGGGGCGAGGCCGAGGCACTGACCGCCGCCGTCGCCGCCGCCCACACCCGCGGTGTGCCGCTCGACTGGTCCGCGTACTTCGCCGGCACCGGCGCCCGCCGCGTCGAACTGCCCACCTACGCCTTCCAGCGCGAGCGTTTCTGGCTTGAAGCCCCGGCCGGCTACGTCGGCGACGTCGAATCGGCAGGTCTGGGCGCGGCCCACCACCCGCTGCTCGGCGCCGCCGTCGCCCTCGCCGACGGCGAAGGATTCCTCTTCACCGGCCGCCTCTCGCTCGACACCCACCCCTGGCTGGCCGACCACGCCGTCATGGGCAACGTGCTGCTGCCGGGCACCGCGTTCGTCGAACTCGCCATCCGCGCCGGAGACCAGGCCGGCTGCGACCTGGTCGAGGAACTCACCCTCGAAGCACCGCTGATCCTCGCCCCGCAGGCGGCGGTACGGCTCCAGATCGTGGTCGGCGCACCCGACCCGTCCGGGCGGCGCACCCTGGACCTGTACTCCAGCGACCCGGACGCCCCCGCCGACGAGCCGTGGACCCGCCACGCGAGCGGTGTCCTCGCCACCGGGGCGCAGGCACCCGCCTTCGACCTGACCACATGGCCGCCGCCGGGCGCCGAAGCCGTCGGCGTCGACGGCCTGTACGAACACCTCGGCCGGGGCGGCTTCGCCTACGGTCCCGTCTTCCAGGGGCTGCGTGCCGCCTGGCTCCTCGGCGACGACGTGTACGCCGAGGTCGCCCTGCCCGACGACCGGCAGGCCGAGGCGGCCCGGTTCGGCCTGCACCCGGCGCTGCTCGACGCGGCCCTGCACGGCACCTTCGTCCAGCCGGCCCCCGACGGGGACCAGCAGGGCCGGCTGCCGTTCTCCTGGCGCGGTGTGTCCCTGCACGCCGTCGGCGCCTCCGCGCTGCGCGTACGCCTCACCCCCGACGGCCCGGACAGCCTCTCCCTCCAGCTCGCCGACACCACCGGCGCTCCCGTCGCCGCCGTCGACCACCTGATGCTGCGGCCCGTCTCCGCCGACCAGCTCGGCAGCGCACGCTCCGCCCACCACGAGTCGCTGTTCCGGATCGACTGGGCCACCGTGCCGCTGCCGTCGAACACCCCCGGCACCGCCGACGAGTGGGCCGTCATCGGCACGGACGGCGACACCGCCCTGCCCGGCCGCGCGCACACCGGCCTGGACGCCCTCGGCGAAGCACTCGACGCGGGCGCCCCGGCACCCGCGTACGTCCTGCTGCCCCACACCCCCGGCGCCGCCACCACCACCGCCGACGCCGTCCACACGGCCACCCACGAGGCACTCCGCCTCGTCAAGGCATGGCTCGCCGACGACCGGTTCGCCGCGTCCCGCCTGGTGTTCGTCACCCGCGGTGCGATCGCCACCCAGAGCGACTGGGACCTCGCCGACCTCACCCACGCTCCCGTGTGGGGACTCGTGCGCACCGCCCAGTCCGAGAACCCCGACCGGTTCGTCCTCGCCGACCTCGACGCCGCCCCGGCCTCCACGGACGCCCTCGCCGCGGCCCTCGCCACCGGCGAGCCGCAGCTCGCGATCCGCCGCGGCACAGTCCACGCCCCCCGCCTCGCACGCGTCCCCGCCGCCACCCAACTGACCCCGCCCCCGGGCGAGAACGCCTGGCGCATGGACATCGAGGACAAGGGAACCCTCGACAACCTCACGCTCGTCCCCAGCCCGGAGTCCGAAGCACCCCTGGAGCCCGGCCAGGTCCGCGTCGCCGTACGCGCCGCCGGCCTCAACTTCCGCGATGTGCTCAACGCCCTCGGCATGTACCCCGGCGACCCGGGCCTCATGGGCAGCGAGGGCGCGGGCATCGTCGTGGAGACCGGCCCCGGCGTCACCGACCTCGCACCCGGCGACCGCGTCATGGGCATGCTGCCCGGCGCGTTCGGCCCGCTCACCGTCGTCGACCGCCGCATGATCGCCCCCATGCCCGAGGGCTGGACCTTCGCCGAGGCCGCGTCCGTACCCATCGTCTTCATGACGGCGTACTACGCCCTCCACGACCTCGCCGGACTGCGCGACGGCGAGTCCCTCCTCGTGCACGCGGCCGCCGGCGGCGTCGGCATGGCCGCCGTCCAGCTCGCCCGCCACTGGGGCGCCGACGTCTACGCGACGGCCAGTCCCGCCAAGTGGGACACCCTGCGCGGACTCGGCCTCGGCGACGACAGGATCGCCTCGTCCCGCACCCTCGACTTCGAGGAGACCTTCCGCACGGCCACCGAGTCACGCGGCGTCGACGTCGTACTCGACTCGCTGGCCAGGGAGTTCGTGGACGCCTCCCTGCGGCTCCTCCCGCGCGGCGGACGCTTCGTCGAAATGGGCAAGACCGACGTCCGCTCCCCGCAGGACGTCGCCGACGCCCACCCGGGCGTCAGCTACCAGGCGTTCGACCTGACCGAGGCCGGCCTCGACCGCATCCAGGAGATGCTCACCGAACTGCTCGCCCTCTTCCGCTCGGGCGCGCTGCGTCCCGTACCGGTCTCCGCCTGGGACCTGAGGCAGGCCCCCGAGGCGTTCCGCTACCTCAGCCAGGCACGCCACGTCGGCAAGATCGTGCTCACCCTGCCCGCCGAGTGGAACCCGCAGGGCACCGTCCTCATCACCGGCGGCACCGGCACCCTCGGCGCGCTCGTCGCCCGGCACGCCGTCACCACCCGCGGCGCCCGCCGCCTGCTGCTGACCAGCCGTCGCGGCGAGGCCGCCGCCGGCGCGGCCGAACTCGCCGCCGAACTGCGCGAGCTGGGCGCCGACGTCACCGTCGCCGCCTGCGACGCCGCGGACCGTGACGCGCTCGCCGCGCTCATCGAGTCCGTACCGTCCGAGCACCCGCTGACCGCCGTCGTCCACACCGCCGGTGTCCTCGACGACGGCGTCGTCGACGCCCTCACCCCCGAGCGCCTGTCGACGGTCCTGCGTCCGAAGGTGGACGCCGCCTGGAACCTGCACGAACTGACCCGCCACCTCGACCTGGCCGACTTCGTGCTGTTCTCCTCCGCCGCCGGCACCTTCGGCGGCGCCGGACAGGCCAACTACGCGGCCGCGAACGTCTTCCTGGACGCCCTCGCCCGCCACCGGCACGCCCACGGACTCGCCGCCACCTCCCTGGCCTGGGGCCTGTGGGCCGAGGCCAGCGGCATGACCGGCGAGCTCGACACCGCCGACAAGGACCGGATGACGCGCTCCGGAGTCCTCGGCCTCTCCTCCGAGGAAGGCGTGGCGCTGCTCGACACCGCCCGCCTCACCGGCGACGCCTTCCTCGTCCCCATGCAGCTCGACCTCGCGCCGCTGCGCCAGGCCGACGCGAGCATGGTCCCTGCCCTGCTGCGCGGCCTGGTCCGTGCCCCCGCCCGCAGGGCCGTCGAGGCCACCACCGCCGGCACCGGAACCCCGCTGGTGGAGCGGCTCGTACGGCTCCCCGAGAACGAGCGCGACCCGCTCCTCCTCGACCTCGTACGCAACCAGGTGGCCGCCGTACTCGGCCACGCCACCCCCGACGCCGTCGAACCCACCCGTGCGTTCAAGGATCTCGGCTTCGACTCGCTGACCGCCGTGGAGTTCCGCAACCGGCTCGGCGCGACCGCCGGTATCCGGCTGCCCGCCACGCTCGTCTTCGACTACCCCACACCCGCGGTCCTCGCCGGCTACCTCTTGGACGAACTCCTCGGCTCCGAGGCCGCAGCCGCCCTCCCGCGGCTCGCCGCCACCGCCGTCGAGGCCGACGACCCCATCGCCATCGTCGCCATGAGCTGCCGCTTCCCCGGAGACGTCCGCACTCCCGAGGACCTGTGGGAGCTGCTCGCCGAGGGACGCGACGGCATATCCCACCTCCCGGACGACCGCGGCTGGGACACCGAGGCGCTGTACGACCCCGACCCCGACAGCCCCGGCACCTCCTACGCCAGGGAGGGCGGATTCTTCTACGACGCCCACCACTTCGACCCGGCGTTCTTCGGGATCAACCCGCGCGAGGCCCTCGCCATGGACCCGCAGCAGCGCCTGCTGCTGGAGACGTCCTGGGAGGCGTTCGAGCGGGCCGGGATCGACCCGACGGGCCTGCGCGGCAAGCAGATCGGCGTCTTCGTCGGCCAGATGCACAACGACTACGTGTCCCGGCTGAACACCGTCCCCGAAGGCGTCGAGGGCTACCTCGGCACCGGAGGCTCCAGCAGCATCGCCTCCGGCCGCGTCTCCTACACCTTCGGCTTCGAAGGCCCCGCCGTCACCGTCGACACCGCCTGCTCGTCCTCCCTCGTCGCCCTGCACCTCGCGGCACAGGCACTGCGCAACGGCGAGTGCTCGCTGGCCCTGGCGGGCGGCGTCACCATCATCACCACCCCCGACGTCTTCACCGAGTTCAGCCGTCAGCGTGGCCTCGCGAGCGACGGCCGCTGCAAGCCGTTCGCGGCTGCGGCCGACGGTACGGCGTGGGGCGAGGGCGTCGGCATGCTGCTCGTCGAGCGCCTGTCGGACGCCCGCAGGAACGGTCACCAGGTCCTCGCGGTCGTCCGCGGCACCGCCGTCAACCAGGACGGCGCCAGCAACGGCCTCACCGCCCCGAACGGACCCTCGCAGCAGCGGGTCATCCGCCAGGCCCTCGCCAACGCGGGCCTGTCGGCCGCCGAGGTGGACGCCGTCGAGGCGCACGGCACGGGCACCCGGCTGGGCGACCCGATCGAGGCCCAGGCGCTGCTCGCCACCTACGGCCAGGACCGCCCCGAGGACAGCCCGCTGTGGCTGGGCTCCATCAAGTCCAACTTCGGTCACACGCAGGCCGCTGCCGGTGTCGCGGGCATCATCAAGATGGTTCAGGCGATGCACCACGGCGTGCTGCCCAAGACCCTGCACGTGGACGAGCCGTCACCGCACGTGGACTGGTCGGCGGGTGCGGTCTCCCTGCTCACCGAGCAGATGGCCTGGCCCGAGACCGGCCGCCCGCGCCGCGCCGGCGTCTCCTCGTTCGGCATGAGCGGCACCAACGCGCACGCCATCATCGAGCTCGCCCCGGACGCCGACGCCACCGCGCCGACCCGGCCGGAGCCGGCCCCGGCCGCCCTCCCGTGGAACCTCTCCGCCCGGACCCCGGACGCCCTGCGCGCCCAAGCCGGGCAACTGCTCTCCCACCTGGAGTCCCACTCCTCCTCGACGGTGCTCGCCGACACCGGCCACTCGCTGGCGACCACGCGCGCTCTCTTCGACCACCGCGCGACGGTGGTGGCCTCAAACCGCGACGGCTTCCGAGCAGGGCTGACGGCGCTGGCCGAGGGACGCGGCTCGGCAGGGCTGATCCAGGGGTCGTCCTCGGTGGGCCAGAAGGTGGCGTTCCTGTTCACCGGGCAGGGGAGTCAGCGGCTGGGGATGGGGCGTGAGCTGTACGAGGCGTATCCCGTCTTCGCAGATGCGCTGGACGCGGTGTGCTCGCACCTCGAACTGCCCTTGAAGGACCTCCTGTTCGGCTCGGACGGAGATGCGCTGAACGAGACCGCCTTCACGCAGCCTGCGCTCTTCGCCATAGAGGTGGCGTTGTTCCGACTGGTGGAGAGCTGGGGTCTGAAGCCCGATTTCCTGGCGGGGCATTCGATCGGTGAGATTGCCGCGGCTCATGTGGCGGGTGTGTTCTCGCTGGAGGATGCCTGCACGTTGGTGGCGGCTCGTGGCCGGTTGATGCAGGCGCTGCCGGCCGGTGGCGTGATGATCGCGCTCCAGGCATCCGAGGACGAGGTTCTTCCGCTGCTCACCGACCGTGTGAGCGTTGCGGCGATCAATGGTCCGCAGTCGGTGGTCATCGCCGGTGACGAGGATGTGGCGGTTGCGATCGCTGAGTCCTTCGAGGCTCAGGGCCGCAAGACGAAGCGCCTGTCGGTGAGCCATGCGTTCCACTCGCCGCACATGGACGGCATGTTGGAGGAGTTCCGTACGGTCGCCGAGGGCATCTCGTACGAGTCTCCGCGCATCCCGCTCGTGTCGAATCTGACGGGCGCCCTGGTCTCCGACGAGATGGGCTCCGCCGGCTTCTGGGTTCGGCACGTCCGTGAGGCAGTCCGGTTCCTGGACGGCATCCGGGCCCTGGAAGCCGCCCAGGTCACGACGTACATCGAACTCGGCCCCGACGGCGTCCTGTCCGCTCTCGCCCAGGAGTGCATCACCGGCGAGGAGGCGGTCTTCGCGCCCGTCCTGCGCGCGGGACGCGACGAAGCCGAGACGCTGCTCTCGGCGCTCGCCGCCGCTCACGTCCGCGGTGTGCCCGTCGACTGGCAGGCGTTCTACGTCCCGGCCGGGGCCCAGCGCGTCGACCTGCCGACGTACGCCTTCCAGCGCTCGGTCTACTGGTTGGACGCAGGCCGTTCGCAGGGCGACGTCGCAGCGGCCGGACTCGGTGCGACGGACCACCCGCTGCTCGGCGCCGCGGTCGAACTGCCCGACTCGGACGGGTTCCTCTTCACCGGTCGCCTGTCGCTGGCCACCCACCCGTGGCTCGCGGACCACGCGGTCATGGGCTCCGTACTCCTTCCGGGCACGGCCTTCGTCGAGCTTGCGCTCCGCGCCGGCGACCAGGTCGGCTGCGACCTGATCGACGAACTCACGCTGGAAGCACCGCTGGTGCTGCCCGAGCACGGTGGCGTACAGCTGCGGCTCTCCGTCGGCGCCGCCGACCCCGCGGGTCGACGCGCCCTGGCGCTCCACTCCCGGAGCGAGGACGCGGACGCCGAGACGCCCTGGACCCGCCACGCCGCAGGTGTGCTCGCGGTCGGGGCCGAACCGGCTCCGCAGGGCCTCACCGAGTGGCCGCCCACCGGCGCCGAGGCCGTCCCGGTGGAGGGGCTGTACGAGGGGCTCGCCGACTCCGGATTCGGCTACGGTCCGGTCTTCCAGGGCCTGCGTGCCGCCTGGCGGCGCGACGGCGAGTACTACGCCGAGGTCGGACTGCCGGACGGCACCGAGGACGAGGCCGGACGCTTCGGCCTCCACCCGGCCCTGCTCGACGCGGCGCTGCACGCGCTGGGCCTGGGAAACACGGACAACGGAGGCGGCGAAGGACGGCTGCCGTTCTCCTGGTCCGGTGTGTCCCTGCACGCGGTCGGCGCCTCCGCGCTGCGCGTACGCCTCACCACCGCCCGAAGCGGCGAGGTGTCCCTGACCATTGCCGACGCGGCTGGGGAGCCGGTCGCCACGGTGGCCGGTCTGGCGCTGCGCGCCGTGAGCCGCGAGCAGCTGAGCACGGCCCAGGACGTCACACGGGACGCGCTGTTCCGGGTGGACTGGACCGCGTTGCCTGCGGGTGGCGCGGCCGGTTCGGCGGACGACTGGATGATGCTGGGTGCCGGTTCGCAGGTGTATGCGAACCTGGCTGCGCTGGGTGCGGCTGTTGCCGAGGGCGGTGCGATTCCGGCGGTGCTGGTGGTGCCGTGTGTGGAGCCGGAGTCGGAGCCGGAGTCGGCTGCGGATGATGTGGCGGGTGCGGTGCATGGGGCTGTTGGGCGTGCGTTGGGTCTGGTGCAGGAGTGGCTGGCGGACGAGCGGTTCGTGGACTCGCGTCTGGTGTTCCTGACGCGGGGTGCGGTGGCTGCGCGTGCCGATGACACGGTGCCGGGCCTGGTGCAGGCCGCCGTTCGGGGTCTGGTGCGCTCGGCGCAGTCGGAGAACCCGGGCCGCTTCGGTCTGATCGACGTCGACGGCAACGGCGAGGTGCTGTCGGCTGCGCTCGCTTCCGGAGAGCCCGAGCTGGCGGTACGCGAAGAGGCTCTGCTCGTGCCGAGGCTGGCGCGTGCTGCGGTCGTTGATGGTGCAGGTCGTGAGCTGGATGTTGACGGCACGGTGTTGGTGACGGGTGCGAGTGGCACGTTGGGTGGTTTGTTCGCCCGTCATCTGGTGGTCGAGCGTGGTGCGCGGCGTCTGTTGCTGGTGAGTCGTCGTGGTGAGGCTGCCGAGGGTGCGGTTGAACTGACGGCTGAGCTGGCCGAGTTGGGTGCGGAGGTGAGGTGGGCTGCGTGTGATGTGGCCGACCGGCAGGCTCTGGCGACCGTACTGGATGGCATTCCGGCGGAGTATCCGTTGACGGGTGTGGTGCATACGGCTGGTGTGCTGGACGACGGTGTGGTCGCGTCGCTCACCCCGGAGCGTCTGTCGTCGGTGTTGCGTCCGAAGGTGGATGCGGCCTGGAACCTGCATGAGCTGACCCGCGACCTCGATCTGTCGGCGTTCGTGCTGTTCTCCTCGGCTGCCGGCGTGTTCGGTGGTGCCGGTCAGGCGAACTATGCGGCCGCGAATGTGTTCCTGGATGCTCTGGCTCAGCACCGTACGGCGCAGGGCCTTGCTGCCACTTCCCTCGCCTGGGGTCTCTGGGCCGGTGTGGGCGGCATGGGCGGTGACCTGACGGAGTCCGACCGCGAGCGCATCAACCGCGGCGGTATCACCGCGCTTGAGCCGCAGACCGGTCTCGCCCTCTTCGACGCGGCACAGCGCACCACCGACGCGCTGCTCGTCCCCCTCCCGCTCGACCTGGCCGCCCTGCGCGCCCAGGCCCGCAGCGGAATGCTTCCGGATCTGCTGCGCGGTCTGGTCCGCGTGCCGGTGCGCCGGGCCGCCGGGCCGGGCGGTGCGGCACGCGGGTCCGTGCTCCGCACGCGGCTGGCCGGGCTGTCCGCCGACGAGCGGGACGCGGCCCTGCTGGACCTGGTCCGGGCCGAGGTGGCGGCCGTACTCGGCCATGCGTCGACCGACGAGGTACCGGCGGACCGGGCGTTCAAGGAGCTCGGCTTCGACTCCCTGACCTCCGTCGAACTGCGCAACCGCCTCGGCGTCGCGACCGGCGAACGGCTCTCCGCCACCCTCGTCTTCGACTACCCGACCCCGAACGCGCTCGCGGAGTTCCTGCGCAGCGAGGTGCTGGGCCTGGACGAGCCGACGGAAACGGCCACGGCCGCGCCCGCGCGCCTCGGTACGTCGCTGGACGACGACCCGATCGCGATCGTCGGCATGAGCTGCCGGTACCCCGGCGGAGTCGAGACCCCCGAGGACCTCTGGCGCCTGGTGGTGGGTGGCGGCGACGCCATCTCGGAGTTCCCGCAGGGCCGCGGATGGGACCTGGAGTCGCTGTACGACCCGGACCCGGACGGCAAGGGCACCAGCTACACCCGATCGGGCGGATTCCTGCACGACGCGGGCCGGTTCGACCCGGCGTTCTTCGGGATCTCGCCGCGTGAGGCGGTCGCGATGGACCCGCAGCAGCGGCTGCTGCTGGAAACCTCGTGGGAGGCGTTCGAGCGGGCGGGCATCGACCCGGCGGCCCTGCGCGGCAGCCGGACCGGCGTCTTCGCGGGCATCATGTACCACGACTACGCGACCCGGATCACCTCCGTTCCGGACGGGGTCGAGGGCTACCTCGGCACCGGAAACTCCGGCAGCATCGCCTCCGGCCGCGTCTCGTACGCCTTCGGCCTGGAGGGCCCGGCGGTCACGGTCGACACGGCCTGCTCGTCCTCGCTCGTCGCCCTGCACTGGGCGATCCAGGCGCTGCGCAACGGCGAGTGCACGATGGCCCTGGCCGGCGGCGTCACCGTCATGTCGACGCCGGGTACCTTCACCGAGTTCAGCCGCCAGCGCGGCCTGGCCGCCGACGGCCGCATCAAGTCCTTCGCGGCCGCGGCCGACGGCACCAGCTGGGCCGAAGGTGCGGGAATGCTGCTGGTCGAGCGGCTGTCGGACGCGCGGGCCAAGGGCCATCCGGTCCTGGCGATCGTGCGAGGCTCGGCGATCAACCAGGACGGTGCGAGCAACGGCCTGACCGCCCCGAACGGCCCCTCCCAGCAGCGGGTCATCCGCCAGGCCCTCGCGGGGGCCCGGCTGACCAGTGACCAGATCGACGTCGTGGAGGCGCACGGCACCGGCACCACTCTGGGCGACCCGATCGAGGCGCAGGCGCTCCTTGCCACGTACGGCCGCGAGCGCGAGGTGGACCAGCCGCTGTGGCTCGGCTCGATCAAGTCGAACATGGGCCACACGCAGGCGGCGGCCGGTGTCGCGGGCATCATCAAGATGATCATGGCCATCCGGCACGGTGTGCTCCCGAAGACCCTGCACGTCGACGAGCCGACCCCGCACGTGGACTGGGAAGACGGTGCGGTCTCGCTGCTCACCGAGTCCGTGCCGTGGCCGGAGACGGGCCGTCCGCGCCGAGCGGGTGTCTCCTCCTTCGGCATCAGCGGCACGAACGCCCACACGATCATCGAGCAGGCACCGGGCGAGCACGCTCCGGTACGCACCATCGAGCCGGCTGTGTCCGGTGGGGGTGCTGTGCCGGTGGTGCCGTTTGTGTTGTCGGCGAAGTCGGTGGAGGCGCTGCGTGGTCAGGCGGCGCGTCTGAGGGCGCATGTGGAGGTTTCGCCTGGGTCCGGGGTTGGGTCCGGGGGTGTTGATGTGGCGTATTCGTTGGCTACGCGGCGGGCGGTCTTCGACCATCGTGCGGTGGTGGTGGCGGGTGACCGTGAGGAGCTGCTTCGGTCTCTGGCTGCTGTGGAGTCGGAGGGCACGGCGGCCGGTCTGACGCTTGGAACAGCGAGTGCCGGGAAGCTTGCGTTCCTGTTCACCGGTCAGGGCAGTCAGCGCCTGGGCATGGGCCGGGAGCTGTACGAGACGTATCCCGTCTTCGCGCGGGCCCTGGACGCGGTGTGCGCCCGAATAGACCTCGAAGTCCCGTTGAAGGAGGCGCTGTTCGCGGCCGAGGGTGATCTGCTGAACGAGACCGCGTACACGCAGCCGGCTCTCTTCGCGGTCGAGGTGGCGTTGTTCCGGCTGGTCGAGTCGTGGGGCCTGAAGCCTGACTTCCTGGCCGGTCACTCCATCGGTGAGATCGCCGCGGCCCATGTGGCCGGCGTGTTCTCCCTCGATGACGCGTGCACCCTGGTCGCCGCGCGTGGTCGTCTGATGCAGGCGCTGCCGGACGGTGGCGTGATGATCGCCGTCCAGGCGTCGGAGGACGAGGTCCTGCCGCTGCTGACCGACCGGGTGAGCATCGCCGCGATCAACGGCCCCCAGGCCGTGGTCATCGCGGGTGACGAGGACGCTGCGGTCGCGATCGCCGAATCGTTCACCGGCCGCAAGTCCAAGCGCCTGACCGTGAGTCACGCGTTCCACTCGCCGCACATGGACGGCATGCTTGCCGACTTCCGCAAGGTCGCCGAGGGCCTGTCGTACGAGGCTCCTCGCATCCCGGTCGTCTCGAACCTCACCGGGTCTGTGGTCACGGATGAGATGAGCTCGGCGGACTTCTGGGTACGGCACGTCCGTGAGGCGGTACGTTTCCTGGACGGCATCCGCGCCCTGGAGACCGCCGGGGTCACGACGTACATCGAACTCGGCCCCGACGGCGTCCTGTCGGCGATGGCCCAGGA
>NZ_JBEZKA010000059.1:0-17761 GCF_040651435.1 Streptomyces sp. NPDC048479
GCCGAGGCCCGCGCCGAGCGAGCCGCCGAAAAAGCGCGGACGGTGTCTGAGATCCGCGAGATCCACGCCGATCACCAGGGCGCCTATGGTGCCCCGCGGGTGCATGCCGAACTGCGGTCCCGGGGGGTCCGTGCCTGTGGTCTCGAAGCGGGGGCTCTCCAGGACGAGCTGTATCGCGACCGCTCAGCCGCTCTCGACTCCAGCGAAGTGGTGATCACCCGCTCGCTGACCGCCGCGACGGCATCGGGCAGTCCGACTCGGTGAGGGCAGCCCAGGGCTTCGGCGTAGGCGGGTGGCGTCCGATTTGTGCTCAAGCGAGGTCGACTTCGACAAGATCAAGACGGTTCGCGCGAACGCCATGCCATGGGAGGGGGCGGCGGCGTCCCGCCACGGTGCGAGACCGCCGCCCACCCTTCGTCCCAGCCCTTGCTTCACCTATCGAAGTTCGATAGATTTCCATCGCAACTCGATGGAAGAGTGGGCTATGGGAAAGCTGACAGTGCGTGCGCTGCGCGCCGTGCTAGTGGTGGTGCTCGCCGGCACCGTGTTCGTACAGGCATTGATGGTGTGGGCGTTGGCCACCGACCCGGAGGACGGGTCGCTGCCGCTGACCCCGCTGCGCGTGATCACGATCCTGGGCGTGGTGTCGGTCCAGGTCGCCCTGGTCTGCGTATGGCGGCTGGTGGCGATGGTGCGACGCGGAACCGTGTTCTCCCAGGCCGCCTTCCGGTACGTGGACGTCGTGATCGGCGCGATCGTGGCGGCTGCCCTCGTGTGGTTCGCGGTCACGGCCCTCAATGCGCCGGGCCAGCGGGCCGACCCGGGCGTCACCGTCATCATGGGCGGGGTTGGCGTGGCCATCCTGGGGGTCGCGCTCATCGTGCTCGTGCTGCGGATGCTGCTCGCCCAGGCCGTCGCGCGCGACGTCGAAGCGGCGCAGATGCAGGACGAGTTGGACGAGGTGATCTGATGCCGATCGCCGTCGACATCGACGTGTTGCTGGCCAGGCGGAAGATGTCCGTGGGCGAGCTCGCGGACCGCGTAGGGATCACGCCCGCCAACCTGGCGGTACTCAAGAACGGCCGCGCCAAGGCGGTGCGCTTCGCGACGCTCGCCGCGCTCTGCGAGGTGCTCAAGTGCCAGCCGGGCGACCTGCTGCGCTGGGAGGCCGAGGACGCCGCGGGCGGATGACGTGCCCCAGGGCGGGCGTGAAAACGCCTGGCACCACCGGCCCGTGACACGGCACGTGGACCGCATGGACGTGGATCGCCGATCACCCGCAGCACCGTCCCGACCCCGTTGGGTAGATTCCGGTTGACCTGCACCGCACCCCGTCCTTCCAGCGCGGAAGGGCGCCTGCTGGCGGTGGGTGAGTGGATCGCCGACGCCCCGCCGTCCGTCCTGGAGCGCCTTGGCGTACGGCCCGATCCGCTGTCCCCGAGCGGTGCCTGCCGGCGGAGGCGACGGTGCGACGGCTGCTGGGCCGCATCGACGGCTATGCGTTGGACCGGGGCGGTGGGCCGCTGGCCGGCCGACCGGCGCGCTGGGGCCGACGGTCCGCTGCACGCAGTGGCGGTCGACGGCAAGACCCTGCGCGGAGCGGCCAGGGCCACGGGCGTGGCAGGCAGGCTGCCACAGCCGTCCCACCCGCAACCGACACCCCCACGCACGCGTCGCACAACACATGGAACGCGAATGGCTCTTCTCGCTCATCCCGCTGACGATTGGCGCGGTCTTCCTCAGCTTCGGCGTGTACGGACTCCGCCGCGCCAGCGCGCTCCGTCGCACAGGTGTCACCGCAGAGGGCCGGATCGTCCGCCACGATGTCAGACGAGACGACGAAGGCGCCACGTTTTACCACCCGGTCGCAGCCTGGACGACCCGGGACGGCCGCGAGTGCGAGTACTCATCCAGGTTTGGCCGCGGTTTCGTCGGAGGCGACTTCGGCGTGGGGACCTTTGTCATGGTCCAATACGATCCGGAAGATCCCCGTCGGTTTGCGATCCAGGGATGGGACGTAGCGACGGTCGACCTGGTGTTCACCGTGTTGGGGTCGGTGTTCACAGCGGGCACGTTGGTGGTGTTGCTCGTCCGACTACTCACTCTCTGACCGCAGCCGACTCACTTTCTACGGCGGCAGCACGTCCGCACCGAGTGACCCGGGACGCCACCGTTGCTGGGCTCCGTGTCGCGGGGCCGCAGTCAGTCAACCAGCCTTCGATGAGGCGGAGCCCCAGCGATCAGTCTTCGGTGAGACTGCTCAACCTTCGGCGCGATAGGACAGGTTGGACCCGTCTCGTCTCATCCCTGAAGATCCCAAGCCAATTCCGCACCCAGGACTGCTCATTTCGTCGGTGAGCCACGGTTGCTGAAGGGGGTGACTAGCGTATGCCGGCCTTGGGACTGGTCAGCTCGCATGCTGAGGTGTCGCGTATTCGCGGCAGAGGGGCACTGAAATCGTCGGTGCGGCCGACAGCCACCAGGCGGTAGTTGTGTCTGGCCGCCTGTTCCACAGCCCAGCCGTGCGTTGTCCCGGAACTCCGGGTGGTCGCCCACAAGATGGCGAGAGATGTTCATGTCGAGCACCGAACTGGGCGCTTAGCCGCTCGGCTTCGCCAAGGCCGGGCAGCCCCGCCGCGCCGTGTCTCGCCCGCCGACGAGGGGCAGCTGGGCGGCGCCCGCGCCGCGCGACCGCCGGTGAAGCTCCGTCAGGTGCAGTTGCAGGTCCGGCGGTTGCCGGTGAACGCGTCTAGCGCACCGACCTGGGCGAGTCGTTGTGCGGGCGGCTGGCTCGGCCGGGGCCCGCGCTACGTTTGATACACTGATGTATCGGATGCACTCGTGTATCGAACGGGGGGTGGGGCGTGACCATGGACGCCGAGGGGACGGCCGCGCGGCGGCGCCGGGCTGCGGGAGCGGCCCCGGACGGCACGACCGGGCGCGTGACCAAGCGCCGCGTCCGGACGCGGGCGAACCTGCTGGACGCCGCGTTCGAGGTGTTCGCGGCCAAGGGGTTCCGCGGGGTGTCGATCGAAGAGGTGTGTGAGGCCGCCGGCTACAGCAGGGGTGCCTTCTACTCGAACTTCGACAGCCTGGAGGGGCTGTTCTTCGCCCTCTATCAGCAGCGCGCCGACCTGATTGCCGATCAGGTCGCCGAGGCGCTGTCCGTCGACGTCGGCCTCGACGTGTCCGCCGCGGTGGACCGCGTGACCGAGGCGCTGCCGCTGGACCGCGACTGGCTGCTGGTCAAGACCGATTTCCTGAGTCACGCGGCCAGGGACCCGATCGTGGCGCAGACGCTCTCGCAGCACCGGGCGCGCCTTCGGCAGACCATCGCGGGCCAGCTGGCCCGGCTGGCCGCGGAAGGGGTCCTGCCGCCGGTCCTGGGTGACGCGGACGGGGCCGCCAGAGCGGTGATGACGGCGTACGAAGGCGTCACGGCGCAACTGCTCCTCGACGAGGACCTGGAAGGCACCCGTCCGTGGCTAAGGCGGTTGCTGACCGGGCTGCTCACGGCCGGCAGCACGCACACCGCGAGACCCGCACCCGACGACGCGGCGGGGTGAGCGACGCCCCCAAGTGCGAGACACCGCACGCTTGCGGCGTACGCCCCCAGGGTGATGCCGGCCGCCGGGCCGACCGATCCCGCCGCCCGTTCCCGCATCCGTGTTCCGCCCGAACACCCGGCACCGGGCAACGAGCACCGGACACCGAACGACCGAACGCCAGAACACCGAACCCCTAAGGACACCACAGGATGACCTCCGGACCTCCCGCCGCTTCCGAAACGCCGCAAGCCAGCAAGCACCACGGATTCACGGCGGAGCTGCGCGATGCCGTCAGCATGCGCGGAGTGCTGCTCGTCGTCGGTGTGCTCGCCCTCCAGCTGGGGTTCGTCCTCTCATACATCGGCGCTTTCCACGCACCGACTCCGCACCGCATACCGGTCGCGGTCGTCGCGCCCGCCCAGGCGGCCGACCGGGTCGTCGACCAGCTCAACTCCATGAAGGGCGATACCGTCGAGGCCCACACGGTCGGCAGCGAAGGGCAGGCCCGCGCCCAGATCCTCGACCGCACTGTCGACGCGGCCGTAATCGTCAATCCCAAGGGCACCACCGACACCCTGCTCGTCGCCTCCGCGGGCGGCCCCGCGGTCTCCTCCACCGCCGCCCAGATCGCCCAGAGCGTCGAACAGGCCCAGAAGAGGCATATAACGGTGAGCGACATCCGGCCGCCGGACGCCAGCGACGGCCGGGGCATGTCGTCCTTCTACCTGGTGCTGGGCTGGATCGTCGGCGGCTACCTGGCCGCCGCGATCCTCGGCATGGCCGGCGGCGCCCGCCCCGCGAACCTGCACCGCACCCTCATCCGCCTGGGCACCCTCGCCGTGTACGCCGTCCTCTCCGGCCTGGGTGGCGCGATCATCGCAGATCCGGTATTGGGCGCGCTGAGCGGTCACTTCGCCGCGCTGTGGGCGCTCGGTTCGCTCGTCGTCTTCGCAGCGGCCGCGACCACCGTCGCCTTCCAGGTGCTGTGGGGCATCCTTGGCATCGGCGTGACCATCGTCCTGTTCGTCGTTCTCGGCAACCCCAGCGCGGGCGGTGCCTACCCTGCCGCGCTCCTGCCGCCGTTCTGGCGGGCGATCGGCGACTGGCTGCCGCCGGGGGCTGGCACTACGGCGGTGCGCAACACGATCTACTTCTCCGGCCACGCCCTCACCCAGCCGTTGTGGGTCCTCGGGCTGTACGCCGCCCTCGGCGCACTGCTCGCTGTCGTCGCGTCCGCGCTCCACATCCGGCGTGCCCGCCAGACCGGCGTCGCGGTCTGACAGAGCGGCGCCGGGCGCCCTGACGGGCCGTCCGCAACGGCGACTGGGTGACGGCCGGGGCCATGGACAAGGGCGGGCTCCCGCAACGGCGTACCGTGCGGGACCGGTCCGCTCTCGTGCGCGGTTCCGTCGGAGCTGAGGGCACTGTTCGCCGCAAGGCGCCCGCGGCCGACCGCATCATCGACCACCTCGGCACACCTCGCGTTCCAGCCCCGCCAGCGGTTCCGCAAGGACACCTACACCAGGCCCCGGCCTGGGCAAGCGGCGTCTTGACGAGACGCCGCGAGTTCGGTATGTACATGCCAGACGCTTTGGTATAGACCAAGCATTTTCTCTCGACCCCGCACGCTCGAAACCGCGCTTGTTCCCACTCCGTGGAGGCAGCAAATGCGAAGATCTTTCACGCTGGTCGTCACGCTCATCGGGGCCTTCGTCCTGTTCCTGGCCCCACCCGCTGCCGCGGCCACGCCGACGGCGGCGTTCTCGAAAACATCGACCTGGGACGGCGGTTACCAGGGCGCGTACACCATCACCAACGGCGGCAGCTCCGCACTGACCGGTTGGACGGTCGAGTTCGACCTGCCTTCGGGTACGTCGGTCGGCTCGTACTGGGACGCGCTGCTCACCCGGAGCGACAGCCACTACACCTTCAAGAACCGTGAGTACAACGGGTCGTTGGCGCCCGGCGCGACCGCGACGTTCGGCTGGGTGTCCAGCGGTAGTGGCACACCTACGAACTGCAGACTCAACGGCGCATCCTGCGAAGGCGGTTCAGGCGGCGGCGACACGACGGCGCCTACCGTGCCGTCCGGGGTGCGGGTCGGCTCGGCGACCAGTTCGTCCCTGACCGTGAGCTGGACCGCGTCGACCGACAACTCGGGCACGGTCACGGGCTATGAGGTCTCCCGCGACGGCGGCACGCCGGTCACCGTGACCGGCACCTCGTACACCGCCGGCGGACTGCAGGCGAGCACCAACTACGGGTTCCGCGTCCGGGCCAAGGACGCCGCCGGAAACTTCTCGGCCTACAGCGCGGCCGTCAGCGGTACGACGAGCACGGGCGGCGGTACACCACCGACCGGAGGGGTGCGCACAGCGCCGTACATCGACATGGGCGCCTGGCCGACCCCGAGTATGCCCACGATGGCATCGGCGAGCGGGCTGAAGAGTTTCACGATGGCCTTTGTCACCGCATCGGCCTGCAAGGCCATGTGGTTCAACGCTTATGACCCGCGGGCCGGCTGGGCCAGGGACCAGGTCGACGCCATCCGGGCGGGCGGCGGAGACGTCAAGATCTCCTTCGGCGGCGCCAGCGGCATCGAGCTGGCTCAGGCGTGCTCGTCCGTCGACGCGCTGTACGCCGAGTACAACGCGGTCGTCACCGCCTACGACCTGACGTACGCCGACTTCGACATCGAGGGAGCGGCGACCGCCGACCCGGTCTCGGTCAGTCGTCGTTCCCAGGCCCTGGCGCGTCTCCAGCAGGCCCACCCGGGTCTGCGGATATCTCTCACGCTGCCCGTTCTCCCGGAGGGGCTGACCGCCGACGGGCTGGCTGTGGTGAAGTCGGCGCGGGACGCGGGGGTGAACCTCGACGTCGTGAACGTCATGGCGATGGACTACTACCGGAATGTCGACTACGGCGACGCGGCGGTGCGGGCCGCGCAGAGCACGTACACCCAGCTGAAGTCGCTGTACCCGGCCAGGAGCGACGCTCAGGTCTGGGCGATGGTCGGTGTGACGCCGATGCTCGGCCAGAACGACGACAGCCACGTCTTCGACCAGGCCGACGCGCGCCAGCTGGTCACCTTCGCGCAGGGCAAGCACCTCGGGGAGCTTGCCTTCTGGGAGGCGACCCGCGACCGCAACGCCTGTACAGGTGCCCTCTACATGTGCACGAACATCCCGCAGTCCGCGTACGAGTTCTCGAAGATCTTCGCGGCCTACACCGGCTGACAGCGGACGGGCGCCCCGGTCCCGACAAGGACCCGGGCGCCCTACGATCCCGTCCCTCCGCCGGGGGCCGGGTTCTGCAGCGGATCCGGTTCGCGCGCCCGGCGCAGCGCCTGATGAACCGACCAGAGCACGGACACCATCGGCACGGCCACCACGGCCCCCAGTACTCCGGCCGCGACGGCGCCGCCGATGACCGTGAGCGCGACCACCACCGGATGCAGCCGAACGGCCCAGCTCATCACGATCGGGTGCAGCAGATGGCCCTCGATCTGCCCGATGATCACGATGAGGGCGACGACCATGGCCGCGATGAGCGGGCCTTTGGCCGCCAGGGCCACCACGGCGGCGACCGCGAGGGCGATGGGTGAGCCGATCAGCGGAATGAAGGCGGCGAAGAACTCCAGCAGAGCCAGCGGAACCGCGAGCGGCACGCCGAGAGCGAAGAGGGCTACGCCGACCAGGATCGCGTTGGTCCCGGCCACCAGCACGATGCCGTGCGTGTACCCGGTGAAGGTCCGCCAGGCCGCGTAGCCCGCGATCGACACCCGGTCCCGTGCGGCCGGCGGAAGCTGGTCGCAGAACCAGCCCCACTGCCGGTCGCCGGAGTGGATGAAGAAGACCGAGGAGAACAGGGCCAGGGCGAACACGGTCAGGACTTCGACCAGCCGGCCGGCGCCGCTGAGTGCCGTACTGATGAGGGTGGCCCGGTGGCTGGAAAGGAACTGCCCGATCCGGGACTGGATGTCGGTCAGTGCCTGGGGGTTGAGCCGGAACGGCGGCTGCTGGAGCCAGCGCTGGATCCTGCCGAAGCCGGCCTGGAACTCCCGTACCAGCCCGGCCTGCTCGCTCGCCACCGCGTTGCCGACCAGCGCCAGGACCCCCAGGACGAGGACGATGCCGCCGACCAGGGACACGGCGACGGCGAGCGGTCGTGGCACAACGCGCCCCAGAAGGTCGGCCACCGGCCGGAGCATCGCGGTGATGACCATGCCGAGGAAGACAGCCAGGGCGATCTCGTGGAACCGCCCCAGAGCCGAGAAGACGGCGTACACGAGGGCGCCCACCACGAGGATCCGCCAGGCGTACGCGGCAGCCGTCCGCAGAGTGGAGGACACCCGCGGCTCCCCGCCGGGCCGGGAGCGGGGCAGCGGGCGCCGGCCACCCGGTTTCCCGGCCGGAGGCGCGGTGATGCCGCGCAGCGCCTGACGCGACGCCGTACGGATCCGGCGCCGGCGCCCGGCGGACGGCGCGCCGGGGTCCGGATTGCCGGACTGCGGATCCGATGGCCTGGACATCCACAAGCTCGTACCACCGAAGGCCCTTCGTGCCACGCCTCTGGCGCGATATTCGCCCGAAGGCACGCGGACCGTATGGCGTGGCTGGTCTGCCGCTCGGGTCTCAGCGGCGGTCCGAATCCCCCGTCCAGGCCCGTCCGACCTCGAGTCGGCGTCGGGCGCTTGCGAGAGGGGTCTGGGCAGGCGACGCGGGTGAGCTCCTCGCGAAGCTTGGCCATCTGCTGCCGTGAGGGTGGCAGGCCCACCCGAATCTCATGGATCTCCCGAGAACCGGGAACGGAACCGGCGTCGTATGCATCTGGACAGCGGGGAACAGTACGCGAACCGGGGGGGCTTGATGACGACTGGCGGAAGTGTGCGCCGCGCGGGGGCCACAACAGTGGTGGTCCTGCTCTGCGGGCTGTTGGTGTCGTGCGGACACGAGCGGCCGGGGCCGGGCGAAGTGGTGGCCGGCGGTTCCGTTCAGGGGCAGTCGGGAGCGACCGAGGAGAGCACGGATGAGACGACCGACGAGTCCGGAGCGGAGCAGCCCGACCTGACGACCGAGGGCGACGGTGAGCCGGTTCTGACCTCCGAGGAGCAGATGGCGGGCTGGTACGACGCGAAGGCCGACTTCCGCGGCTATCTCGCCTCGAACAGCGTCAGGACCGATGACGTCCTGTCTCCCATGGCCGGCAAGGTCATCATCCGTAAGGTGGGGGACAGGAACGAGGCGCAGATCATGATGCAGGCGGGCTTCGGATCGGATGAGGACATGCAGCGATTGGCCGATACGTTCGCCAAGTGGCGTCAGGACGTCTACGACGACACGGGCCGGGTGAGCGTCCTCGCCGGTGCCAAGATGGGTGGCGTCGAAAAAGACTGGTAGCCGTCGCCTGCCGCACAGCGCCGCCGACTCGCAGGGGGATGCGGCCCGGCGGCAGCGGCCCTCGAGGGGCCGGGGCCGGCTGCGAGCTTGCTGAGGACCGCGCACCGGTGTCATGCGGTGCTCACCCAACGCCGACTTCAGCGGCGGCCCTGGAGAGCCTTGACGTTGTTCCCGAACGTCCAGCCCTTCGACCCGTCCCAGTTGATGGACCAGGTCATGAGTCCCTTCAGACCGTTGTTGTAGTTGTTCCAGGCCTGCGACACCAGGTTCGGCGACATATGGCCGCCCCCGGCGCCCGGTTGCGCCGGCAGCCCCGGAACCTGCTTGTCATAGGGAACCCTGATCGTGGTGCCCTGGACGACCAGCCCCCTGTTGAGGCAGTCCGTCTGCGCGGTGAACCCTTGGACCGTGCCGGCGGAGTACGAGTCGCCGGAGCACCCGTACATGCTGCCGTTGTAGTACTGCATGTTCAGCCACCAGAGCCGGCCGTTGTCCGCATACTTCTTCACAATCGGCAGGTACGCGCCCCAGATCGAGCCGTATGCCACGCTGCCTCCAGTGACGTAGGCCGTCTCGGGCGCCATCGTCAGGCCGAAGTTCGAGGGCATCCGGGCAAGCACGCCGTCGATGATGCGAACGAGGTTGGCCTGGGAGGCCGACAGTTGGTTGATGTTGCCGCTGCCGACGAGGCCCGTCTCGATGTCGATGTCGATGCCGTCGAAGTTGTACGCCTTCAGGATCGGCACCACCGTGGCGACGAAGCGGTCGGCGACGGCGCTGGAGCTGAGGTCGATACCGGCCGTCGCACCGCCGATGGACATCAGGATCGTGAGACCGGCCGCCTTGGCCTGGCACATCTCGGCCGGGGTCGCTACCTTCACCGTCGCGTCCATCCCGTCCTCCCACAGGACAGTGCCGTCCGAACGAATCACCGGGAAGGCCGCATTGACCACGTTGTAGCCGTGATCACGGATGCGGGTGTCAGTGATCGGAGTCCATCCGAACGGCGGGTGAACGCCATTTGCCGCGCCGTCCCAGTTCTCCCAGTACCCCTGAAGCACCTTGCCCGAGGTCTTCGATTTGACCGCACATGTGGCAGCCGTCGGTGAGCTCGGCGCCGCAGCGACCAGTACCTGCACGAGGCAAGCCATCGCCAGGCCGGCCCCCAGCAGACGTAACCTCCGACCGATCATGCTGTGCTCCCTTCTCGCCGCTTCTGGCCGCCACCGCATCGACGAAGTCGTCCATGACGGCCTGGCTCCGGGTGAGTTGGTGAACCACGGTGGTGATGGGGGCGCGCGACCGGGGCAGGCCGGGAGGCTCGCGTGAGGTGATGTCACCACACGGTAAAATGGTCCAGACCTACCGTCAATAGGTCTGGACCAGCCCGAGGCGCCAGTGCCGTTACACCGGTTGCCGCCGCCGAGGAGGTCGGTCGTACGGCGGCGTGGGACGCAGCACGTCGGCGGCGCCTAGGACTGTCGCGCGAGCTGCTCCAGCCGGGCGTGCAACTGCTGCACATGGTCCTCGGATTCCGGCTTCATCAGCACGCTGCGCAGGATGCGCGCCCCGTCCGCGTCCGTGGTCACCTTGGGGTGGCGTGCCGCGAAGGCATGGGCATCCGCCCGCAGAGTGCTGAGGAAGACCGGGTCCTGCTCGGTCATGCCCTGCTGGAGCACGCGTTCCGAGGCTGTGTCGATGGCGGAGAGGGCGGAGGGGTCGGTCGCGGGGAAGTAGGACACGATGTCGAGCTCGGGGGACTGGTACAGCTCCAGGGCGTCCGAAGCCTCTATCAGTTCCGACCAGCGCAGGGCGGCGCGGCGGCCGGCGGCGAGGACGTTGCCCAGGCCCTCGGTCGTGGGCGGCAGCAGCTGGAAGGTGAGCCAGAGGGCCGCGGCCGAGGCGCCGGCACGGGAGCACTCCAGGCTGATCTCGCCGAGATGCAGTTCCGTGGAGGTGAAGTACGTGTACGGCGAGTCGTGCAGATAAAAGCGCCCCACGTCGGGGTCGGCGAAGATGACCGCGCCGCAGCCGTACGGCTGGAGCCCGTGCTTGTGCGGGTCGACCACCACCGAGTCGCAGCGGGCGATGGCGCGCCACGGGGCATCGGGCAGTCCGGCCGCTCCCTCGGCGCCGGCGAGCAGCGTGAAGAAGCCTCCGTAGGCGGCATCGACATGGATGCGTACCCCGTACTTCTCCCGCAGGGCGAGCGCCTGATGGACGGGGTCGATCGCGCCGAGGCCGGTGGTGCCCGTCGTGAGTACGACCGTGCCGACGCGGCCCGTGCGCAGCAGCTCTTCGAGGGCGTCCAGATCCATTCGGCCACGGTCGTCTGTGGGCACCGCGTACCCCTCGACACCCAGGACGCCGCACATCCGGCCGTGGGTGTAGTGGGCCTCCGCGCTGTAGGCGACGCCCCGGTCGGGATGTAGTTCGCGGGCGACGAAGAGCGCCTCCAGGTTGGCGACGGTCCCGCTGGTGGTGAGATGGCCGAGATGCGTGCCGAAGCCGAACATCGTGGCCAGCTGCTGGACCACTTCGCGTTCCATCTTTGCTGTGGCCGGACCGCCGTCCAGCGCGTGGTTGTTGGGGTTGATCAGCATGGCCGTGACATAGCCGACCACGGCGGCCGGGTGCGGGGGCTTGAGCATCTGCCCGGCGTAGCGCGGGTGGAAGAAGGGATAGTTGTCCTTCAGCCGCTCGGTGAACTCCCCGAAAACTTCGGCGAATCGACCGTCCTCGACGGCGAGTGACGGGTGCGTCGTGTACGAGCCGAAGCCTGCCGACCACTCCTGGTTGGCTCGTGCCGCTTCGCGGAGCCAGTGCTGCAGGTCCATGTGTTTCCCTTCGTACAGTGGTCAGAGCATGCGTGCGTACTCGCGGAACTCCCAGTCGGTGACCGCGCGTTCGAAACGGGCGCGTTCCTGGCGCTTCAGGGCGATGAAGACCTCGACAAACCGGGGTCCCAGCGCTTCGCCGAGGAGCTTGTCCTCCTCCAGGGCGGTGAGGGCACTGCCGAACGAGGACGGCAGCGGCGGTACATCCTCGGTGCGCGGGTTCTCCGTGAGAGACGGGGGCGGGACCAGTTCGCGATCGATTCCGTCCAGTCCCGCTGCGAGCAGGGCCGCGATGACGAGGTAGGAGTTTGCGGCGCCGTCAGCGACGCGAACCTCGAGCCGGGTGCCGGGGCCGCGCTCGGGCGGGATCCGTACGTAAGCGGTCCTGTTGTCGTAGCCCCAGTTGGCGGTGGTGGGCGCGAGAGAGTCGGGCGAGGCGAGCCGCTTGTAGGCGTTGACGGTGGGGTTGAGCAGGGCGGTGAGCGCCGGTGCGTGCTCAAGCACGCCGGCGAGGAAGGACTGTCCGAGGATGCTGACACCGCCCTCGCCCGACGGATCGGCGAAGAGATTCCCGCCATTATTGTCCACGAGCGACACATGGACGTGGTGTCCGCTGCCCGCCTTGTCTGCGAAGGGCTTGCCCATGAAGGTGGCCCGGAGGCCGTGTGCCGCCGCGATCTCTTTCACGGCGTACTTGAAGAGGAAAGCCCGGTCCGCGGCCTCGAGCGCCGGTCCGTGCGTGTGGTTGATCTCGAACTGGCCGCCGCTGAACTCCTGGTTTCCGGTCTGGACGCGCAGCCCGAGCGCATGGCATTCGCGGATCAGCAGCGGGAGCAGGGAGTCGGGGTCGTACGCAGCTCCGACCACGTATCCGGCGCTGTCGTGCTCGGAGTACTGCCGCCAGCCGTGCGGCGCTTCCGGGTCCGGGGCCAGCAGATAGAACTCCAGCTCGGGCGCGGCTACGGCATTCAGGCCGCGGCGGGCGAGCCGGTCGACCTGGTTGCGCAGCAGTCCGCGCGGGTCCAGATGCAACGGGGCGCGGTTCTCCGACGAGTCCGTGACGTCGGCGAGCAGGAACGCGGTTGCGGGCGCATAGCCGGGTATCGCGAGCGTGGTCGGATCGATCCGGGCGTGGGCGTCGGGCCAGCCGCTTCCCGAGCTCTCGGACAGGTCCAGCGGGTTTCCGCCGAGGTCGGTGACCATGACGGCCTGGCAGAAGGACAGGCCGGGCCCGGCAAACCGCGACAACTCGCTGACGTGCACTTCTTTGCCCCGGGCGACTCCGTGCAGATCGCTCCACAGCACCCGGACGAGGTCGATGCCCTGGGTGGAGAGCTCGTCCGCGAGAGCGGCGAGTTCCTCCGGTGTGGCGCCCGGATGTGAGGGGGAGGGGTGGGTGGACACTGTGTGCCCCTTCCGGTCGTCCCGCGTTCCGTTTGGGGTCAAACGTATTCTGTGGGGCCCTCCCTGGCAAGCCTCCCGCGCGGATCGCTCCGGCGGAAGTGAATCGGGTGGTGGGCGGGGTTGACGGAGGGTGCGGGGAGACTGTTATTTGGATCCAAACGAATTCAACGGCTGCCCGCATCCCATCGAGGAGACATCGTGTCGCTGACGCGCGGTTACTTCCACCCCAAGACGGCGACGGGCAGCTCATCGCTCATCCCTTCGCCCCCATGGCACTACTCCGGGGACCTCCTCACCGTCGAGTACCGCACCGATCCCGCCCGGGTGCGCGAACTGCTCCCCGAACCGCTGGAGCTCGCCGACGAGGACCCGGGTGCGGTTGCCCTCATCTGGGCCGACTGGCAGTCCTGTTCCGGCTCCCGCGAGGAGCTGCTCGACCCGGTGCGCTCCCAGTACAAGGAGGCCTTCGCTGTGGTCCGCTGCTCCTACCGGGGGAGAACGTACTCGCGCTGCGTCTACATCTGGGTCGACAAGGACTTCGCGATCGCCCGCGGGCTGCACCAGGGCTACCCGAAGAAGCTCGGCTCGATCCATCAGACCCGTCCGCATCCGTACGGGCCCGCCCCGCGGATCGAGGCCGGCGCCCGCTTCGGGGCGACGCTCGCGGCTGCCGACCGACGCCTCGCGCAGGCTGTGGTGACGCTGCGGGAGGAGTCGGAGACGAACGGATTCGTCAACGGACACCCCATGGCCCACCACCGCTGGCTCCCCTCCGTCGAGAAGGGCAAAGGGCTCGCGCTGGACGAGCTCATCGAGACCGGCGCCGCGTCCTTCGAGGCAGGGCAGGCCTGGCGGGGCGAGGCCGAGCTCGAGCTGTTCGAGGCGCCGACGGAGGAACTGGCGCGGCTGGAGGTACGGGAGCCGATCGCGGCGTACTACCGGCAGGTGGGGGCGGTCTGGGACGGCGGGCATGTGCTGGAGTCCGGCACGTCCCGGGCCGAGTAGGCGCCTACGGCAAGCTCTCCCGCCCCTCTTTGCCGCCGCAGGACGGGCTCCGCCCCGGACCCCGCGCCTCAAACACCGGCGAGGCTCCTCTTCCAGCGGCGCCCGCACTCCTCATCACAACCCGCAGCACCTGGAGCACCTGGACATGACCGGACACATCACCACCGTCGCCGGCGTCGCCGTCGACACCCGGCACTGGATCGGTGGCGAGCGCGTTGCCTCCGCCGAGACGTTCACCGACGTCTCGCCCATCGACGGCGGCACGCTCGGCGAGATCGCCCGCGGCACGGCGACCGAGGCCGAGGCGGCCGTCGCCGCCGCCAAGGGCGCCTTCCCCGCCTGGGCCGGCACCCCGCAAGCCGAACGCGCCCGCATCCTGCACGCCATCGCCGACGGCGTCGAGAAACGCATCGAGGACCTGGCGATCGTCGAAACGCATGACAACGGCGCCCTGCTGCGCTCCCACCGCCGCGGCGTCATGCCGCGCGTCGCGCACAACTTCCGCTTCTTCGCGGACTGGCTGCTCCGGCTCGGCCACGAGGACTTCGACACACGCGGTCACACCAACCACGTCTCCTGGGACCCGGCCGGCCCCTGCGTCCTGATCACGCCGTGGAACGCGCCGCTGATGCTCGCGACCTGGAAGATCGCCCCGGCTCTCGCCGCCGGGAACACCGTGATCCTCAAGCCCGCCGAGTGGTCCCCGCTCACCGCATCCCTGCTCGCGGACATCGCAGCCGAGGCGGGACTCCCGGCCGGCGTCCTGAACATCCTCCAGGGGTACGGCTCCGAGGCCGGCAGCGCCCTTGTCTCCCACCCGGACGTGCGGCGCGTCAGCTTCACCGGTTCGGTGCCCACGGCTCGCACGATTGCCGCCGCGACCGCCGTCAACCTGACACCCGCCAGCTTCGAACTGGGCGGCAAATCACCCCTGTTGGTCTTCGCGGACGCGGACCTCGACCTCGCCGTCGACCTGGCCGTGGAGCAGTACGACAACGCCGGACAGGTGTGCCTGGCCGCCACCCGCATCCTCGTCGAGGACTCGATCTCCGATGAGTTCACCCGGCGCTTCGTGGCCAAAGCCGAACAGCTCGGGCAGGGCGACCCACGCGCCGAGGCCACCGGCATCGGCCCCAACATCCACTCGCGCCAGCTGGAGAAGATCGACGGCTTTGTGCAGCGGGCGTTCGCGGCCGGCGCACGCGCCGTCATCGGCGGCGGCCCCAACACCGAGCTGGGCGGCCTCTACTACCGGCCGACGCTGCTGGCCGACGTGGCGCAGGACAGCGAGATCGTCCAGGAGGAGGTCTTCGGCCCCGTCCTGACTCTGCAGACCTTCGGTACCGAGGACGAAGCGGTCGCCCTCGCCAACGACACCCGCTTCGGCCTCGCCGCCACCGTCGTCACCGGCGACCGCGAGCGCGCCGAGCGCGTCACCGCACAGCTCGTCGCGGGCACGGTCTGGGTCAACTGCTTCTTCGTACGAGACCTGCAGGCGCCGTTCGGCGGCTCCCGCCACTCCGGTATCGGCCGTGAGGGCGGCACCTGGAGCTTCGACTTCTACTGCGACATCAAGAACAGCGTGACGGCACCGAAGGGATGGCGGGAACATGGGTGAGATCGTCGGCGCGGGACTGCTTTCGCACGTCCCCACCATCGTGCTCTCGCAGGAGGACCGGTTCGAGCTGAACGACGGCAAGGAGATCACCCTTGTCACCGGCCTTCAGCAGTTGCGCCGGGACGTCTTCGAGACCGCCGACTACGACACTGTCGTCGTCCTGGACTCGCACTGGGCAACCACCGTCGAGTTCGTCATCACCGCCCAGGACCGCCGCGCCGGCCTGTTCACCTCCGAAGAGCTGCCGCGCGGGATGCGCCGTATGCCGTACGACTTCCCGGGCGACCCCGAACTCGCCCACAACGTCGCGCAGTTCGCCGAGAAGCACGGCACCTGGATCACCGCTGTCGACGACGTCTATCTGCCGATCTACTACGCCACCATCAACCTGTGGAAGTACCTGGGTGAAGGCCTGCCCGACAAGCGCTGGGTCACCATAGGCGTCTGCCAGACCGGCGATATGCAGGACCACCTGCGGCTCGGCCGCGCCCTCGCCGACGGCATCGCCGCGACCCCCGGCCGCAAGGTGCTGCTGATCGCCTCCGGCGCCCTGTCGCACACCTTCTGGCCGCTGCGGGAGCTGCGCCACCACGAGCCCAGTGACCCCTCCCACATCTTCAGCGCCGGGGCCCGGGAGGCCGACTACGAGCGCATCGCCTGGTTCAAGGAGGGCCGCCACGCCAAGGTCCTTGAGACCATGCCGGAGTTCTGGAAGCACAGGCCCGAGGCGAAGTTCTTCCACTATCTGATGATGGCGGGCGCCCTCGGCGAGAGTGAGTGCATCGCCACGGCCCGGCAGTACGGGGAGTACGAGAACGCCATCGGCACCGGCCAGGCGCATCTGTGGTTCGACCGCCCGGCCGACGGCTGGACCGGGACCGGCGCCCCCAACGCCGCACCCGGCCTGCGCCACGACCCGTACCACCACCGCGACCCGCACGCCGACCAGGAGAGCTGACATGGCTGAGACGTCCGAGTACCGCCGCATCCTCCTGGACGGCGCCGTCGTCGAGACCGTCCGCGACGGCGACGAGTTGGTCGCCGGCGACGGCCGCCGGGTCAAGGCCGACCAGGCTCGGCATCTGCCGCCGGTCGTCCCGTCCAAGATCGTCGCGGTCCATCTCAACCACCGCAGCCGGGTCGACGAGTTCCGGATCGGCCTCCCGGACACACCGACGTACTTCCACAAGCCGACGTCGTCGCTCAACGCCCATCAGGGCGCCGTCGTCCGCCCCGAGGGCTGCAAGTGGCTCAACTACGAGGGCGAGGTCGCCATCGTCATCGGCCGGACCTGCCGCAACATCGCGCCGGACCGGGCGGGGGAGTACATCGCGGGCTACACCGTCGCCAACGACTACGGCCTGCACGACTTCCGCGACACCGACGCCGGCTCCATGCTGCGCGTCAAGGGCTCCGACACGCTCTGCCCGCTCGGCCCCGGCCTGGTCACCGACTGGGACTTCCACGGCAAGCGGCTGCGCACATACGTCAACGGCGAAGTCGTCCAGGACGGTTCGACCGACGAGATGAAGTGGGACATGCACTATCTCGTCGCCGACATCGCCCGCACGATCACCCTGTTCCCCGGCGACGTTCTGCTGTCCGGCACGCCGGCAAACTCGCGGCCCGTCAAGCCCGGCGATGTCGTCGAGGTGGAGGTCGAGGGCCTCGGCCGGCTCACCAACCACATCGTCAGCGGCCCGACCGCGATCCGCGCGGACGTCGGCGCGCAGCCCACCGAGTCGGAGGAGGTGCTCTCCACCGCGCTCGGCGGTGACTGGGAGTTCCGCGGCATCAGGCCACCCAGGCGGGGCTGAGCCCCTGAGCAAGAGGTGTGGGGCCGGATCATCAGGGAGACGCCGTTGGCGAATTCGGCCCTGCGCGTGACGTCGGCCTTCATGACTCGGTTGGGGTCGTGAAGGCCGACGTTGTGTTTGGGGAGGGCGTCCG
>NZ_JBEZKA010000060.1:0-17030 GCF_040651435.1 Streptomyces sp. NPDC048479
CTCCCGCAGAAGTCCACGCCGAATACGAGGAGTTGCAGGCAGCGGCATAAGGAGAACCCTCAACACCGCTGTCCGAGAAGCGCAGGGCCCCTCACTCCCCCATTGCCATGGCTTCGCGGGCGGTTTCTCGGTTGATCCGGATGTCTTCGGCGATGGATGCGGCGAGGGCGGATTCGCCGGGTGTGTGGCCGTGGCCGGCGTAGCGCCAGTCGGCGAGCACGAGGGTGGTGTCGGGTTCGGGGAGGCCGAGGGTTCGGCGTTGCTCGGTGGCGCGGTAGTCGGCACGGACCTGACGCCGTTCGGCGAAGGTGGAGGAGTAGCGGCGACTCTTGGTGAGGAAGTGGCCGCGGAAGCCGAGCATGTGAGCCCAGGCCCACAGCTTCCGGTCCGGGTAGATCGGGTCGAGGTTCCAGCAGGCGCGGATGAGCCGGCGGGCGTGATCGGGCACGTGGTGCTGGTCGAGTTCGGCGAGTTCACCGACGCGGCGGTCCAGGGTGCCGGTGGTCTCGGCTGCTTTGGTGGCGTACTTGGCGATGTAGGAGGCCACCGCGCCTTCGCTGATGTCGTCGCCGTCGTCGAAGGCCTTGATGGGTCGGATGTCGAGCTGAGTGCCCCAGCGCAGGGTGCGAACAGGCTGGTCACCGGCAGCGGGCACCTTCGCGGTGACGTAGGGGTGTGCTGCGGCAGCCTCGATGCAGCGGGTGAGGAGCTCGGTGGTGGCCCACTGGGGCGGAAGCGTGTCGGGCCCGTCTGGTCCGTCGATGCGGATGATGGCGTGGAAGTGGATCGCCCCGCGCTTCTGGAATTCCGCGACCTTGTTGAAGGACAGCCGAGCCGTCTCCTTGAACGCGTTCTGTGTGAGCCCGGCGGAGGCTGCGAGTTCGCGGCGCAGCCGGTTGATGAACCGGTGCCACAGCTCCCCGGCGTGGTTGTTGAACAGCACCGCCCCGGCGTAGTCGTACGTGGTCGGATCGAGAGCTGTCCCGAGGGTGGGGTCGTCCTCGGAGTGGCGGGTGCCGCAGCGGCAGCGGCCGGTGTCAGGACGGTTGTGGACCGGCCCGAAGGAGGGAGCGGTCAGGGTCGTGAAGACGCGGGGCCGCTCGCGTACGGCAGCCGGGATGTTCATGGTGTCGTCGCCGGCCAAGCCCGCACGCACCAACCGGTAGGCATCCCCGGCGTAGAGGTAGGCGCAGGGCTGGCAGCGGGAGGCGCGGCGGTTGCCGCAGGCGATGCGGAGCCGGCCGCCGGGCTCATCCTGAGTGGAGTACGTGTGCAGGACCTGCCCGGAGGTCTTGTCGCGGGTCAGAGTCCAGCCGGTGAGGTGGATGGGCTGTGCGCATCCGCCGGTCCTCTTGATCTGATCTTGCCAGCGGTCGAAGTCGGGGGCCGAAGCCACCCTGAGCAGGTCGCCCAGGATGGTCGGATCGAGCGTGTCAGCCACGGGCAGCCCCCAGAGCGTCAGCAACGGGCGGGGAGGCGAGCAGGCCGGAGGCCGGGGTCCACAGTCCACGTGCGCCGGGCCAGGGCAGCGGCCGGGCGAGCGGGACGACGCCGGTCAGCCGCCAGTGCCACCGGCCGCGAGCGGACCACAGGGTGCACCAGCCGTCGTCCTCGTGGCAGCCCTCCAGGCGGGCGACGGCGACGATCGCACCTCGGGGGAAGGGTCGGCGCAGGAACGGGCGGCCCAGCGGCATGTCTTTGGCGTTCGGGTCGGTGGTGCGTCCGGCGTGGATGAGGACCAGGCCGCGGTGGTCGGTGGGCCAGCTGCGGTTCTCGATCCTCTTCGTGCCGTAGGCGACGCAGGAGGCCCAGGGCTGCCACAGCGTCAGCGCCAGGACAGGGGTGCCGTCGTGCTCGGGGAGGCGGGTCATCAGAGCACCTCCAGCAGGGCTGAGGCGATCCACTGGGCGACGTTGGCGGGCACGGCGTTTCCGGCCTGCTTGGTCTGCTCTCCCCCGTGGCCCATGACGGTGTAGTCGTCGGTGAAGCGCTGGGCACGCAAGTGCTCGCGGGCGGACAGCATCCGGAAGTAGCAGTCCTCCACCTCGATCAAGTCCGGGGCGTGCTCGGTGCCCAGGACCACGCCGGCCGACTCACGGGTGGCGATCGTGTGCAGCGGTGTCCCGGTCGTGGTCGGACCGCCCCTGCGATAGGGGATGACCAGGCCGTGGTGATTGCCCCCGGCGGTGATCGCGGCCAGCGGGTCACCGACTCCCCTCGTGGTGGAGCCGCCGCCGCGGT
This sequence comes from Streptomyces sp. NPDC048479, assembly GCF_040651435.1. NCBI lineage: Bacteria > Bacillati > Actinomycetota > Actinomycetes > Kitasatosporales > Streptomycetaceae > Streptomyces > Streptomyces sp. NPDC048479. The sequence goes on from NZ_JBEZKA010000060.1 coordinate 2,242, forward strand.
GCTCGGTGATGAACGGAGCGGGCAGCAGCAGCGCTTCGCTCTCGCGGGTGGTGCGGGTCCGCAGGGGCACGGTGACGGCCGCCGCGTCCGTGTTCCAGCTGCCGCCGACCGGGACCAGCAACGGCGGGATGGCGATCCCGTCCCCGATCCGGACCGTGCGGGTGGGCAAAGGCGCGGCCAATGCGGGGAAGGCGCGTCCGTCGCCCTGGTCGCTGTGGTTGACCGTGACGACCGACGGCACCCGGTGCTTGTCCAGGCCGAGGCGGATCTTGCGCAGGGTGGAAGCGGCCAGCGGCTTCATGCCCTGGGTGGGCCGGTCGCCGATCCGGATACCGGGGTCTAACCAGTTGATCGCCCCTGCTGCGGGCCGTACGTAGGGTTCGACGATCTGGTGGCGGCAGCCGGGGTTGGGGCAGCGGAAGTCGTACTGCTGGCGGTATTTGCCGATCTTGCGGCCGTTGCGCCAGGACTGGACCGCGGGCACGTCCTGTTGGCAGACCGGGCACCAGGCGGGCGGGCGGACGTCGAGGTTCGGTGCCCGCAACTCCCGTCGGGTGAAGACAATGAAGATGCGGTCCCGCCACTGCGGGGCGTGCGGGTTGTCGTCCGCGCCGATGTGGGCGGCGGTGACGGACACGATCTGGTGGCGAAAGCCCAGGATCTCCCAGGCGTGCAGCCACCAGGAGAACAGCGGCCAGGCGGTGGCGAAGCGGGGGACGTTCTCGCACACGACGGCGTCGAAGTTGTGGACCTCGGCGGCGCGCAGGATGTCGTAGGCGGTGGCCCGGGTGCGCTCCCAGGCGGCGTCCTGGATGGGTCCTTCTTCCAGCAGATCGAGTTGTCCGGGTGTGGGCGGTGGCTTGGGGCGGCTGATGCCGTCGGCGGGGCTGCCCTCGGTGCAGATCGGGGAACCGACCAGGACCCGGGCTTTGGGCAGGCGCCGCATGTCGTAGTGGTCCAGGTCCACGCAGAGGTGTTCCGCCTCAGGAAAGTTGGCCGCGTGCGTCTCCACCGCGCGTGCCCAGTGGTTGGCACCGAGCACGACGTCGAAGCCGGCGCGGCGGAACCCGTCGGAGTCCCCACCGGCGCCGCAGAACAGATGGATCGAGGTGGGCCGGGAAGTGGCGGATCGGCGCGTCACCGCAGCGCCTCCTGCCCGGAAGGGGCCACGAGGGGGCGGCGGGTGGTGACGAGCCAGAGGGGGGCGTGGCCGGTGCCGTGGCAGGCCGGGCAGACGACGGGGAGGGTGGTGCGGGTGCCGTCCTGGTTGCGGGTGCCGGTGGTGATGGCGACGACGGGGAAGCCGTCGCAGTCCGGGCAGATCCGGGCGGCACGATCCGTGCGGTCGGGCATCATGGAGATTCCTTCCGGTTCAGTGATCGGGTAGGGGCTTGGCCGTCCGGGGAGGCGGATGCTTGGCGGTATCGAGGCCGCCCGGAGGGCCGGTCAGCGCTGACGCGGGTTGACCATGGAGCGAAGGACCACGGCACAGACCGCGACCGATGCGGCGGTGACGGCGACGGCGAGCAGCAGCGAGACCAGGACCGCGCCGACCACGAGGACGACCGCGGCACCACCACCTATGGCGACCAGGAGGCCGGTCGGGGTGAGCCGGACCGCGGGCACGGCGCGAGCGGGGCCCGGAGCAGGTGCCGGGGCGGGGTGCTGGCAGGCACACGCGGCGGCGTGCTGGTGCTGCTGGTCGAGCGGGGCCGGGTGGACGATCGGGGCGACGAGGCCGGTCGGTGTCGGCATGGTCGGGATACGCGGGCGGAACATGATGGGTTCTCCCTTCTGGGCTGGTTACTTGGTGGTGCCGTTGACGACGTCGACGCCGGCTTTGGTGCCGGACTCGATCGCCGGGGCGAGGAACGTGTCGGCGAGGAGGAAGCCGCCGAGGAGCAGCACGACGATCAGCCAGGTCGGCGGACGCATGATCTTGATTCCGAAGTAGCCGAAGATGGCGACCACGGCGATCAGCGGCAGTTCGACGTTCACGGCGGTCAGTCCTTTCCGGTGAGTTGGAGGGCGAGGGCATCGGCCATCGGGCCGGGCACGCCGAGGCGGACACGCAGGATCTCTGGATCGATCGCGGTACCTGTCGAGGCCCGATGCGCGTCGGCGACCTTCCGGGCATGCGCGAGAAGCGCGGCCGGGACCGGTGTGGCAGGCGGCAGCGCTGGAACCGGATCGGCCTCGGGCGCCGGGACCGGTGCGTCACGGGTGAGCGCAACATCCGCAGCCGGTTCGGCAGATGAGGCCGGGGCCGTGTCGGTGGCCTGGTGGTCGGGGGTGTGGACGAGGAGGGTGCCGCCGAGGAACGCGAGCGCGGGCCAGCCGGCCACCAGAATCCGCAGCCACGCCGGAACGTTGTTCAGGTCGAGCAGTCCCGCGGTGGCAACGTTCGCGCCGAGGGATGCGGCGAGTGCGACGGCGAACCAGGTCCACGCGGCACGGGTCGGCTCCCCTGCGGCGCGCAGGATGCGCAGGCGTCGCCAGGCCGCGACCAGGAGCAGATCCACGGAGATGGGGTAGGCCCAGGCTTTCCAGCCGGCTTGTCCCGCAGCGGCGGCGATGTCGTGCAGGTGGGCGAAGGACAGGGCACCGGCGATCACGGCCTGGATGAGCACGGCATCGGGACGGATCGAGCGGGTCACGAGTCTTCACCTCCTTGAGAGTTGGGCCGGGGCCGGGCGGGGCTCACAGGTCCTGCCGCCCGGCACCTGGCGTGGATCTACTCGGTCGGGGCTTGGCCGGTGCCGAAGCAGGTCAGGCAGAGGGCTTCCTGCCGGTCGCTGCTCTCCCGCTTGCTGCGGGCGCCGACCTGGAAGGACTCGGAGACCTGACCGGTCTGGCAGTCCGGACACGGCTGCTTCTTCGCTGTCTTGCGGGCGCTGGTGGGTTTTCGTGCGGCCACGGGGTGTCCTCCTTTCGGGCATGGCGGGGGTAGGGACCTGGCGCGAGGCGGTCACGCCGACCGTGCGGAGCAGAGGGGTGTTACCAGGTGGCCGGGATCGTCACCGTGGGTGCGGCGGGAGCCGGGGCGGGGATATTGGCCGCCGGGCGGAACGCTTCCAGGGCCGTGATCTGCGGCGTCAGGTGCGCGAACTCGCGGCACACAGCGGCGACTTCACCCAAGCTCGTCTTCGGTGTGCGGATGCGGGACCAGCCGCCCGAGGAATCACCCGCGATGGCGGTACCGGCACGCTCGGCGGCGATCGCGGTAGCGGCCACGACAGCGAGTTCGTTGATGTCGCCCAGGCCCATTTCGGCGGTCTGCTTGTCGTTGCAGCGATGCACCACCCGGCCGGTGAGCTGAGCCCGCAAGGCCGTTGCGCCCTTGCCGAGTTCCGAGCCGAAGCGCTGCCCGCACACCTCCAGATAGATCCCCACCGCACGGGCGAGCTGCGCGAGGCGGACCAGCTGGGTCACCATCCGATCCCGGCGGAAACCGTCCTCCCTGGACGTGCTCAGGAACAGTTCGGCGATCTCATCGATCAGCACCACGATGGGAACCGGGCGCAGCTTCCTCGGCAGCCCCCAGATGTCCGAGGTGATGTCCTCCAGCTGCGTGCCCGGGGAGATGCCCTGGTGCAGGCACAGCAGGTCGAAGCGCTCTTCCATCTCCGCGACCAGCGCATCCAGCAGCCCATCGGCCTGATCGGGGGTGATGGCGAGTGCGGTCAGGCGCGGGGCGAACGGGGCCTGTTCCACGCCGCGCTTGCAGTCGATCCCGACCAGGGCGACATCCAGCGGCGCGAGCCCTTTGATCAGGCAGCGCTGGTGCATCGACTTGCCGGACTGGTTGGCACCCAGCGTGAGGGAGTGCGGGATGTCCTGGTAGTTGCGCACGTAGGGCAGGCCGTCTTCCCGCAGGGCGACAGTGACGGACAGAGGACCGCAGGGCAGGCGGCGCGGCATCCGTACGCGGGCGAGGATGTCGAATCCCGTCAGCCGCAGCTCGACCACGCCGGGTTTGATCTCGGCCACGTGGACGGAGTAGATGCCCCAGGCGTGCCGCAGCCGTTCGGCCGACTTGACCACGTCTTCCGGGGCAAGGCCCGCAGCCAGCCGCAGCCGGAGGCGGAGCCCTGTGGCGGTGGGGCGTATCCCGCGAACCTTAGGAATGCCGGGCCGGGTCACCGTGTCGCCGGCGGACAGCTTGTGGGCGAACACCCGCCACCAGGGCGGAGCAACGGTCAGCTCACACGCCTCCATCGTCCGGCGGTAGGAGGACAGGACCCGGTACAGAGCGGCCGGAAGACCGACCAGCGTCCAGTACACGGCGGGAGCCTTGACCCGGGCGACCAGGAGCAGAGCGGTTGCTATGACCGCCAGTGCTAAGAGCGTTCCTCCGCTCATGGCGATCAGGCCTTGCCGTTCGAGGCGGCCGGAACCTCTGCAGCCATCACGGCAGTGGCGCGGTAGCTGATGCCGTGCCCGTATTCGTTCTCCCACGGGGTGGCCACCAGACCGGGCAGAGCCACCGGGGAACCGGGGAACAGGTCCGGCTGAATGCCGTCCTCGGCGACCACGACGGTCTCAGCGTCGGGGCGACCGTCCACGATCACGGCCACGTTCACGTTGTACAGAACCTTGCCCGACTGCTTGTCCTTCGCGATCTCTCCGGTCTCCCGGTTCTTGACCTTGGGCTCGGGGGCCTGGATGAGCATCACCGTCATGGCTTCGGTTTTCACGGGGATCTTGCGCATAATTGAACTCCCTTGTCTGAGGGGCGGGAGCGGCGGACTACTTGGCGGTGGACGCCGCTCCGTGCGTTGATGGGGGCCCTGACGGCGGAGGCCGTTGGGGCTCTTCGTGCTCCCAACTGGTGCGCACCAATAGGTTGCATCTGGTGCGCACCAGATGTCAAGCGGTTGTCGCCTTCCGGCTCCTCAACTCGCCTTCCTGCGACAACTCCAGAGAACATCGAGGTTCAACTGCGCGGTAGCCAACAGGGGTTAATCCAGTCGCTGTTAACCCCTGCCGACCTGCGCTGATGTGAGGCATGCTGCTTTGGGGGCACTCTCGTACTCACACGCAGGGGGTGTAGGTGACGAACGGACTTCGTACAGCGCGGCAAACACGGGAGTGGTCGCAAGAGCGCCTAGTACGTGAGATCGAGCGGCATGCGCGCCAGCACATGCTCAGCGTCGCGTCGACCGCGAGCCTGCACGTCTACGTCTCTGAGTGGGAGAACGGAAGGCGCACGATCAGCGAGAGGTACGCAAGGATCCTGCGCGCGCTCTTGGGTGTCACCGACCATGAACTATTCGGCCGCGCTGCGCCCTCAGAGGCTCCTGCGGAAGCCGATGGCTACGGCGAGCTCGTGAACCGCATCGATGCGGCGCGCAGCGTCAGTCTCACCATGGTGGAAACGTTCATGGACCAGACCGAACTACTTCGCACCGTCGATCGCCAAATGGGAGCATCAAGCCTGGTCGATCAGATGACTGGGCATCTCACGACGCTAGAAGACGCGCTGACCTTCGCGGTACTTCCAGAAACGCGCCGCCCTGTGGCCCGAGCCTTGGCCGGCGCCGCAACACTTGCAGCCTGGCAAGCCCTCGATGTGGGAGCGGTTGAACGGGCTTGGAGGCATTACGAGTTAGGGAAGCATGCCGCCCAGGAGGCCGACGAGCCGATGTATCTCGCGCATGCCACCGCAGAACAGGCCTATGTTCTCTGTGATGCTGGGCGACCAGCAATTGCAGTTGAGCTTGTGCGCAACGCCCAGCGGGTAGGCGGGCACCGACTATCGCCGAGGCTCCGAGCATGGCTGTATGCGGCTGAGGCAGAGATAGCCGCGAAGGCCGGACTTGCCGAGGACTGCCGCCGGGCCCTTGAACGGGCGGTGAGCTGCCTGCCCGAGGGCGAGGAGGCCCGCGATCCCGACATGCTCAGCATCTTCCTCAACCACGGTCATCTGGCCCGGTGGCGCGGGAATGCACTCGCGCTTTTGGGTGATGACGAAGCGGTCAGCGACCTCTATACAGCGCTAGATGCCGTAGATCCAACGTTCATCCGCGCTACAGCCGGCCTGCGATGCGACCTCGCTCAGGCACACCTCGCACGTGGGGAGTTCGACCAGGCGCAGGACCATCTACGGCAGGCCCGACTGTTGGCCAATCGCACTGGATCAGTACGCCACCGCCGACGGATAGAGCAGATCACGCAGGAGCTGTAGACGCGTCTTCACCGCGGGAGGCGAGGAGGTGAAGTAGCGCGACCAAGGTGCCCGATCCCATGAGCTCACCCCGTGCCATCAATACCGGAATGTCGGCGAGCGGCACCCAGGCAACATGCCCAGCTTCCTCGATGTCCGTGGGCTCGCCGATGTGCTTGGCACCACGTCCTACGTAGATCTCGTGTGGGGAATCGACCATGCCAACCATTGGCTGGTACGTGACGACATGCCGCAGCGAGTCTGGACGCCAGCCCGTCTCTTCCTCGAACTCGCGCAGCGCAGTTGTGGCTGCATCTTCGCCCTCATCCACGATGCCACCAGGAAGCTCCCAACCCCAGGCATCTGGAACGAAGCGATATCGCCACAGCATGAGCACGCGGTCCTGGTCATCCAGCACAGCTGTGATCGCGACGTGATGCAGTCGCACCACATGATGCTCGAAACGTTCGACGCCAGGAGGCTCCACGTCGACGAGGGCAAGCTTCACCCACTCGTTGTCGTACACCGTGCGCTCACCGTGGATGGTCCACGGCTCCAGCTCACCCGGCGTGTCAACGCTTACCGTTCGCGAGGGAACGCGATAGGAGCTGCGCCCATGCACCTCGATCACACGCTCAGCGACCAACTTCGCGAGCACCTGCCGGAGTTGCGTGCGCCCGATGTCCAGGTCTTCCGACATGGTTCGCTCGGAGGGAAGTTTCGCGCCGGCCGGATACTTCCCTGCCTCGATCCATTCACGAATCGTGCGGTAGACCCGCTCCGACTTCGGTCCCATCCCCGTAGCACTCTCCCTGTCTCATGAACTGGCCCGCACCAGCGTAGCCGCCGACGCTGACGGTAGACAGAGGTGATCAGTGATGCCAGATGCCTGCGGGTGAGGAGGCCATCCGTACTGGGTAGAAGTGCGAAAGCATCCGGGAGGGGGATCCGGTGGGGCTTTCGCTTGCTGGGCTGCTCGGACCCATCTTCGGCGGGGTCGTCGTGGCTCTGACCACCTACTGGACGACGAGACAACGAGCGACAGCCGAGATCAGGAAACTCGATGCCGAAGCTGAGAAGACTAGAGCCGAGACATCGATCATCCTGGCGGACCTTGACCTACGCAGGTCAGAACCTCGGTTTCGCGACGAGTTGCCCAGGGGGTGGATGGATGGTGGCGACGACATCGCGAACTACGAGCTGGGCATCGACCACAACGTCTTCCACGCCGGCCGGGCCAGCGGCTTCGTCCGCTCATGCCACGACCCCGTTGGCTTCGCGACGCTGATGCAACGCTTCAAGGCCGACACCTATCACGGGACGCGTGTGCGGGTTTCAGCTCTGATCAGAACGGCTGAAGTGCTTGGCTGGGCTGGCCTCTGGATGAGGGTTGATGACGGGGACGGCAAGTCACTCGCGTTCGACAACATGCAGGACCCGGACCGGAGGATATCGGGCACCCGTGGCTGGCAGAGGCATGCCGTCGTCCTTGCCGTCCCTGAAACGAGCGCTGTCATCGCCTTTGGGATCCTGCTAGATGGACCAGGACAGGTATGGATCGACGACGTGGAGTTCGAAGTAGTCGGGGAGGACGTACCGTCAACCCACTACATGGAGCGGATGCCGCTGCAGCCAATCAACCTTGATTTTGAAGGCGGCACTAACTAGCAAGGCTGGGCGGAGTGAGCTCCGCAGGCACCACTGGCGAAGGGAGTTCGCTGGTTGGCGTCGGTCCACTGACCCTTCGGCTCCGACTGAGGCGCAGCACTGGGTGTCGAGTCTCAGTTGACGGTTGTCTAGTCCCAGTTGATGGTTGCGCGGACAGACTTTCCCTACATCATCAAGTGCTCGCTTCGCTCGCTGCCCGACCGGGCTTCGGTCAGCGAGCCAGATCATTCGCCAGCCCAGCCGCCGTAACGCAGAACAACCACAACGGGCCCAGCTCCGCCCCATGCTCGCCATCCGTCCGAGTGACCCTCAGAAGGCTGCAAAGACACCAGGGCACAGCGCACCGGAGAGCAGGCGGAAGCTCGGGAGAACACCACAGTTGACGCTTGAGGCGTCTGCTTTCCCGGCCTCCTGAACTGCGGTAGCAGTCTGATCAGAGATCAGAGGGTGCCGCGCACAGCGCGGCGGCGCCGGCCGGACGCCGCCGCGCTTGCCCCTCAATGTCTACGCCACCGGGGCCGCACGTCGTCGCCCGCCCGCGCCCACAAGGGGGCGAAAAAAGACCAGGCCGGGGGTGGGGACGGTCGACTCCACGGCTTTACCCACACTCCCCGATTCGGGTCCCGCGTCGAGCAAGACCAGGGGGCCACTCGGACACATTGCGGGCAGGGGTGAAGCCTGCCCGAGTAGCCGGCAAGCGTACGGCCCCCTGATCATGCCCGACCCCAAACCGGGCAGGACACCGGCCAAAGCCGTTCCACCGACCTCGACGCCGTTGGTCTCGCACTGTTCGGTGCGACTCATGGCGTCGGACCCGGGCGAGTACGTGAAGGCAGCGCCGAGGCTGGTAGCGCTCCTGGATAAAGATGGAGCGGGGATCAGCAGCAGCCGTGCCACTCGTGCCGGGCGTCCGTATGTGGAGGTGCGTCAGGCGCTTGTCGAAGCCCTGTATTAAATTGCTCCGATCTACTGATAATCACTGCGTGTCGACCAGGTGTGCCAATCGATCGGCTGCCCAAGGGGCAGGCTCGCCCTTGGGTTCGGACGTGGAGTCCCCAACCGATCGAAGCAAGGAGCACGTACATGAGTCCTGACAACAGGACAGAGTCCCGACTGGGACCGCTGCCCCGTCGAGCCAAGTGGAGAGCCGGCGGCACGATCACCTCGCTCGCCCTAGTCCTGGCGGCCGGGGTCGTCAGTCCGGTTGCGACTGCGGCTCAGAGCATGGGCGAACGCGTGAGCGCGACGAGCGGCCCGGGCGGCGCAGACGACAAGTGCAAGGACGCGCCACACCGTGACCTTCCCCTCGTAGCGTAGAGACCGTGACTGCAGGGGAAGTTGAGGGTCATGGCGGGCAAGAGGCGGAAGTTCGACGCGGAGTTCCGTGAGGGGGCTGTGCGGATCGTGGCGGAGACCGGCAAGCCGATCCCACAGGTCGCGAAGGACCTCGGGATCAACGAGACGACGCTGGCCACCTGGGTGTCGAGGGCACGGGCGGCCGGCAAGGCCGGTCCGACGGGTGAGAGCGAGGAACTTGCGCGGTTGCGACGGGAGAATGCCCAGCTCAAGCGGGACAACAAGGAGCTGGTCATGGAGCGTGATGTCCTCAAACGCTGCATGGTCCTGTGGGTGAAGTAGCTGTTGCGGACCCGGCGGCGCTCGTCGGGGTGATCAGCGACCAGAGGACCGATTTCAAGATTCCGCATCGCACCTCCTGTCGAGCCCTGGGGGTGTCGGAGGCGTGGTTCTACAAGTGGCGGCGCAGACCGTCCGAGCCGACGAAACGCGAGGTCAGACGGGCACTGCTGGCCGAGCGGATCTCGTACTTCTTCGACCGATCGGGCCGCACCTACGGCTCGCCGAGGATCACGCTGGATTTGTGGGAGGAGGGCTGGCAGGTGTCGCAGAACACCGTCGCTGACATCATGGCCGAGCTCGGCCTGCAGGGCCGCAAGCCACCACGCCGCCGGCGTTCGCTGACCCGTCCCGGGAAGCGGAAGACGGCACGTGACCTGGTGCTGCGCAGGTTCGACGCGATCGCGCCGAACATCTTGTGGTGGGGCGACATGACCGAGATCGACACCGACGAGGGCAAGCTCTACCTCGCGAGCGTGCACGACGCGTTCTCCCGCCGGGCCCTGGGCTATGCGATGGGCGACCGGCACGACACGACGCTGGTCAGCGCCGCCCTGCAGATGGCGATCGCGACCAGAGGCGGCCAAGTGGACGGCGTCATTTTCCACACCGACCGCGGATCGGAGTACAACTCCGAGGCGTTCAGGCAGCTTTGTGGCAGGTGGGGCGTGGTGCAGTCGATGGGCCGTGTCGGCTCCGCCCTGGACAACGCCGCCGCGGAGTCGTTCCACTCGGTCCTCAAGGTCGAATACGTCCACCGACACCGTTTCGCCACCCGCGCCGAGGCGCGACTGAAGACCGCCACCTGGATCGCGGACTTCTACAACACCAAACGACGCCACAGCTCGGCCAGCAGGCAACCACCCGTCGAGTTCGAACGGATCATCCAACAAGCGCGAGCTCGGCCCGATCAACAAGACCGGGCCGCATAACCAACGTCTCTACGAAATCTGGGGATTGAAACCGCGGGGGTAAGGACAACTGCAAGAAGGGCCCGAAGGGCGCCACCGGACCGACGGGGCCGACGGGCTCGCAGGGTGACCCGGGTACAACCGGACCGACGGGCTCGCAGGGTGACCCGGGTACAACCGGACCGACGGGCTCGCAGGGTGACCCGGGTACGACCGGACCGACGGGGCCGACGGGCTCGCAGGGTGACCCGGGTACGACCGGACCGACGGGGCCGACGGGCTCGCAGGGTGACCCGGGTACGACCGGACCGACCGGACCGACGGGCTCGCAGGGTGACCCGGGTACGACCGGACCGACCGGACCGACGGGCTCGCAGGGTGACCCGGGTACGACCGGACCGACCGGCTCGCAGGGTGACCCGGGTACGACCGGACCGACCGGACCGACCGGCTCGCAGGGTGACCCGGGTACGACCGGACCGACCGGACCGACGGGGCCGACGGGACCGACCGGACCTCAAGGAGTGGAGGAGCGCGAGGTGGTTACCGCGTTGAGCCTCCCCCTCGTGCCTGGTTCGACTGTTGCCTCCAATGTGCCATGTTCAACAGGGCTGGTGCCGGTATCAGGGGGCGTACAAACCAACACTTCCGTCACGAAAGTGGCCGAATCTTATCCTCAACTCACTGGTTGGTTCACTGCCGTGACTAACCAATCCGCCGGTGTAATCCCCGGAGTGACCTTCTACGCCATTTGCGAAACGCCCGCATAATCACGCCGAAGGGAGCGTGTGGTTGAGTGACTGCGATCGTGAAATCCCCAGTCGCCTGACATCCGACGGGCAAAGGAATGACCCGCACGCGAAACCGCCGGCGTCTCAGTTTCCTCTCATTCAGCCGCGTTCACCGCCGTTCAGACCCGGCCCAGTCCAAGTCCCACCGCACCAGTCGCACCGCCATGGCCCGAGGTGAACAACCCTGGACATCCCGCTCAACGACACCAACAGACTTGGAAAACGTGCGCCCTATGTCATGTCTCTCGGGGCGAGCCCCTGAGTCCTGTGGAGCAGCGCGATAGCATCCCGCATGCCCATTCCATGGAGATCCAGCGCGTACGTGTTCGCGCGGATCTTGAGACAGCATGGTGTCGAGCCTGATGCCGTAGGCGACGTCGTTGCTGCCTGGGATGCCTTCGGCGAGTTTCTCCAGATCGAAGTCGAAGGGATCGAGGGACTTCGCCGGGTGTCCGTTCCACGGCAGGCGACCGGGAGGCGCTGGGAGAAAACAGGCAGAAGATCTTCTCCCAACGACTCCCGGGCGCCCAGCCAGTGTGGGATGGACGCTGGCCTTCAACCGGGAGATGTAGCCGGCCGACGTCGAGCCCTGGCTTGCCTCGCCAGTTCGTGAACGGCTCCCCAGTCATCCGCTCGTTGGCGTAGCTGCACGGCGTGAGGTCCTCAAAGCATGTCGCTCAAAGCTGACTACGACCCTGACTACCGAACTGCGGCCTATTCGCGGACAGGATGACGCAAGAGGATCATCGTCAGGTCTGTGACCAGGGCGCATGCCCAGGACTCAAGAGGCCTCCGGAGCCGTGTGCAGACGCCCTCTGGGTTTCCGACCGCTGGCCAAGGAGCTACCGCCAGGCCCAGATGAGCCTGCTCGCCGCGTGAGCAACCGCCACTCACGAACCACGCGGATGCGGGAGACGGTACGGCGGGGCAAGGTTGTTCAGCCGGTGATAGCAGCCCAGCCCAGCCTCTTCAGCACGTCCTCAGGAGACAACTGTGAGTCTCGCAACTTCTCGTATCCAGCGACAACCTCATCCGGGTCCAAGCCTGCCTCTTGCGCCTTGCTACGCAGGTCAGCAAGGTCGATGGCATCCCTAAGCGCCTGCTTCGCGGCCTCGGCGTCCTGATGCTGCATCCGCTTGGCCGCTTCCTGTTGACCACGCCTCCACAGGTACCACCCTCCGCCGGCTCCACCTCCAAAGAGGGCACCAGCGGCGGCGAAGAAGAGAATGGGCATCTCCGGTCCTTTCGTTGCCGCTCAAAGGCTGCCATGTCCGTGCCACCAACGAGGGCGAATCGGAGGAAAATGGCGAGCCATGGCTTCGATGGCAACTGCTCGACATCGGCAGATGACTGCGCGCGCACGCGACAAGTGTCGGGCGAGCGGCATCGCCACCGTGGCCGCTCGTAGGTCGCGGGCGCCGTGACGGTCGACGTCCAAACCGGGCTCGCCGACTGCGGCGGCCGATGGCGATCGTATTCGTGCCACACCGACCATCCCTGACTGATAGGCATGAGTCGTCAACGGGAGGGGAACCAATGAGCATCCGACCAACGTCGTTCAGTGCCTTTGGCTTTGGCGTGAACTGGGAGTTCACGAAGTCGGACAGGGACATCGCACAGGAGGTGATGGACTTCCTCGCCGACAAGCGCGTGTTGACGATCGGGCACGCGCGCCCACAAGCCGAGGCTGCTGCCTGCCTCGCGTCTGCTGCCGAGTGCCGCGCTCGCTTGTCTGGGTACCTAGACCAGCTGAAGAAGCCCGGAGGTGACCTTCGCATCTGGCTACGGGCTATGCGTCAGGCTTTTGTGGACTTCATCGAATCTGGCGGTCTTCACGGCAGACGCTTCGGTCCAGAGTCCTACGCCGCGTTCAACGAGGCTTTGGCTCAATTGCGGAACCGGGTCCAGCAGCAGGCAGACGAGGTCTCCGGGCGTTACAAGCTCACCGGCCTCGACCTTCCAGGGTCCGAGACGTAGTCCGCGGATTGATGACCCAGCTCTGACCGAAGCCGGCGGAAGCCGCCCGCGAGGCCCGGCCCTCAGTCGCTACGTGCCACAACCGTGACAGCAGCGGCCCCCTTTTTAAGGTGCTTGACTGCGGGCCGAGGTCTACCCCTTCCGGGCTGATGCGTTCACGCAACCGGTCCCGACGCGCGCGGTATACAACCGTCCAGAGGGTGCAGCTGTTCAGGCTGGCGGCGAGAAGCCTGCGACGCCGAATGTGCCAAGCCGCCGCCAGCATGACCAGGATGGCGACCACGAAGGTCCACACTGTGACGGCACCGTCGTACTAGCGGTCGGCCACGAGAGCACGCATGCTCTGACGGATACCAAGGACGGGTGAGCGCAGGCAGAGCGGCCATTCATACCCCTTTGTCGAATGCGTGTCGAAGACGCCGAACATTCGCGCCTGGCGTCCGAATATAGCCAGGTCAGAGGGGGCACGCCTGTGATCACACCCAGCGCCTTCTAAGCGCTTGGCCGCAGGTTCGAGTCCTGCCGGGGGCACACAGCCCGCACAACCGACAGACCCTCCACCCAGGAGGGTCTTTTTGCAGGTCAAAGGCACCATAGCGGGCGAGGGGTAGCGGAGGCGTAAGCGCGGGACCGCCCTCCGGTGATCATGAGAGTGTTCCGGCCGGTGTCCGGCTGTCACCGGGTTTCTGCGGGTGGCCACGGTGGATACACGGTGGCGTTTTCCGGGTCGCCAGTCACGCATCGTCGTCCATCACGGGAAGCTCCGTCGCCTCGATGCGCTTCTGGAGATCCTTGAGCTGCGCCGAGATGCACGTGCGTAGATCGCGAGCAGTACCGCACGCTATTGCCTGCCCACTCGGCCACCTGCGTCGGCGGAACCCCGACGTTGAGCCAGTTGGTCAGGCGGCACCTGTGCCGCCGGTCGTACACGCGTTTACCAAGTGGAGAAGCGGACTCGTCCGGGGTCAGGACTTTCTGTCGGGCCGTGCGCCAGGCCCGGCGGATGACGGAGCCAGCCGGATGCCGGCCGCGCAGCGCGACCCCGGGATGGAGGACTGCGGAGCGGGCGCCACAGCCGCTGACCGGCTGCAGGCCGCCGCACTCGCCTACGTGAAGTTCGCGGTGGAGAACGAAGGGCTGCACGAGCTCGGCGCGCAGGCCCGGCGGGCGGCTACGGACAAGGTCATGAGTGCGATCCAGGCTCTCTCCGGCCAGGAGCCGGCCAGCCGCTACAACGAGCTGTCACAAGCCGCATAGGCCTGGGGCCCGTGCGCCCGGCCCTGCCCTGCCCCTCGACGAGGAGATGGACCGCGCAGGTCGTGATCTGCCCTGACCAGTACCCGGTGAGGGACCCCGTCCGGGGTCCCTCAGTCGAGTCCTAAGCGGCGCGACGGACCCGTGCGGCCTTCCGGGCCTCGGCGGTCTGGCGGGCCTCGGCGGACCGGCGGGACTCGCTACCGGCGCGGCCGGGCCGACCCGGGCGGGTGCCCCGGCCGCGGAACGGGGCGCCGCCGCGCTTGGGGCGCTCCGTGACGGGTGCGGTGATGGTGATGGGGATGCCGGAGGGGGGCTGGGCGCCGGTGATGCGGTTGAGTTCGGCTTCGCCGGAGCGGACGTGGGTGGTGTGCGGGGTGATGCCGG
>NZ_JBEZKA010000061.1:0-16830 GCF_040651435.1 Streptomyces sp. NPDC048479
GTGCCCGGTTCGCCAGCAGATTCGTCCTCAGTATGTATGTCGTCGGTGGCCTCGCCGTGCCCGGAAGAGACGATGTCAGTGAGTTCGTCGGCTGCGGACTCTGAGGTCTTATTGGTATCCATAAGCGGCATATTAGACTTGGATTCCGCGAGTCGGCTGCTCCTGTTGCGCCCAGCGCACCGGCCCCCACTTCTCCGTCGCCCACCGAGTACGCGTACTCGATCCCCCAGCCCTCTATTCCCAACCCCGGCAACAAGCCAGTTCAGGCTGACGGGGTGACGTGTGCCGCCGGACACGGGTCTGTCCAATGAACGGATCTGTCTCACATTCGGTGGTGACTAGCGTGCTGGCGGGTCGTTGGCACGGCATGCGTGACGTCAACGAGCTTGTGGACATGGTGTTTTCGGGTCTGGCTCCGCTGGTCATCGAGGACATGGTCGATGAAGATGAGCGGATTCTGGTGCGGGCACGGACACCGCAGCCGGCCCAGAGCTGTTGGCTGCCTGGGAGAACGCCTGGGCGCCGGGGGCCAATCCTCGGGGCGCGGCCATCGTGACGGCCGCCGATTCCGGGGTCTTTGGGCGGAGGGCTGGGCAGGCCGAGGGCATGGTGCAGGCTTCTGCGGAGGTCGTCGGGACGGGCCTGGGGTTGCGGCAGGAGCCGGATAGGGTGCCAGTCGGGGTGCTGCTCGAGCACGGTGTGCATGGTGAAGGTCTTGCCTGCTCCCGCGGGGGCGGAAAGGCACAGCATGCCCTGGTCGGCGAAGGTGGTCTTCAGGGCGGCCTCAGCTGCGGCGAGCTGGCTGGTGTGGACGGTGCGTGCGCCGGTGTCGAGGTGGTGGCGGGCGTGGCGGACGGTTCCGTGGGCGGTGCTGACTGTGGTGGTGCGCGTGGCCCGGTGGGAGGTCCCGTTCACCGGTCGTCGTCGCGGCGTACCGGCCGGGCGGGGCGGGCGCGGCGGACGGCCCAGCGGGCGATGGTCTCGTCGACGTCGGTCAAGCCGCGGCGCTTCATGCCTTCCAGCACGTGGTGGGTGATCTTGGACCACATACGGAAGGTGCCGCCGCCGGCTTCGAGGTCGACGAAGTTGATCAGCTCGGGCGGGGCGGTGGCCCAGACGGGGTGGAACAGTGGGATGTTCTTGACGACCTCTTCGGGCTCCATCGGCGTGAATTCCTGCCAGATGTAGATCCGTGAGGCGAGGGCGGGCTCGTTGTAGAGGGTCTTGTAGCACTCTTCGCCGCCGACGAACAGCACGGCGGGCCGGTTTACTCGCGGCTGAACTGCTGGGCCTCGTCGCAGACCAGCACGTAGGGGCGGCGGGCGAGAGAGCGCTTGAGGAGTCGGTCGAACTCGCTTGGGTGCGCGGGGGGCTTGCCTTCCAGGTGCAGGGCCTCGAACAGTTCCATTCGGATGTCGCGCGGGGTGGGCGGGAGCGGAACTGCAGGAGCAGGACCAGGTCGGGGGCGACTTCTTTGAGCGCGGCGAGAACGGAGAAGGTCTTGCCCAGGCCCGCGTCGCCGTAGATGCAGGACATGGCGCGGGCGTCGATGGTGTCGGCGATGTTCTGTTCGCCTCGGCTCGTTCCAGGGGCTGGTAGCCGACTTCATCGACCACCAGGACACTCGGCCGCAGGTAGGAGCCGAGTTTGCTGGTCAACCTGTCGGCGGCCTCAGCGGTCTTGAGGTTGCGGACCATGTCGTCGAGGCTGGTGAAGTAGATCGAGTAGCCGGCCCGGCAGGCCGCGACCGCCAGCGCGACGGCGATGTGTGTCTTGCCGACTCCGGGCGGCCCAAGCAGGGCCACGTTCGCTTTGGCCTCGACGAACGACAGGGTCGCGAGGTCCTTGATCTTGCGCGGGTCGAGCTCGGGCTGGAAAGAGAAGTCGTATTCGTCCAGCGTCTTGTGGTGCGGCAGCTTCGAGGTCCTCAGGCCGCTGCGGAAGCGCCGGTCGTCACGGACGGCGAGTTCCTCGGAAAGCACCAGGTCGAGGAAGTCGAGATAGCCCATTTTCGCCTCGTCGGCCCGCCGGGTGTACTCGTTGACGGCTTCGGCCAGGTGGGGCAGGCCGAGCTTGGCGGCCGTGGTGCGGATGCGGTTGCCGGTCAGCTCGCTCAAGACGTGTCCTTGTTCTGGGAACGGGTGGTGAAGGGGCGGGTGCCAGTCAGCTCGTCATAGACCGACAACGGCCGGCGCCCGACCTCGATCCGGCTGACCGCGGCCCGGTTCAACAGGGCCTGCAGCGGCCCGGATTCCTCACCGCGGGGACGCCCTTGGCGGGGCTGGACCGGGATGTCGCCGGTGGTCGTCCGACGCCCCTTGCCGGTGGGCAGGCCGTCCCAGTGTTTCTCCTCGACGACCCGCACTCCGCGGCCCACCGCCCGCGGGTGCATGGCCAACAAGGTCTCGCCGCTGGTATCGGGGGCGGTCGAATGCAGCATGACCTGCGACTTCGTGGCACGGATCTCGACCAGCTGGCGGGGTCGGACCTTGCGGGCGGGCACCGAGTAGAGGTTGCCGCCGAAGGCCACCAGGCAGTCCTTGCCGACCGGCCGCAGATGCCGTTCGGCCACCAGATAAGGGGTAGGCGGCAACGGCCGCAGAGCCGCGTGATCGCGGGCCGCCCGCTCGCCGATGACCTCCCGGTGCGTCTTGTGGATCTGAGCCCGCCGGTGCGGCACCCACGCGGTGAACGCGGCATCCATCTCCTCTATGGAGGAGAAGGACCGCCCGGACAGGACGTGGTCGCGGACGATCAAAACCTGGCGTTCGACCCGGCCTTTTCCGGTGGGCCGGTAGGCAGCCAGCACGTCGATGTCGAAGTCGTAATGGCCGGCGAATCCGGCCGCCTCCGGATGCAGAGGAACCGCCTCACCAGGAGCGACGTGGCGGCGGACGACGGTCTTGGTGCGGTCGTAGACGATTGTTATCGGCGCCCCGCCGAAGTGCGCGAACGCCCGCCGGTGGCAGTCGAAGAACATCTGCAGGTCCTGGCTGGTGGTGAAACAGCAGAACGGATCACGCGAGTACGACAGGACCATGTGGAAGGAGTAGACCTTCGCGATGCCCATATGCGCGAGGATCTTCCCCTCGTCACCCCAGTCAACCTGGGCCTGGGCCCCTGGAATCACCTCGAACCGGCGGTGCATGCCCGCCAGTTCCCGCGGCGTGATCCCAAGCTCCTCGGCGACCCTCGGACGGGCTTGCTGAACATAGAGTTTGACCCGCTGATAGTTGCCCGTGAACCCGTACTCCCTGGCCAGCCGCTCGTGGATGACCGCGGCCTTCATCAAGATCTCTGCCCGAAGCATCGAATCGATCAGCGGCGCGAACTCGTCGATCACCCTCGCCAACGACCGCCCGTTCGTCGACCGCCGCGGCGGAGTCGCCGGACCCGGCGCCGAGAGGTACTTGCGGACCGTCTTGCGGTCCAGCCCGGTCTCCCTGGAAATCTCCGACAGGCTCATCGCCCCGGACTCCAACAGGCCACGAAAACGCCGCAGTTCCAACCAGCGACGTGGATCCAAGACCACCGCCGACCACCCTTCGCCACCCACACTGACATGCAGCAGAGTGCCGAACGCGGCCCCTCAACACGTCAAGAACTGGGGACGTTCATCCGTACGCGGGTGGGGACGTTCACGTGTACGCCGACAGCTGTCCAGCGCCGTGACGCCGCCGTGGTCTGCCATGCGGTGTTCGGCGTTGCGGGTACGGATCCACGGCGCAAACAGGTCCACGAACCCCTCGAAGGTCAGCGCGGGGTCCTTCTCCCCCACCCGGCGTTTGGCATCGAGTTTCTGCGCCTTGGTGTAGCGGGGCAGCGTGGAGAAGAACATGCTCGTCGCCGCGCGATTGAGGTTCTCGATACTGCCTTTGAGGTGGGGCGTGTAGGGCGGCAGGACCTCCACGTGGACACCGAAGCTGCCCATGGCCTCGGTGACGGCCTGGGACAGGAAGTCCATACCGCGGTCGATGCGGATACGCCGGGGCAGTCCGCCGGCCGGGCCGTGAACCTCGTCGGTGAGGATGCAGGCCCGCAGGGCGGCCAGGATCGATCCGCGGTGCGGGTAGTGCGGCGTGACGGCCCAGCCCATGATCATGCCGGTGTGGCAGTCGCAGAACCAAGTGACCCAGGGTTTGACCAGGCGTCCATCCGCCCAGACCAGCACCGGGACCTGCTTGTGGTCGCCCTCCCATTCCTCATTACGGCAGGTGGGAGGCCGCCGCAGGTGCTGGTCGTGGGCGCGGGAGGCCGGGATACCCGACCGCAGACCTGCCAGGTCGCCCGGGGAAAGATCCAGATTCACCGCGCGGTGCAGCGTGGACAGGCTCGGCACGTGCTGGGGGTCGGCGGCTTCGTCGAGCATCTCCTGATGGACGCGCTTGATGTTCCCGCGGTAGTAGGCGAGTTTGACGCGCACCTCGTCGGTGACCGTGAACCGGGGGCGTGCCGGCAGGTCGGCTGCGCCGGAGGCACGGGCTTTCGCCAGGCGCCTCCACACCGTGCGTTGGTCGACACCGACGCTGCGGGCGACCGCCTTCACCTCGGCGCTGGTCAGTTCACCGCGTTCGCGCAGGGCGGTCAGGGACCGGATTCCAGCGGTCAGCAGTGCCTTCTGCTCACGCCTGCGTTCCGGTGTGGAGTCGTGTTCGTCAGGCGGGGTGTCGGTGGATGCCCGGTGCACCGGGATACTCCCTTCATCATGTTGGCGGGGTGCGGACGGGTGACTGCGCAGGGACTGGCAGGCGGGTCAGCCGCAGATGCCGATGTGTCTCACGTACTCGTACTTGCGGTAGTCCGAATCCATGTCGCTGATGACGTCTCTCCACAACTCCTCGAGCAGCAGGAAGTCCTGCTGGGCCCAGGCCTGCCCGATCGCGTTCCAGCGGTAGATGTTCTTCAGCCGAACCCGCAGGTAGCGCCGGTGCCGGGTTTCGACGACCTCCTGGTCGACGGGGTGGATCTCGATGCGGGTGCCGCTGTCCGCGTTCAGCACGCGGGTCAGGTAGGGGGCGATGTTACGGCGACGCAGGTCCCGAAAGGCGGGTATCAGACGCTGCTTCTCTTCCGGGCTCGGGGTGCGGTGTCCCTTGCGCCAGGCGGTGAGAGCGGCAGGGTCAGCGGTGATGTCGTGGGCCTGCAGGGCGGCAGCTGCGCCTGTCTTCGCGGCCAGGTATTTCACGGCCTGCTGGAGGTGTTCTTCGTCGCTGCGCACCCACGCGACATCGTCGAAGGTCCGCCTATCCAGGCTCGCGGCCAGGGCCCGGCCTCCCTCGAGACCCTTGGCACCCAACTCCCCGAAGCCCATCGGTTCCTCCTGCACGTGGTTCGATCTGGTCAATTCCCTGCATTGCGCATTTGGCGGGATGGGTAACCGCTCTGCAACGCCTGGGCAGGGACACGGAAAGCGCAGGTGGGTGCGCCGGCCGTGGCCGGTGTTCTGACGTATTCCCCACCGACTGGAAGGAAACTATGCCGACACTCGAACGGCAGACTTTTATCCGGACACTGCTTCGCCGGACCGCGCAACGCGCGTAGCTGTTAGCGAAAGGGTCCGATGCAGGGCGCCCGCGTGTTCCCTTCCTGGGCACATCGCGCGGGGCAGCCGTTCAGGCGGGAAACGCGCGGGCTGTTCGAGGCGGGGGGTGCGGCGCGGGGGCGCAGCGCGGCATGTCACCGGGCCCCGTGCAGAAAAGGGCAAGGTGGGAGGCGGGTTTGCGGGAGCCGTTCCAGCGACAGCAAGAAGGCCGATACGGCAGAGTGGACGGGGCGGTGATCGGTCGGCAGCCGCCTACCGTGCCGCGATGAGGGCAGGGTTGGGGACCTGGCCTGCCGGAGTGCGGCGCGTCACCGTAGTGCCCCCCGCTGACAATTCACGTGGCTACTGCAGAGTCACTTCTCGTGCCTCGTAACGGACTTGGCGGGAAGTGATACACCGCTGGCCACTTCCGCGACCCAAAGAGGCGATACACGCGTCCCGTCGCTCGGTCCACCTGCCTCACGCCGGCTTTTCGACGGAAGCTGCAAGGGGGGCACGTTGACGCCCGAGCCGATGCAGCTCAGTACTTCACCCAGCTTTATTGACGAATAACCACCCTACGAGCGGCCCGTCTTCTCGTTCTGCTGAGGCGGAACGGCAGGTCATACGGCTACGTTGACCGCCCAGCCGTGTTGCGCCTGCATGGCTGGTTCCATGCTCTTGAGTGGAGAAGAAAGCATTCTCTCCCGATGTGTTGTCAGAGGCAGTCGCAACGATGCCTCTTATGAGCCTCACTTCCTGCCTCAAGGACCCCACTTCCGCGATCGCACGTTTCCTGGCGGAGCATCTCCCCTCCCCCGACGCTGCGCTGTCCGACTACCGCCGACGCCTGGCCCGCTTCGCCCCTCCTCTGGCGCCGGATGCCGGGCCGGGCCAGCGCGCCGACTACCGAATGCTCGGCCACACCATCGATCACCGGCTTCGCATCAGCCTGGGTACGCCCACGGGTCAGCCGATCAAGGAGGGTGTCGTGCGAACCGCGTTCGACGACGACGGATGGCCCAGCTTGGAGGTCATCAACACGGTGCACGCGGCGGGGATGGTGCTGCTGGAAGAACTGCGCCAGTACGAAAGCGCTGACGGTCAGCCGCTGGCCCTCGCAGACGAGGCCGAGGAACGTCTGGTGCGGCTGTGCCACATCGCTTCCAGCTTCGAAGCCATCTTCCGCTGCGTGGGGTGGGTGCGCGGAAACAGTCTCGGGGCGTGCCGGCCAGGAGACTCCCTGAACGACATCGCCGCTGCCGTACCCGACTACGTAGTCGACGACATCCGCGGCCAGATGAAACTGGCCGCAGCACCGGGCCCTTTCGGCCGTTTGCGGCAACTCCCCGCCACCGCGAGGATCTGCGGCCCGGTGTTCGACGGCAGCCTGGACGTCGGCGGGGCGGACGCCGACTTCATCCTGGACAGGCAGCTGATCGACTGCAAGGCCACCATCCGACCGGAGCGAATGAGCCGTGCCGAGATCTACCAGCTCGCCGGCTACCTCCTGCTCGACTACAGCAATGCCTACCGCATCACCGACGTGGGGCTGTACCTGTCCCGGCAAGGCGCACTCATCGGATGGAGCGTCCAGGAATTCCTCGACCTCCTGGGATGCCGACTCACCCTCCCGGAACTGCGATTGGCATGCCAGCACGCATTGACCGGGGGTGCTGCCGGTTCGCCGGCGCCACCAGAGGCAGCGCTCCGTCCACTTCCGCGTCCCCGCAGCGCTCCTGCCGTGCAGGAAAGCCTCTTCGACGGCCTGGGCTGACTGGCGCGGGCTGGGGCAGCTGGTGCGCCGTGGCGCCGGCGGGTGTTCCAGCAGTGCTGGAACTCAGGCTGGGCGGTGTATTCCACCCAGGTGTCGCGGGTCTGCACACCAGCGCCGGGCTGGCGGAGCGAGCGCTTCCCGGCTATCCGTGTTGATCACCGCAGGGGGCGATCGCTGGATACCTGGCGACGCCCTGTCGTCTCGTGCCGCCCCGCCGGGCAAGGGGTCTTCTCCCGGCGTTCCGGTTCAGGGCTCGAGGAAGGTGAGTGTCTGTGCATCGAGGTCGAGCTGGAGGTGCCCTCCGTTGTGTTTTCGCAGCTGCCTCCAGGCGGCGTAGCCGGTCATGATGGCCTGTTCCCAGTCGGCGGCGCGCTGCACGCTCACCTCGAGGTGGGCGGTCATGTGGTCGATGGTGGTGAGCAGTTCTTGGTCGACGTGCCGGAGGTTCTCGAAGTAGTTGTGCCGGCTGGCGTAGGAGAAGACCAGGGCGGAGATGCCTTCTTCGATGGCGATGGCGCGGCCGCCGTCTTCGGCTTCGTCGGTGCCGGGGCGGCTGCGGCGTTTGCAGCCGAGGAGGAAGCGGCTGACGGGTGACCAGCCGAGGACGGCGGCGTGAGCGAAGTGGAAGGCGTCGTGGAAGCGGTAGTCGTCTTCGACGTGGGAGGCGCTGGTGAGGGGGCTGCCGGCGGGGGTTCCGTCCTCGCGGGTGACGACGATGACGGTGCGGCCGTCGGGCTGGGGGGTGGGGGTGAAGCTGACGGTGGTGCGGCGGGGCAGTTGTTCGTGGGGCGGGTAGTCGACGTCGAAGATCAGGCGTTCGGCGTGGGGGGTGGCGCGCCAGCGGTCTTTGGTCTTTTCCAGGCTGGCGGCGGCGATGTCTTCGAGGTTGAGATCGAGGAGGTGGGCGAGGGTTGCGATGTACCAGAGGACGTCGCCGAGCTCTTCGCGGAGCTGTTGCTTGGCCGGTCCTGAGTCCGGGCCGTCGCGCAGACGTTTCTTGTAGGCGGTGGCCACTGATCCGGCTTCTCCGATGAGGCCGAGGAGGGGGACCAGGACCGGGTCGGTGCCCTCCGAGGGGGGCTGGAGCGTCTTGAGGGCGGCTTGCTGGTAGCGGGCGAGATGCACACACACTCCCGTGAAGGATCTTCCAACAATGCTGTCGGATTTTCCGACAGGGCTCTACAGTAGGTGAAGTCGGGCTGTCTGTCCGGCAGTTGCGCAGAGGAGCCAAGACCAAGGCATGCCGTCGCAGAACGTCCAAGAAATCGTCGAAATCGTGATCGCGTTCCTGGCCGAGTATCAACAGCGGCCCATGGAGGACGTACACGAGGAGCTGGCTGCCAAGGGCCAGGACCTGCCGGTGGATTCGGTGCTGGTCATGGAGATCCTGGCCCGCGTCGAGGATCACTTCGGCGTCTCTGTCGCGGCCGATGCCGAGGCGGGGCGCTCACTGCGCTCGGTGTGGGCATTCGCCGAGACGGTGTACGACACCCTGCAGTCGAAGGAGAAACAGCAATGACCGCCAAGGCACAACCGGATGAGGACGCGGAACAGCGCGGCCGCCTGGGCAGGCGGCTGAAGGCCACGCGCGAGTACCTGGGGCTGTCGCAGCAGCAGGTGTCCGAGCGGACCGGCATCGTGCGCTCGGCCGTCAGCGACATCGAGCGCGGCGTGCGCAAGGTCGACACTATGGAGCTGAAGAAGCTCGCCCGCTTGTACCGCCTGTCGGCGTCGTACTTCCTTGATGACGACGAGGCGGCCGACGCCGGGGAGCATGCGCTGGCCGGCCTGCCGCGCACCGGACGGCAGTTGAGCGAGGGGGACCGAATCGAAGTGGAGCGGTTCATCCAGTACCTGCACGCCCGGCGGGCAGCCGAGTCCGAAGAGGGGTCAGCGGTGCCCGAGGAGCCGGCTGGGGCGGGGCCGGCTGCGTGAGCTGGAACGACGCGCACGGAGCGGCGATGATCGCGGTCGCCCAGGCCCACGAGGCACTCGAGGTGAAGCGTGATGGCTACATCGATGTCTTCGGTGCGCTCAAGACCGCGCGGATCGAGGTGGTGGGACAGCCGATGGGCGGGCTGCTGGGCCTATATGCGGCGCCCGCCGACGGGGGGCCCGCCTGCATGCTCAACTGCGGCCTGGACGAGGCCGGCATGCGGCACACGCTGGCGCACGAGCTGGGGCATCACCGCATGGGGCACGGCACCAGCGTGGACCACGAAGAGTATTCCTCCGGCCGGTGGGGCGAGGGGTGGCCGCAGCACGAGAAGGAGGCCGAGGCGTTTGCCTCCTGGTTCCTCATGCCTCGGTCTGCGGCGCTGGGCGCCTTGGCCCGGTGCGGCATCTCCCACCCGGCCTCCCCCTGGGACGTGTATCGGATGGCCCGCTGGCTGGGCATGCCTTATGCGACCACCGTGCGACACCTGGTGCGTCTGAAGATGATCGACCGGTCCACCGAAGCGCTCTGGCTCAAGCACTCCCCCGGTGCACTCAAGGCCGAGTTGGCGGCAGGACTGCCGCTCGGTGGCGGCGCTCACATCCATCTGCTGGGGCCGGCGGCGCACCGCGGGACGGTGTACGCCGCGACCGGCGACTGTCTCCTGCTTGAGATGCCAGCACTCCACTGGGACGGCGCCCCATCGGGAGTGAGTACGACGGCGCCCGCCGCCGAGGGACAGCTGTCCTTGCTGGGCGAGACCATCCCTGTACCCCGGTCCTTGTGGGTGACCGACGAGTGTACTGCGCCCCTCATGCTGACCGCGTCTGCAACGAGCGGCGAAGTGTTCGCCGTGACCGTGCACCGCACCCCGCACCGCCGGGGCTCCGACCACTTCTGGGTCTGAGCACCGCGCACACCTTGCACGTCACTGTCCGCCCGGCCGTAGGGAGTGAGCCGTTGCACACCTTCACCGTCGACGCCCCTGACGTCTCCACCGCGTGGCTAGATGCATGCAGCCGTCTGGAGCCGCTGCCGAACGCGAAGGCCTTCCACACCGTCGTGCGGATCGCCGACCCGCGCCGGGAGAAGCCCGGCCTGCGTGCCGAACTGGACCGGCTGCGCGGCGCACGCACCAACCCGGCGCTCTACCCGATCGACACGGTCGTCAACACCCTCTTCCCCATCCAGCTCGCAGCGGGGTGCACCACCCACGAGGAACTGACCGATCGCTACCGCACGCTGTATCCGCGGCTGCGGGAGGTACGGCGCAACGCGCACGGCACCTACTTCGGTCGTCTCATCGCTTACCCCGGAGCCGATGGCAAGCCTGACCCGGTCGACCAGCTCGCCCGGGTCATCAAAAGGCTGGACACACTCCGCAAGTCCGCGCGGTGGAACGCTGTCTACGAAGCCGACGTCGCCCACGTCAACGACGCCGATCCGCCAGTCGAGCGCGAGCGCAGTGGCACAGCCGCCGCCGATGAAGCGCCGGGCACCGAGGCCGTGATCCGGGTCGCTGCACGGGACACCCAGCCCCTCGACTTCCCCTGTCTGAGCCACTGCTCGTTCCAGCTCGACTCCGCCACCAACACAGTGCACCTGGCCGCCTACTACCGCAGCCACTACATGTTCGACCGCGCCTACGGCAACTACCTCGCCCTCGGCCATCTCAATGCCTGGGTCGCCGCCCAGGCCGGCCTCACGCCCGGCTCGCTGACCGTCATGGCCGGCTGCGCCCGCCTGGGCTGCACCAAAGCCGAACTCGCTGCCCTGCAACAGACCACCACAGAAACGCTGTTCGACCTCGGAGCCTGATTCGGGCGCTCGACCGCGATGCATGCGGGCCTGCGGGTCAGGCGTTCAGGCCCCACTTGGGCGGGAACCACGCCGTCATGGGCGCAGCGTCCAGACGGTAGGACTGCTTGATCCGACTGCGCCCGCTGATCCCGGCGATGTCCGGGTGCGCGACGCGCGCGTACTTGTCGACCTCACAGAACAGGTTCTGGCAGTCGATCAGCTGCAGCGGCCGGCCCTTCAGCCCGGTGAATGACAAGCCCAGCCGGGTGAAGTGCTCCTCCTGCGTGTCGGCCATGTAGCGGATGATGTCAGCCTCGATCCCGTCCGCCTCGCGCCCGAAGCACTTACGGACCCCGTCGCGAGCCCCCGGGCCGGGCACAACGAAGTCCATCTCCGAAAAGGGCATCTGAGCCGCATAGTTGAGATCGATGAGGTACTGGTAGGCCAGGAACGGGCCGATCGCCGGATAGGAGAGCAGCACCTCGTAAGCGTCACGCATCGTCGGCGCCGCCAGGACGCGCTCGGGCGCACCGGACGTCATCATCATGTCCAGCAGCCGCAGGTGGTTGCGGTGCTTGCGATCCTCGCCCAGCTGCGGCGGCGGCACGATGTAGGCGGCCGAGTACAGTCGCTCGCCCTTCGCGAACGCCCCCGACAGCACCCGATCCAAGGCCTGGTAGTCGTAGTTGTCCCACCGCACCTCCCCCAGCGCGTCGTTCAGCAGACGCCAGGTGGAGCTCTTGTTGAAAATCTTGAACAACAGGGTGCGGAAGAAGACCTCGCGCCACTGCTGGTCGCCGCGATGGATGACGTCGCGGATGAGGACCTGGCTGACACGGTCGGCCGCCCGGAAGCAGTTGGTGAACCGGTGCTGGGTCAGGATCGGATCATCCGTCCACGGCCGTGCCCGCCCGGAGAGCCGCGCCTCGTACACCGCCTGCCGGGCCGCGGCGAACCGCCAGTAAGTGTCAAACACCGCCGAAGGACGCAGCGTCCGACCCGCCACCCGCACCACCGCCGGAGCGGACACATCCCGCACAGGCGCCTGACGGTCTTGCAGCAGCGTCACCATACGCGCAATATATATTCGTTATACGACGACTGTCACCAAGGAGGACCCGTGGAATTGCTGTGCCATCAGGCGCGCCGCACCACCTCGGTCGCCTGGCCCGCGGACGTCGACCAACGGCTCAACCTCCTGGTGCGCGCGGCCGCCGCCGCAGGCGAACAGACCTCCCGCGCACAGCTACTGGCCGCCCTGGTAACCGCCGTCCGGGTTGATCCGGACCACCTGGCCGAACTCCTGCACCGCTACCGACGGCTGCCCGCCGACGCCCTGGCAGACCACAGCAGCCACGACTTCCCCTCCGTCCGCGCCCCGGGGCCACGTCGCACGAGGTAACGAGCGGAACTCGCAGCAGTCACTACTCTCATGGTCGCTCGTTCGCCCCAGCATCCACTCTCCACCACCGGAGCCGAGTCTCCCTCCTTCAATGGATCGCCCAGATCGTGGGCAAGCGCCGACGCCACGTCTCCCCCGCGGGCGGACTGGCCCAGCGGGCTCTCCCGGGGGACTCTGCCGCTACGTATCGTTCACCGGCTTCACCGAGGGTGGGCCTGCCAGTTGGCGTTCTTGAGGTCGTGGATCAGCTGAGCCGGGTCCTCGATGGAGTAGATGTCGTGGTGTGGAAGGCAGGGTCACAGGAGCCAACACGGCATCTGACCTCGACTTCGTCGACGAATCTCGATCGCCGTGAAGGCCGCAGGCGTTCGGGGTACCACTGATTCGCCGGCATGGTGTATCGGTCGCCTTCGATGAGCACTGCCTCTTCTCTGGCGCGTGTGAGGGCGACATAGAAGGCTCTGCGCGATTCCGCCACGGCTTCAGTGCTCGGCCGTCTGCTGGGGTAGTAGAACGGGAGGAGGCCTTCTATGAGGCCGGGAAGGATGACGATCCGGAACTCGCGGCCCTTGGCGCTGTGATAGGTGGTCAGGGCGATATGGCCCGGAATCTGTCCTCCGGCGAGCTCCGCCATCGTCAGGTCGCCGACGTGCGCCAACGCCTCAGCTGTTTCCTGATCGCGCTGATCCGGGCTGCCGTCTGCAAGTTGGGTGACACCCAAGATGCCCAATAGGGCGGTAAGGAAGGCGGACGCGGGATGTGCTGAGGTTTCACGGCCGGGGGCGTCCAGGAGCGCTGCCATCCGCCGTGACAAGGCACGGCGGGTGTTGTCCGGGTCGTTCAGGTTGGCCAGCTGGAGTTGGCGATGCCAGATTGCCGCGAGTTCGCGAAGAGATCGTGCCGGTGCTACGCCAGCTCCAATGCGGCGGGGGGCTGTGGCACCCCTTGTGGCGTGGCCCGGCAGCGGTCCGGCCAGTCGGCGCGCTGTACAGGCGGCGATGAGATCGGCGAGTGGGCCGCTGGGGCGGCGCCGCTGCTTCTCTTTGTCGAAGGGGATGCTGGCAGCCTGTATCGCTGTGGTGAGTTCAGTAAGGAGGGGGCCCTGGGAGCGGTAGAGGACTGCGATGTCTTCTGGTGGTATCCCGGCTGCCAAGCGGTCTTGGAGGACCTCCACCGTGCGGGCGGCGTGCTCGTCGAGGTCGCCGTCGGCGGGGATGATGGTGACGGTGCCGACGTCGTCTCGGTCGGGTGCGGCTCGGTAGCCGCGGTCTTCGCCGAGGACCGCGTGACCGGCTGCGATGAGGGCGCTGCCGCTGCGGTAATTGATCTTCAATGGGACGGTGTGAAAGCCCCGGCGGGCGCTCAGCTGATGCAGGTAGCGGGGGCTGGCGCCCTGGTAGGCGTACATCACCTGATCGGGGTCGCCGACGGCGGTGACGTGGGCTCCTGCGTCCAGCATGGCTTCAACCAGGGCATGCAGTACCAGGCCGAGATCTTGGTATTCGTCGACGACAAGGTGGGGAAAGCGGGCCACGAGTTGCTCGCGCGCGGTGCGGCTGCGGCGCAGCAGGGCGAGGGCGCGGAGGGGCATGGCCTCGAAGTCGAGGGCGTTGTTCTCCCGTAGCAGCTGCTCGTAGACGTGGACGGTGCGCAGGTATTCCTGGGGATAGTCGGCTACGGGCTCCTCGGCGCCCATCAGGCGGCGGATGAGCTCCAGGGTGGTGCGGTTTTGGGGGTTGATGTCTAGGCCGCAGCGGTAGGCGGCGGTGTCCCAAAGGTCCCTGCAGGATGACGTGTCGGGGATGGTGAGGTCTTCGGGGAGGGGGTCGCCAATCAGGCGCCCGTAGGGGCGCAGGATGTGGTGGAGGCAGAAGGCGTGGACGGTGGTGCTGGACAGGCGGCGGCCCGGGCGCAGTCCGAGTTTTTGAAGGCGCACGGTGGCCTCATGGGCCGCTGCTTCGGTGTAGGTGATGGCGGCGACGCCGCGGTGGCGGCTGGTGGTGGCCAGTAGGTATCCGACGCGGGCGACCAGGGTGCGGGTTTTCCCGGCGCCGGGGCCAGCGAGCACGGCAAGGTTGCCGTGGTGGGTGGCGGCTTGACGTTGATCGGGGTGCAGCGCGCCGAGCTCAGCGGCCATGGCGGGCGGCAGCATGACGGGTCGTGGCGTGGTGGGAGGAACCGGGGCTGGCCCGTGCGGAGGCTCGGTGTCCTTGTCTGTGGCCGTCATCCGTTGCTTCCTGGGTAAGGGGCTGGTGTTCCAGTGGCGGCGGCTTGGGTGTCGTCGGCTGTGGGGAACAGGGGAAGACCGCGGAAGGTGCAACTGAGGTCGTCCAGCAGGGCGAGGACCGCCCCGGGCCCCTCGATGGTCAGAAGGTCGTCCCGGGTGATAGGCCCCTCTATGCGCTCGAGGAATGCCAGGACACGGCTGCGCAGGTCCGTGGCGGCGGCGACGTTCGCGGCCAACCGCTGCGCGTAGCGCCCCTTGCCGATGTCTTCGATCTTGTCGACCAGGTCACGGCGCTCCTCGTTGGTTGCGGTGCCGTCCTTGACCGGGGTTAGGGCTGTGCCGAAGGCAGCCCTGGTGCTCTCCCGCTGCCTGAAGGCGGAGTACGCCGTGGTCATCTCCTGGTGCAGCAGGGGGGCGATGTCGGTTTCCAGCGTGTGGTTGCCGACGTAGACACCGATCCGTGTCGCAGCCTCTACCACGGGTTTCCGGTCGGCGCGCGAGCCACAGCCGGGCAAGTCCTGGGCGGTGACGCTATCGATAGCGCGGTCGAGTTCCTGGTGTAGATCGTCTTCTCCGGCGATCCGCGCCAGGTTGCGGGCCCGCCAGAGCCCCGGCTCCTTCTGGTGCCGGTACTCGCCGTCGGTGGCATCTCCGTCCGTGAGAATCCAGTGGGGGCGACGCAACGCCCGGGGCCCCAGAAGGGTGGCATAGGGGGCGAAGTCGGTGCCTTCGACACTGGATACGACGATGCCATGGTCGTCCAGGGGAAACCCCGCCGCTTCAGCCAGGGCGGGCAGTAGATAGGCGTCGGCTGCGCCCTCTACCAGGACCGTGCCCCGGGCGAAGAGGATCTCTGCACGGGTGACGTTGAGGTAGCGCTCGAGGTCGGCTGTTCCTGCAGGCGTAAGCAAGCCGGGCGGTACGACGGCGCCTAGGGTTTGATCGCCGCTCATGCTGGTCAGGACAATGCTGGACAGCGGGGTGACGGCGGCAATGTGCGGGCTGTGTGTGGTGAGCAGGAGCCGGTTGGGCTCGTGCAGAAGGTGAGCGAAGACCTTACGTTGCAGGCTGGGATGAAGGTGCGCCTCGGGCTCTTCCACGGCCAGGAGCGTGTCCTCGCCGTCGCTTGCCTGACGGCGCAGCTTGAGCCGTTCGAGCAGCAGCGCCAAGTAGACGACGTTCGCTGTTCCCGTGGAGGTGTACCGGATGCCGCGGCTGCTGCGGGGATCGATGAAGAGCTGGACGCTGCGAAGCAGGTCTTCTTCCCTGCCGGCGAAATCCAGCGAAGGAGCGAGTGGAAGCTGGGGGCCGGTCATGGCGGACAGCCGGGCAGCAAGCTCACTCACAGCTTGCTGCATGGTGGGGTCCTGGGAGAGCAGGTTACGTGCTTCTTTCAGGGCTGCCAGGGTGGACTTGACGATATCGGCGGAAGGAGGGCGCTCGCGGAGCAACTGGACCAAAGGGCTGCGGTCTGCGCGGGCGAAGTCGCCCTCGGCATCGCGCAGGGCCGGAAGAACGGACAACGGGACGTAGTCCTTGGCGTGATGCATGTCCACACCTGGGTCGTCGGCACCGTAGATCGTCCAGGAGTAGTCCTCCCGGGTCAGTTCCTGGCCTGGCTGTGCGCCGAAGACGGCCTCAGCAGCGATCTTTGGTTGAAATAGGTAGGTCAGCCGGGCAACCCTGGGCTCCCCATCTTCGGTGATGATGGCGCCGTCGAGCGTGGCGATTGCGTCCTCATCGTCGTCGAAGTCCGAGAGTTCGACCTCAACCCTGACCTCTACTCCTTCGTGTAGGGCAGGGGCGCAGTCGTGGATGTCGTCGGCTTGGAGCCTTCGCCACCGGTTGGACAATTCGGGGTCGAGGACCAGGCGCAGGGCGTAGAGCAGGTTGCTCTTGCCGACACCGTTTTCCCCGACGATCACCGCCGGGGTCGGGAATGGATCGATCACGAGGTCACGGAAGTTCCGGAAGTTCGTGATCCTGATCTTTGACAGGCGCATTGCGCTCCTCCCCCGGTGGAAAGCCCCGCGCCACACCCGTTCCAGGCGCCTCGCACGTAGACCCTCAGCCTAGTACTGCAATCACAGTTACGGGGTGTGTCCGCGTTGTTTGTAGTGGCTGTTGCGGGCGCGTGTCTGGCTGAGTCTGCGCCAGTGTGACCAGT
>NZ_JBEZKA010000062.1:0-16562 GCF_040651435.1 Streptomyces sp. NPDC048479
GGGCCCGTTCTCTCATGCCCGCGACCGCACCCGAACCTCCGTCCAGATGATCACCCGCTGCCGCTCGAACAAGATCCGGTTTGCCACAACGCACTGAGTGCCTGAGGTGTCTGCAGGCCAACGCCAAGACGCTCGAGGGCAGTCAGCACGTGGACCGGGACGAGCAGTTCCGTTACCTCAACGAGCAAGCCCGCGAACAGCGGGACGCCGGCCAGCCGGTCATCAGCGTGGACACCAAGAAGAAGGAGCTCGTCGGCGAGTTCAAGAACGACGGCCGCCAGTGGCGCCCGGTCGGTGATCCGGTGCCAGTGAACATGCACGACTTCGCCGACCCGCGGTTGGGGAAGGCGATCCCGTACGGGGTCTACGACCTGGCGGCGAACACTGGCTGGGTCAACGTCGGCACCGATCACGACACCGTCGCGTTCGCGGTGGAATCGATCCGCCGCTGGTGGCACGGCCAGGGCCACGCTGCCTACCCGCAGGCGACGCGGCTGCTGATCACAGCCGACGCGGGCGGCTCCAATGGCTACCGCACCCGGTCCTGGAAACTCGAACTCGCCCGGCTCGCCGCTGAAACAGGACTGACAATCACCGTCTGCCACCTGCCGCCGGGCACATCGAAGTGGAACAAGATCGAGCACCGCCTCTTCTCCCACATCACCATGAACTGGCGCGGCCGCCCGCTGACCAGCCACGAAGTCATCGTCCAGTCCATCGCCGCAACAACCACCCGCACCGGACTGCGCGTCCAAGCCGAACTCGACACCAGCACCTACCCGACCGGAGTACAGATCGGTGACGCGGAGATGGCAGCCCTGCCACTGACCCGCCACGGCTTCCACGGCGACTGGAACTACGTCCTGCACCCCCAACCGGCCCCGGCCATCCCGGCGACCCGGGCCCCACAAACACCGGCACCGGAGTGGGACCAGGTCCTGCTGGCCGCCCCCGCGCTGACCGGCATGTCCGTGCGGCAACTGAACGACCTCACACAGACTTTGGCCCCGGACGGGGACGACCGTCGCGGCCGCCCGCCCCGGCTCGCCTTCCCCGAACAGGTCCTGGCCGCCGTGCTCCACCTGCACCTCTCCCTGGCCGCGGAACCCCTCGCCGTGCTCTTCGGCAGCAGCCGCACAGCCATGCACCGCACCCTGCTGAAGATCAGGAAACTGCTTGAAGCACAAGGCATCGTCATCCCACCGGCAACCACCCCCACCCGCTGCCCTCGTGCCCCTCCAGGCGCGAGTCCTCGCCCAGAGCAGCGATCCCGGAAGCAAGATCAAGGCAACGTGTTAATGATCTGCAAGCCCTTAGACTCCAAGCTGGCACTCCGACCAGCACAAATGGAGAACCGCTGCTGGAGTACTAAGCCTCTCCTGCCCGAAGACTTCGCCCGGCTGTCCACGGCTGACGTTGCTGTCAAAGAAACGGCTGAGCCTTTACAGCATTGGGGGTACACCTGACAGGACGCAGGCGACAGACTCTGGGCAATTCGAGTTGCCGGCCCAGAGTACCCCGCCGGATTTCAGGTTGAGAGGGAAGCCTCATGAGATTTGGACTAAACCGAAGAATTGCGGGATTCACCGCATGTGGAGTGACAGTCGCGACAGCGGCGTTGTTGATGGAGCCCGTCAAAGCCTCGGCCGCTACCTGTGCGCCCCAGGAGTACGTAACCCGCACAATTAACTTCGGCTGGACAGAAATATCTTGTCCCGACGGGACCGTTATCCAAGTTAACCCCCCAGGCGCCACCACTCAACCAGGCGCCACCACTCAACCAGGCGGCACCACTCAACCTATCGACTACGTTAAGCCTGACGGCTACAGCGCTGAAGCCGAGGACTACTGCAATAAGGTAGGCCTCGGCGAAGGGTACGCGCAATGTCGCCTTGTGTCCTACGGTGAATTGGAGCGGCAGCATTCCGATCCCGACTACAGCTACCGGATCTCCGAGACGAGAACCAACTGCGGTAAGGAAACTGAACCGTATTCGCTTGCTTTCGCCTATACCAAAACCGCAACCCATACGGCAGGGTTCAGCATTTCCCTCAGCCATGCCATCACCTTCTCTGTCGCGCCATTGGGTCTGGGGGTCCAGGCATCTGTCAACTACACCGTTGGGGCTTCCTACAGCTATGCGTGGGGCGAGTCGAGCGAAGTGCGCAACGGCACCGAGGTGAGGGTCCCACCTGGATACAAGGGCTGGCTCGAATTCGGCACCTATCACGGCACCTCCTACGGAGTGGCCGAAGTGGAAATCAAGCTAGTCGACAAAACCAAGGCACCAGATCTGGATGCAGGCCGCTATAAGATCTTCACCACGATCAAAGGTGATCTTCCCAGGCCAGCTGACGCCGGGTCGGTCCGGCAGACTGAAGGCGTAGTCAGCCAGGTCGCCAGATTGACAGCCGAAGAAGAGTATGGTGCGTGCGAGGGTCACGTTTCTGGCAACCACGATCCCGCCGATCCCCCTGCAACCGTAATCACCGAGCCTGGCCCGATTGGCACGCCCATAAACCACGGCACCGAGACTGACGGGGCCATTGGGAAGATCACAGGGTTGGGCGGGAAGTGTCTGGATGTTCAGGGTGGGAGGAGCGAGGACTGGACGCCGGTGCAGCTGCATGAGTGCAACGGCACCCAGGCCCAAAACTGGACAATGGACAAGAATGGCACCATTCAAGCCCTCGGTAAGTGCCTTGACGTTGCCTGGGGTTCCACCGATGAAGGCGCCGGAGTCCAGATCCATCGGTGCAATGACAGCGGCGGCCAGTCTTGGGAGCTCACCGGAAACACCCTCATAAACCCCTGGTCCGAAAAGTGTCTGGACGTTCCCAATGGCATCATCGATAAGCAGCTGATTATCTACGAGTGCAACGGCGGCGACAACCAGAAATGGTATGTCCCTCGTGCAGCGTCTTCGTAGAAATGATTTACCCTTAGTAGGGCTGACACGACAAGACCGCGGCTTGTTAGGAGGCCGCGGTCTTGTCGTGCCCGGTCGCGATGCCAGGAAGTGCTTGAGAGCGTTGGTTGGGTAGGCCGCGCGGCGAGGTTCCTGCTGGTGGCAGGTCATTTTCCGCACGGCCCCCCTCCGAACCCGCCGTACGAGTTTCCCCGTAACCAGCTCTCCAGTGACCTATTTCGTGACGCTGTAGGTTGGCTTCCTTTAATGGATCGCTGCGGCCTCAGCTCCCAACTGGGGCCCCGGAACGGACGGGAACCATGGCGAATACGTGATTATCACGCTGGTCCTGAAACGAGGAGCCTTCTCGGCCCGGAGCAGGTTCATCATCCCCAGCTCGGCACTTTGAGGGGGCCTCGGCTGCGATGGACGCCGCCGCCGCCCATGGCTCTTCCCGCCGTTCTCGTACCGGCAATCGGCGACTGCTTCACGTGGTGGTGCCGGCAGGGCGACTCAGATGTCGGCCGGCACCGAACTGTCGTGAGACTCCACGCCCACGACGAGTACCCCCATTCCGGTCTCGGCCGCCAGTAAGGCTCTCCAGATCCGGTTGTGCCATTTCGACGGCCACACCGAGGTGCTGTCCCACCGCACCCCCTCCAGATCGACTCCGTCCAAGTCCACGGACCGCAGGTCCGCGCCGCAGAAGTCCGCACTCGCCCGGTCGATCTTGTCCACCACTGCTGCCAGAAGCCATCGCCTCCCGGTGTGCGAGATCGAGATCGTCAACCAGGTCGTGCGCCACCTCGAGCCCGCCGAGCCACGAGATGTCCTTCTCCAGCAGGTGGGGCAGCAACTCCGTTTCCAGCGGCTGCTGTGCACTGTCCACCACCGCCGTCAGGCGCAGTGCACAGGTGGACAGTCTGTTGGCGACTGTTTCGAGGTGGCGTAGCCCGCCACCGCCGGAGGCAGTGGGGACGACTCCGGCAATGCTTGAACGGACGCGAGGCGGGAGCTCACCTTTGTGAGGCGGCGGCACGCGTCAGGCGGCAACCGCTCCGCCTCCAGATCCGCCGTGAGCCTTTGAACATGTTCCAGCGCATCCCGCAGTATCCGGACCAAGTCCCCAGGCAGTACTCACGCGACACGCGCAAGGCATCCTCGCGAAACTTCAGCCGCACCGCCGCCGGCCTGTGTGCCAGCGTGCCCCGCCCGTCGTACGCGCTTCCCCCGGCGCCGACAGGTGCCTGCGGGTGAACCGCTTCTTTCACCCGGCCAGGCGCTGGCCGACGGCAGCAGCGGTCTGTCGGTGAGCGGACGCCAGCAGGCGGCCCAGCGCCCGGTCCGGATCGTGCAGTTCCGGAGGCCCACCCCTGCCCATCAGCGCGTCGGCGACCACGATTTCCAACTGCTCATGCACACTAGCCAGCAGCAGGTCGAGCTGTACATCTGCACTGTCCCGCCTCATGACCCCTCCTCTCCAGCAGCGTCGGATACCTCCAAGCGAAGTTGCGTATTCAGGGTCGCTCTGGCCCGCGACAGGTTCTGGCGTGCAGCCTCAGCGGTGATCCCCATGGCCTCTGCGCTCTTCTGCGTGGTGAACCCGTCCAATATCCACGCCAGGACCGCCCGCTGCTTGGCCGGCAGGAGCAGCAGTAACTCGATGACGCGCCGCTTCTCGACGCCGAACTCCGCTGCATGCGCGGGGGTGTGCCAGTTCGCCACAGGTTCGGGGGCATCCGCGACGCTGTCCTCATGGCGCACCTGCTGCCGACCGTCGTAACGTCAAAAATTCTGCGGAATTCTTGCCGCAAGTCGGTCCAGGCCATGTCGTCCCGGCTGCCGGACGGCAACGAGCAGAACCTGCAGCAGTTCGTGAACCAGTCCACGGGGGATCCGGTGCCCGTCCAGCGGCGGATCTGCGAACGCATGCTGCCGTTGATCCAGCCGACGGCCTGGGTGATCGACGATGTGTCGGTGCCCAAGGACGGCCAGATGTCGGCCGGCGTGGCCCCGCAGTACTGCGGCGCCTTGGGCAAGCGGGCCAACTGCCAGGTCGCGGTCAGCGTCCACGCCGCGACCGATACCGCCTCCTGCCCGCTGCAATGGCGTCTGTTCCTGCCCCAGGGACGGGCGTCGGACACCGACCGGCGGACCATCACCCGGATCCCGCCCGACGTCACCCATCGTGAGAAGTGGCGCCTGGCCCTGGACATGCTCGACACCCTCGCCACCTGGAACATGACACCGCCGGTGGTGGTGGCCGACGCCGCCTACCGCACCAACGCACATCTGCGAGCCGCACTGGCCGAGCGCCAGCTCGCCTACGTGCTGGCCGTCCGCGCGGATATCACCGCCCAGCCATTCGACGCGGAGCCCGTCGCCCCTGACCGCAACGGGCCCACCGGCTGCTGGCCGCAGCCCCGCTACCGGCAGCCGGCACTGTCGGTGGCAGCCGTGGCCACCGGCCTCGGAGAGGAGGCATTCATCCCTCTCCCCTGGCGGAACGGTTCGCGAGGGGAGTTACGCTCCCGCTTTGCCGCCTTGCGTGTGCGCCCCGCAGGCAAAGCAGTAGAGCGCCCTGTCAAGGCCGCCGCCTCGGCTGAACAAGGCTGGTGGGACGGGGTCCTGCCCGACTGCTGGCTGCTGGTCGAATGGCCCGTCAGCGCCGAGGCGCCGACCGATTACTGGCTGTCCAACCTGCCGGCCGACACTCCCGTCGCCGATCTGGTCCGTCTGGCCAAGGTCCGCTGGCGCATTGAGCACGACTACCGCGAACTCAAACACGGCCTGGGCCTGGACCACGTCGAAGGCCGATCCTGGCCCAGCTGGCACCACCACGTCATTACCACCGTGCTGCGGCAATCGCGCCGCCGCCACCGGGTCGCCCGCCGCGGCTTCTGCTCGGAGGCCGGCACGCCATGGAGAGCATGGTAGGTGCTTACCGGCGGGTGGATGCAGGTCCTTCCCCGAGAAGGGCGGCGACCCTTTCGACGTCGAGGAGGGGAGCTAGATGGTAGGAGCCCTCCAGCAGGTGGAAACGTGCCTTGCGTAGGAGGCCTGCTATGTCCTTCATCGCTTCCGGGGTAGCCACGTGGTCGTGCTCGGCGGCAATGACCGACGTCGGCGCTGTGATCGCGCGCAGGGCGTCCCGGCCGTCGTACTCGGCGATCATGCGGAACTCCGACGCCCACACGGCCGGATCGGCTCCGAGAAGGCAGGATTTGGCGTAACGAACCGGCGCTGCATCAGCCTTGATCGCCTCGGGTGGGAACCAGCGAGCAAGGATAGGGGCCGGGTCCGGCAGGCCGTTTTGCTCCAGCGCGCTCGCCGCGTCGGCAAAGGGTGGGAAAGGTGTCGCCCGCGTACACAGCAGAGCAAGCCGTCGTGTCCGCCCGGCCAGACGGGCTGCAAAAAGCTGCGCGATCTGGCCGCCGAACGAGTGACCGAGCAGGTGGACCTTCTTGATCTCCAGTTGATCCAGAAGCTTCACCAGGTCGTCAACGAAGTCGTCGCGCGTGCGGGCGGGCGGGGCGCTTGCGGCGGTGCCATGCCCCCTGAGGTCATAAGTGATCACCCTGGCGCCGGTGGCCAGCAGCGGCACGATCCCGTCCCATGAGCGCTGGTCCAAGGGTGAACCGTGCACAAGCACGTACGGTTCTCCCGCACCTTCGTCTCGCACGCTGGTCACATACCCATGCCCGATACGCAGATGACGTACGACCACCAGGTCACCTCCTGGTCCGTTGAGACCCCGATGGGCTCTCCATCACCCGACTTTTCCAACGGCGCGCTGGCCCCGCCACAGGAGCGTCCCTATGCCAAAGAGTCCGTGGCTGTCGAAGGAGTCAAGTCGGCCGCTTCAAGCGCGGCCCGAGCCGTGCTGGCCGAGGTATCGGGCTTTGTTACGCTCGCTCACGAAGACGGCTGGACAAGATCACCTGCTGTGCAGCGTACACAGAAGCGCTGGAGCAAGCTTCGCCCCGGTCCCGTCCGCCTCCCGCCTCGCGGTCCATGTGGGCACCCCGCGGGCGACGACGGGGGCCGCCATCGTCGCCGCCGCCATCTGCACCTGCGCCCTGACCGTCCTTGGTCTATCCGGCCGCAAGGAGCGCCACACCTAAGGTCGCGCCTCGTGGCGCGCAGAACGTAGGTCCACTCGCCGTGGAAGACATGGCCGTGTCTGGCCCGCGCCTGTCCCGTCCGCGGAGCACGGCACGACGAGGGCCATCGTGGAACGATGACCCTCGTCCGGCTGGTTCAGATGACGAAGTCGACGGGGGTGGCGTCGCCGCTGTCGGAGCGCGTCACCCAGTAGCCGTTGGTGGGGCCGGAGCCCTTCCACTCCTGAAGATTTCCGGCGGAATCTTTCTGCCAGGAAGGACACAGCCTGCTGAGCTCAGCATTGCTCAACCGACGGAAATTGCTGAGGAAGGTACTGCCATTGGGCTGGGCATACCACGCAGGCGAGCCAACAGCCGGTTCGGGTAGATCCCCCTTGATGTCCGTGACTATCTTGTAGGTACCCCCGTGGAGGATGTTGAATTCCGGGTGTGGGCCGGTGAGGACCACGGTCGCGATTCCGTGGGCCGTGCCGTGGTAGGTGGCCCAATCCAGCCAGCCTTGATAGCCCGGATTGACCGTGACGGGCCAGGTGTCGGCCTGCGAGGTTGACTCTCCCCACGCATAGCTGGTGGACGCAGTGATCGTAAAGGTCCAGGACGAGGAGCCGCCAAATACGGGGAGTCCGGCATGGATTTCGATGGAGTGGGCGACGGCGATGCTCACTCCCACGGTAGTGGTGGCCGTGTTCGTTTTCGTATATGCGATGCTGGGAGTTTCCACTTGCTTCTCGTTACAGTTGGTATAGGGCGCAGTACTGACCGTCCTTCTGTAGTCGACGTCAACCTGACGAGATTCTTCGTCGAAGGAGACCAGCTGGCAGCCGCCCCCGAACCCGTTCCTATTGCAGAAGTCGTTCACAGACGCACCGGCGACTCCCTGTGGGGCACCTAGCGGGTAGGGATAGACGCCTCCCCATCCGTCCTGCCATGAGTTCCGGATGTAACTGTCGTAGTCGGCAATGGAATCCGCGCTGGCCGGAGTCATACTCACGGCCGTCATGAGCGCCGTGGCGGTCAGTACGCTTGCGATGACGGTAATGCGTCCCATACCCATCCCCTCCAGAGTGAGAATTCTGAGCCTTGGATGAATCCCACGGGTACGCCGAGCAAGAGGATGAGGTAGATCCAGCTCTCGGCGTTCCCTCCCGCTGCAGACGGGGCGTCGGCGTGCTGGTGCAACCTGGATTCCGGCCGCCTTCGCAGCCCGCCTTTACTGCGTTTGATGATGATCCTCCTGCGGCGCGAAATCCATACGCCACCTGTAAGGAGTGCCACCACTCTTTTACGATCGTCGGCTACCGGGACTAAGGGCTGTCCCGCAACTACCAGCTCGATGGGCTGATGGCATGATCGCGGAGTGACCAGCGAACTTACCCAGCCGGGCTCCGCGACGTATGTCCTCTTTGATGTTGACGGGACGTTGATCGACGCGGTGGCCAACCAGCGTCGGGTCTGGGAGGCGCGGGCGGCGCAGTACGGACTCGACCCTGACGTGGTCTATCAGGTGGCGCTGCGGACGCGTCCTCTGGAGACCTTCTCGGCGGTGGCCCCGGAGCAAGACCCGCGGAAATGCCTGACCGCGTTGCATGAACTGGAGGACGAAGATGTCCGGTCCGGTGTCTATGCCGCTTTCGACGGTGCATCGGAGTTGCTGTCCGGCCTGCCCTCGGGGTGCTGGGCGCTGGTGACCTCGAACTACGAGCACCGGGTGCGCGGGCGGTTCGCCCGGACTGGACTACCGGTTCCGGGCGTGGTTGTGGATGCCGCTGCCGTCGAGGAGGGCAAGCCGTCGCCGGTCCCCTACCTGCTGGCCGCGGAGCGTCTCGGTGCCAAGCCGGAGGACTGCCTGGTCATTGAGGACGCGCCGTCTGGAGTCGAGTCCGGGCTGCGGGCCGGCATGACAGTGTGGGGAGTCAACGCCCCGGTTCCGGTGGACGGCGTGCACCGCCACTTCGGGAGCCTGCGCGAGGCAGTACCCGACATCCTCGCCTTCGCCACGGGATCACGCCGGGATTCCACAGTCTGAGCGACCAGTTTCCGGCGGCCTGCCGGCGGGGGGATCAGCCACAGTGAAACGATCTTGGTGTGGCTGGTGTGATCACGGCGTCGGAGCCGTCTTGGATAGTGCCGTTTGCCGGGCTGAGCCCGCGCTGCTTCGGCAAGTTGGTGACGACTGTACGCCGTCAAGGTGCTGGTGAAGTACGGCGGGGACGCCCGTGGAGTCTCTCGCTGGAAGACCGCGTGTTGCTGGTAACGGCCTATTGGCGCACGAACTTGACGATGCGCCAGCTCGCCCCGCTGTTCGGGATCTCGAAATCCGCGGCTGACCGCATCATCGACCACCTCGGCCCACTCCTGGCGCTCCAGCCCCCAGCGGTTCCGCAAAGACACCGTGCTGATCGTGGACGGCACTCTGGTGCCCACCCGCGACCACTCCATCGCCGAGCAGTCGAAGAACTATCGCTATTCCACAGCCCATCAGGTCGTCATCGACGCCGACACCCGCCTGGTCGTCGTGGTCGGTCGGCCCCTGCCGGGCAACCGCCACGACTCCCGCGGCTGGCAGGAGTCCGGCGCTAAGGCCGCCGTCGGCACCACCATGACCATCGCTGATGGCGGCTACCAGGGCACCGGGCTGGTCATCCCGCACCGGCGCCAGAAGGGATGTGAACTCCCGGCCTGGAAGGAGGAACACAACCGCTCGCACAAGCAGGTCCGTGCCCGCGTCGAGCACACCCTCGCCCGAATGAAGGGCTGGAAGATCCTCCGCGACTGCCGCCTCAAAGGCGACGGCGTCCACCACGCGATGCTCGGCATCGCCCACCTGCACAACCTCGCCTTCACGGAGTAAGGGAAGGACCCACCGGTGAGCAGTCCGCACTCGGATCTATCGGAGATCATTTACGGGACAACCCTTAATCGCAGTGTGCTGCCCTTTAGGGCGGGGAGCGGAAGTCAAGAACGCGCGAACCACGGAATCGCCGTATCGCTAGCGAAATCGAGTCCTCCGGCTTGTACGTGATCACGGTATGCCGTGAGGGAGCGCAAGCTCTACCCCAGCGACCTGTCCGACGCCCGATGGGCCCTGATCGAGCCGACGTTGACGGCCTGGAGAAAAAGCCCGGCTCGACCGCAGACCAACCGGACGGCCGGCGCAATTCGAACTCCGCGACGTCTTCAACGCAATCCTCTACGTCAACCGCACAGGAATCCCCTGGAAATACCTCCCGCACGACCTCCCGAACCATGGCACCGTCTACGCCTACTACGCTGCCTGGCGCGACGAAGGAATCTTCGCCCAGCTCAATTACGACCTGACGGGACTGGCTCGAGTGAAGGAGGGACACAAGCCCGAGCCGACCGCCTCCGTGATCGACACCCAGAGCGTGAAGACCTCCAGCAACGTGCCCCTGACCAGCCAGGGCACCGATGCGGCCAAGAAGATCGTCGGAAGGAATCGCGGCATCCTCAACGTCACGATCGGCCTCATCCTCGCCGTGACCGTCACCGCCGCCGGCCTCTCGTAGAACGCACGCCGGCTGCGCGTGGCCCCGCCCCGGCCGCGCAGGGCGACACCGGCCTCGGTGAGGAGACGGTGGATGAAGCCGTAACCCTCCGCCGCGGCAGCGGCATGCGCGTCCAGCCGGGCCGGGACGAGGAGTTCGACCAATTGCATACCGACTACTTCGCCGTCTGGGACTGATCCTGCGCGTACGCGGCCGCCGTCCTCGCCCTGCTGCGGGCCCGCGTATAGCGGGCCGCTCGAACGAAGTCACGCCATCCCGCGACGACTTCACCCGCAGACCGAGCGCGTCGGCGACGGGTGTGCCACCGTGGACCTCAGGCTGGGTCCGTCACTCCCCCCGTGGTGACGGACCCAGCCTCTTGCGTGTCACCGGCCAGCGCCCGTTGCGGCGGAGAGGTCTGTGCCAGGCCCTGCCGCAGATTGACGTACATGCGCACCCGCGCGCCGGGCTGGCCGGGATCTCGGGTTGTGCGGTCGATGGCCGTGGCCCATGGTCGGGCGATGGCGTTCTGGAAGATCACCGTGTCGTCGTCCCGGCCGCTACGTCGATGACGAGCAGGCCGGGTTCGGACTGATGCGTGTCTTGGATCGGTTCCACGTCTGTCGGTACGTGTTCGTGCACGGGCGGGGTTCTCTGCAAGTGCAGGATTCACCCTGCCGAGTTCGTCGCACGGCGACGCTGGGCGGAGCAGTCAGGAGGCCCCGTCACGGGGGCGGTGTCTGTCCTATCGAAGGCAAGTGACGTCACCGAGGCGAGGCCGCGCGATGTGCGGGGCCGCGGTTCTCGATCAGCGCCGCAGGACGCGGCCCACGACGCCGGCGAGGGCGCTCATGACGGCGGCTCCTACCGCCAGGGGCTGCGCAAGAGCCGGATGCACGCGGGCGAGGTAAACGACTGTACCGGTGATCAGCAGTCCGATCAGCAGGGCGAGGAAAAGTACCAGCAGGCGCTGTTCCCGGTGCTCGCTGTCCTGCGGAGGGGCCGCGTCCGCGTCCGTTGTCATGAGGGTGCGTTCCTTTGTGCATCGGGCATACAGCAGCAGCGTCCGCGGAAGGCGCCGCCGCTGCTGCATGCAGCGGACAGATTGCATCCAAGGTGGCTGATGCGCGACGGCACCACTACGTCCCTTCGACGCCCCTTCGGCACCACTTCACCGGGCGGACGGCGAAGTGACCGGACGAACGTGGGGGTCTCTAAAATCCCGTCCGCGGCCGGTGCGGGCCGCTACATTCACGCCATGTCCCCCAGCAAGCTCAGCGCCGCGGACCAGCAGCTCATCGATCACGCCGCGCGTCACGGCTTCGCCATCACGGCCAAGAAGCTCGCTGGCTGGCGGCGGGCTGGACTCCTGCCGGGAAACGTCCCCGGCGGAGGCCTTGGCCAGGGGCGGGGGAGCACTTCCTCGCCGCCGTCCGAGAGCTTCGACCTGGTCGTCGCTCTCGCCCGCCTCGCCCGGCTCGCGGGCCGGGGCAAGAGGCCGACGGCCCTGGCGCTGCTGCTGTTCGCCGAGGGTCGTCCGGTACCGGAGGCAACGATCCGTGCCGCCTTCCGTGCCTCCGT
The DNA here is from genome assembly GCF_040651435.1 of Streptomyces sp. NPDC048479. NCBI lineage: Bacteria > Bacillati > Actinomycetota > Actinomycetes > Kitasatosporales > Streptomycetaceae > Streptomyces > Streptomyces sp. NPDC048479. Next base: position 12,120 of record NZ_JBEZKA010000062.1, read on the forward strand.
GGACACCGTCGCCCTCCCCGGCGAGGACGACGGCACAGGCGAGGACCTGGACCTGGACGATCGACTGGACCACCTCTCCAACCACCTCGCCGACAGCGGCCAGACCATCACCCTTGTCCCTGCCCGGGTGCGGCGCATCGACGAGCGCATCGGCCGCGCCCTGGGCGAACTTCCCGCCGAACTTCAGCAGTTGGACCAGAACACCGAGCCGCCGCGGCTGACCCCGCAAGACGCATCGCTGACCGCCGTGACCGCGACCCTTGGCGGCTCCGTCTCCGTCCAGGACATCGGAGCCATGCTGCGCGCGATGAATCCCGGTATGACCGCCCATCCGATCGCCTCGCTCGTCGAGACGGGCCTCCACGACAGGGGGCGCCTGATGTCCGACTCCCGGGGCGAGCCGCTCGACGAGGTGCTTGAGCGCTTCACCGAGTCGTCCGGCAGGGCGCGGGAGCTCGCGGGCGACCTGCACGGCAACTTGAGCAAGGCCCACTCTGCGATCGGACACGTCGCGTACAAGGAGGCGCCCGAAGAGCATGCGCCGGCAGCGGGCATCTGAGCCTGCCTGTTCGGCGAGGTGCGATCGCCTGCGGACGGAGTGAGTGAAGGCCGGGGCCACCGCCCCGGCCTTCGCACTGTCGTGCGGCGGTCCGTCGGCCGACAGTAAGTGCTTAAGCGGTCAACTCACACCGAAGAACCTCACAAGTGAGTGAACTTTCCGATTAAGTGTATGACTCTATCCAATTTACTGAGTTGATTTCTGTTAGCATGGTGGCGAGTTGAGCGTACTAGGAGGGTGAGTGAGTCAGAGTCAGGAGCCACCGGCCGAGACCGCGATGAACGCGACCGAAGCCCGTAAGGAGCTCTACGCCCTGGTGAAGCGCGCCGAGGAGGACGGGGTGACGACACTGATCCACAAGCGGGAGGATCGCGCTCTGCTGGCCCCGCTGGACCGGTTTCCGGCAGCCCGGAAGGCCAACGCATTCCCTTCCCACGTGCTCAGTGCAGCGCAGAAAGACTTCGGCGACCTGATTTCGCGGGCGGCTCAGGGCCAGCCGCAGGTGCTCCGCCGCAGCCGCACACCGGTCGCGGTGCTGCTGCCCGTCGACACCGACTCTGGTACCCACTCGTCCGATCCGGCCGCGGCCATGGGCGCGGCGTCCGCAGGAGGTGCGGTGAACAGCCAGGGCCATCAGGATCGCGGCAGCGCGCCGCGCAGGCTCGCCACGCTGGGCGACGCCATCGGCTCCGTACTCGCCGCCGGCTCCGCCGGGGGCGCCACGTTCGGGCTGCCCGGCCTGGACGCCGCGACGGGCGGTCTGCAGCCGGGTCGGCTGACGCTGGTGGCGGCCGCCCCGAATGTGGGGGGAAGTTTGCTGGGGCTGGCTGCCGCACGGCAGACCGCGCTCGTCGACCACCACCGGGTCCTGTATGCGGCGTCAGGGCCGAACCAGGCCGACATCATGCGAAGGATCATCGCCGCGGAGACCGGGGGCGACTACCCGCGCCTGAAGCAGGGCCGCCTCACAGCGCATGAGCAGCAGGTCGCCCAGGAGTTGGTCCAGGCACCGCTGCTGATCGACGACGGCAGCGACCTGACCGCCGAGGCGATCGCGGAGACCGCTCCGTACGTCCAGGACCTGGCCCTGGTGGTCGTGGACCGACTGCAGGCCGCACACAACGCCCGCCTACCGCTTTCCGGGAACCGGCTCACGGACGCCTCCCAGGTCCTGGCCTCCCTCGCGCGCACCCTGCACGTACCGGTACTCGCCATCGTGGACAGCGACGATCCCACGCTCCTGGGACTCCTGGACGCCGACGTCCTGGTGACGCTCGCGCCGACCGAAGACCCCGCCAAGGTCCGGGCGACGGTCGCGGAACGCGACTTCGGTGCGATCGGCTCGGCGTACCTGCGCCCCGATCTGCTGCATGCCCGTTTCCTCGACGCCACAGCCGCCCCCGTCGGCCGTACAGGCGGCGAAGGACCCGCGCGGAGTCTCGGCAGTGCCGTGGAGCGCGAGTTGGCGGAAGCCGCGCTTCCCTACACGTCCGGCGCCCGCCAGGGGCTGCCGGCCGCCGTCACGCATGTACTGGCGGCGCTGCGCAGCGCGCTGGCCAAGGGTGACCAGGAAAATCTTGCCGAACTCGGGCCGTCCCTGGCCGAGGCGGCTGCGGCCCCGCAGGAGTTGTCGGACACCGCCGAGGGACGCCGCCTCGCCGCCGCGCTGAGCGCCTATAACACCGCGGTGTCCGCCGGCACCGCCGAGCAGTCTGCCGCTGGCCAGTCCGCTGCGGACAGCGGACACGTCCCGGACGACGAAGACGACGCAGAAGCAGAAGAGGAACTTCAGCCGGGGGACGAGGAGGACGAGCCGGAAGGCGCACCCTTCCCCGCGCTGAAGCTCCTCAAGGACGCGGTCGGCCGATCGAAGATGCACCCGATCAGGGTCATCCGTATCGAGGAGCGGGAAAGCGTTCCGTGGCCGCTGATCAGTGAGCACATGGACGGCGAACCGCGCTGGGTCCATCCCGACGTCACCAGCACGCGCGTGCCCTGCATCCGGGAGAACGGGAAGCGTGTCCGGCGAGATCAGCTCGATGTGCCCGACGCGTTCGGTGAGGGGGTGCTGTGCCTGATCGACCGCAACGGCAGCTACCCGTCTGCGTGTTCGGCCGTTCCCCTGGCCCCGAACAAGCTGCTGCACACCGGGCCCCTTGAGGCGTTCGACAAGGCCAGCGCCGGTATCTACCTCATCGACATCCCGGAGTGGATCCGTACGGACATGCCGCACCCTCTGGGGCGGATCATCGAGCGGCCCGACGAGCAGGGCCGCGTGTGGGTGACCACCCCGCACATCAAGCAGTTGGGGAAGCTTGTCCGCGAAGGCCACCTCGCCGCGGTTCCAGCGATCCACGACTCCTGGACGGGGAAGGCCAACGAGTCCCTGTTCAAGCCGTTCTACGAGGCGGCCCGGAAAGCGCGTATCGAGCTCGTCCAGGCCGGCGGCGAGCCGTACAAGGCGTACAAGACGCGGCTGTCCATCGCGCTGCGTCTGCTGTGGCCCAAGCGCCAGGAACAGCGGTCCCCGTTCTGGCGGCCGGACTGGCGCATGAGCATGGTCGCCGAGGCGTCCGTCCGCCACTGGACCGTGGCCTTCAAGGCGGTCCAGGACGGGCACAAGCTCCTCGCCCTGCGCAACGTCGACGCGGCCGTCTTCTGGACACCCGCCAACACGCCGCCCGCCACGTACCGGATCGGGACCGGCTTCGGTGAAGTGAAGGCCAAGTTCATCCAGCCGGGCGAGATGATCCCCGAGGGTGACGACTGATGGCCGGGCCCACAGGCAGCGGAGGCTCCCTGGGTGCCGCCCTCAATGACCTTCTGCGCGCCCAGGTCACTCCCCGCCACAGGTTGTCTTCGTACAACGCCCAGCACTGGCACGCCCAGCTCAGCCAGCTCACCGGAACCCACCGCGGATACCAGTCCCTGGAAGAGGCCGGGCTCCACGTGACCACCAAGACCCTGGTCAACTGGCTGTCCGACCCCGAGTACAACATCCGCCGCAGCTACCGCGACCTCATCCACACCGCCTACGAAAACGTCGCCATCATCCCCGCCGACCCGATCCCCGACCACGTAAAGAACGGCCAGTTCGAGATCAGCGGCTGGGTCACCACCGGCACCGACCGGCGCAAGCGCGGAACACGAGACGCCGCGCCCCTGCGGATCGACGGCCGACGGGGCGACTGGGACGAGATCGAGGAACTCTGGATGGCCGGCGAACTCACCGACGACGAATTCGAGGACCACTTCATCGACGACGTCATCGTGGAGGACATCGGCGAAGGCACCGACGGATGGGACTTTCCCGGAGCTTCGTACTCCGTCGAGCTCAGGTGACACCGCCATCCAAGGAGTCCGACAAGGGCTTCCCTGTTGCGCCTGCTTGGCCGGAGCCCCTGGAAGGCCCGGCCAAGGGGACATCACCAGTCGGACGGAGTGTCATTGCGCTCTGGGTTCGGCTGAACGGGGCTCCTGCAACGGCGGCGGCGTATAGACCAGCCCGCTACCCCAAGAACGAGCCCGCTGACCAAGCTGCCAAGGAACTCGGGCAGTGCGGCGGAGAGCACGTTCACCGCATTCTCCGTGTGGTGCGCTCTGCCTCTGCAGCCCGGTCGGTGTGGCGGTCGCCCAGTCTCCTGAGCTTACGGCGCACTTTCTCCCCGAATTGCCGTTCCTGGTTGAGCTCGTTGGCTACTTCAGGCCAGGGATCATCATGCTCAGCATTTAGAGGGGGTCGACACGGTCTACGAGACGGTCTATCTGCTGAATTTGGGAGAGCCGGTTAGTGCGTTGTGGCAAACCGGATCTTGTTCGAGCGGCAGCGGGTGATCATCTGGACGGAGGTTCGGGTGCGGTCGCGGGCATGAGAGAACGGGCCC
>NZ_JBEZKA010000063.1:0-16561 GCF_040651435.1 Streptomyces sp. NPDC048479
ATACCTCGCTCAACTGCCGGGGAGCCTTGTCCGTTCTTCCTCGGTCCACGACCGCCCGACTGTCACCCGATCGGTGGCCGCTCTGAAAAGGCTCAATGAGTGATCGCCGCAGGGCCACCACACCAGCGCTGGTCGTTCCATCGGCGTCACCTGCCACGGCACGTCGCACGGGGCTTGAAGAGCAGCGGACCGGCAGGAGCCGATTCCCGCTGATCGGCATCACCAGGCCGTGATCTTCCACTGGCATTGCTACGGCCCCGCTAGGGCCTGTGTGATGTCGTGATCAATCGGCTGCTTGCAAGAGATCTCCGACCCGGATCATCGAGGCGCGGAGTTCGAGGCCGGCGAGGTAGCTCTCGGGCGTCTTGTCGAAGCGTGTGGCGATGCCGCGCCAGTCCTTCAGCCGGTTGATCAGGCGCTCGACGGCGTTCCGCTCCTTGTAGAGGTCCGCGTCGTGGCTGACGGGCCTGCCACCTCGGCTGCCTTTCTTCTTGCGGTTGGCGGCCTGGTCCTTCTTCTCCGGGAAGACCGCCTTGATGCGGCGTTTGCGCAGGTAGGCGCGGTTGGCGCGGGACGAGTAGGCCTTGTCCGCGGTGACCGCGTCCGGCCGGGTGCGGGGCCGGCCGACCGGCAGGCGGACGCGGATCTTCTTCAGCACGGGGATGAACTGCGAGCTGTCCGCGGCCTGCCCGGCGGTCAGGACGAACGACAGCAGTCGGCACTTGCGGTCGGCGGCGAGGGGAATCTTGCTGGTCAGTCCGCCGCGAGACCTGCCGAGCAGGGCTTCCTTCAGGCGGAGCCTTCGCCGGCGGCGGACGCGTCGGCGTTCTTCCCGCTCAGGCTCGTTTCCGCCGTCCTGCCCGTTCTGTTCTGCTTCGCCGCCCCCTTTTGCCGGGCCTTCTCCTGCTCGGCTGCGGCCTCCTCCAGAGCATCCATGACGTCCCTGCCGACAAGCATCCCGGCGGCGTCGTGGTGAGCGCGGGCGGTCGTGGAGTCCACGCTGACCAGGGACAAGTCCGTCTTGCCCTGGCGTGCGGCTTCAGCAATCAGGCCCTCCAGCAGGGCGGTGAAGACACCAGTGCTCCGCCAGACCCGGAAGCGTCCCTAGACGGTCGGCCAGGGCCCGGACTCGCCCGGCATCTCACGCCACTGCCCGCCTGCCCCGAACCGCCAGATCACCCCCTCGAACTGATCCCGCAGCCGCCCGGGGTACGGGCCGTACTCACCTATCGGCAGGTAAGGCTCGATCAACTTCCACTGTTCGTCGGTGAGTTGCCTGCGCGTCACGACCGTCTTCCTACCGGATCCGCCTTGCAGGCGGATCCGGATCAGCAAGATTGATCACGACATCACACAGCCCTAGAAGGACCATCCCGAGCCCGGTCTGAAGCGGCCCGCGGTCCCGCTGGCAGGTCGGCCCCGGGCGGCCGATACGCCGCGAGTGGGCCTCAAGGGCATCGTGGCGCCAGCGCGCGGAGGCGTGCTCAGAGTGCCCTTGCCTGCACTGACTGCTACCTCCGTATCGGATGTCAACACCTTTCACGACACATGCCGGGGCAACTCATGTCATGTCTACTAATGGCTTGACATCTGTTGCCTAGGCACTATACTGGAACCAGACGACCAAGGATCGGCAAGGCCGGCCCGGGCGACGACCCACCGCCACCGATCCACAGGCTCGACCGAGAAAGCAGGGCGTGAGGCAGCCATGGACAATCCCCCCTCCCAGTAGCGGCTCCGCCGCCGCACAGCGGCAAGCCACCCCGTGATCCCGCGCCGTCGAGGCAGGGATCGCATGGCGGGATTTGAATAATTCGGTGCTATCCGGAGGATCTCGCGCTCATCGCGATCACCTGCCCCCAGGGGTCCGCCTCAGCGTTCGGCAGTCCCCAATGCCGCAGTAACGGCGGGGCTCGTGTGAGGACATACGTGCCCCGGTTCCCCCGATCGTGAGCATCATGGAAACTGAATTCAGGGCAGTGCATACACCCGAAGGCGTCAATGAAGGAAGATCGCCCTCCTCCTTTCACGGCCTCTCCCGTACGCCTTTGAACATGTGGGTGGCAGATTCCGAGTCGCGGATCGTCATGTCCGATGGCGCCATCTTCGACATCCCCGAGTCGAGGTCGGCGCTGGAGCAGGGCTGCACGGTTGCCGAGTTTTTCGGCCTGCGGCCGGAGACGGTTCCCGTCGATGAGCAGTCCTCTCATCTGGTTCACAGGGCCGGACGGGTGCTGCAGGTACACGCGGGGATTCATCAGGATGCAGACGAGAACATATACTCGTCCTTCGGCTATGCCGTGGATGTCACCCCATTCATCCGCAGCGAAGAGGAATTCAAGCTCTCCGTGCAGCACAGCATGCAGCCGGCATTTCTGGTGGACACGCAAGGCCACTTCGCCTGGGGAAACCAGGCGATGCTGGATCGTCTCGGCTGCGAAAAGCGGACCGCCGGCGATCCTTTGCGCAAGATCGGTGCGCCTGCGGTGCAAGACCCGCAGCCGTCATGTCAGCAGATAACCTTCCCCATGCCGGACGGCACCGAACTGGACGGGTATCTGTTTCCTGTTCGCCGGAAGACGGGCGAGGTACTGAGATGCGGAATCCTCGAAGAGACGCATCGCCGTGGCCAGCCGGTCGATCCGCTACTTGCAGAGAGCTTCCTCGCGCAATGCATGAAGGCTCTGCCGATCCACGCCTACCTCAAGGATTCTGACCTGCGCTTCACCTGGGTCAGCCCGGCCGCGCTGCACCGTATGGGGCTGACTCTGGAGCAGGTGGTCGGCCGGACCTACGCCGAGCTCGGCACAACGGGCCTCGCCGGGCTCGATGGCGGGCAGGACGCCCAAGTCCTGGCCAAACAGCAGGGACAGGCATTCGACAGTTTCTTCGTGCATGAGGACGGCTCCCCCGGGCGCTGTGTGGGATACAGATTCCCCGTCGAGGACGCGGGCGAGAAGGCTGTGGGAGGAGCCTTCATCGACAGGAGTGAGGAGACCGGGCTGAGGAGTCTCCTTGCCGAGCGTGAAGCGTTCTGGAACGCGCTCTTCGATCATTCCCCGACTGCCCATGTCATCGCCGACCTGAATCTGAAGATCACGGACGTAAACGGTGTCTTCGCGGATCTCCTCGGCAAGTGCATGTCCTCTCTCCGAGGCCAGAACCTTGCGGAGGTTGTTCCCCTCGCCGCAACCGACCGGGAGCGTGCGCTCCTGGAGGACCTTCTCAGCGGTCGCCGCTCGCAGTACGTCCTGGACAAGAAGATTGCCCGACCCGGTGGGGTCGTCGTGGCCATGTCGGCATTGTTCACGATGGTCCGCGGCGCGGACGGGGCGCCGCACGCGGTCCTTGTCATGATCAACGCGACGCAGGAGAAGCTTGCGGCGCCCGCGCAAGACGCCCGTGCATGGGAAGAGGCTGATCTGAGGCTGCTCACCGTGGTGGCCGGCGGCGCGAGTGACAGCCAGGCTGCCCGGTTCCTGCGCATGGGAGAATCCACAGTTCGGCTGCGTCTGGCCCGGCTCAAGCGCCGCCTCGGCGCGACGAACCGAGCGCACCTGGTCGCCTCTGCCTATGAGAGAGGGCTTCTGCCTGCGAAGTTTCCGCACTCCGTTGAGGATGAAGCCGCCGCGCGCGAGGCGGTACCCGCTCCGCGTCGCGAGCCTGTTTGCCGGACGCGGTGATCGGGGCGAGCATCCAGAACCCCTGTTTGTCCATGGAGGCAAAAGGGGGCGAGGGGCGTTGTCTCAGGTTCACCAGCCGAACGGCTCGGGCTGAAGTGGGCCGGATTGCGCGAAGGGGGTGTGGGCGGCTCCAGTCCTGGTGCGGGCTTCCGCCTGCCGCGGGCAGCGCATGCACAGTCTGCCGTTGGTCGGCTGCAGATTGTGCCGGGAGGGCGAGGGGATCCTGCTCGAAGGTCGTTGACCGGCGTGCCCTCGATGTGCGGAGGTTCGCCGCACAAAGCCGAGGGCCGTATTCCTGGCATGACGGTTCCGAGGCGCTGGCGCCGGCGGTTCACCGATCGGCATCGTCCTCGTTGCAGGTGAGGGCGGCGCGTGCGACGTGGCCCGCCTCGTTCGATGGCGGTTGCCAACCTCCGATCGGCTGGAGGCGGAAGGGTGCCGGAGAGGTTCTGTGGGGGCGTGGAGCGGGCATCGTCTCCGGTGCTGCATGGATTCTGGTGCGGAACGCTCCTCGAATCGGCACGTTCCTCTAGGCCCGGATTTCGCACATGCCTCGTCCGGTTGGAGCCAGGCGTGTGCGGTGTCCGGTTGTCGGTGTGGTCGTTGATGTGATGTGTCGATGTTTTCGGCCGAGCGGCCGCGGGTGCGTCGTCCACGGATGAACGTGGAGATCGCACCGGTGGTGGAGAGGCGTCTGGGCGCTCTGCCCGCCTCTGCCGAGTTTCTGCGCCGGCTGGACGTGGCCCGGATCATCGACGAACTGTGTCCGGTGCGTGATGTCGCGCATCTGACGCACGGGCAGGTCATCGAGGTCCTGGTCGCCAACCCGGCTGTCCGCGCCCGCGCCGCTGGTGCGGGTCGGCGACTGGGCATGCGAGTGGGCGGTGGAGGAGGTCTTCGGCATCGAGGCGGACCTGCTCAACGACGACCGTACCGGCCGTGCCCTGGACGCCATCGCGCCCGAGCTGGAACGCATCGTCGGCACGGTGGGAGCGAGCGCGGTCGCCGAGTTCGGGCGATGTCTCGCGCCTGCACTGGGACATGACCAGCATGTCCCTGCACGGCGCCTACGAGCACCAGCAGGAGGGATTCCCGCAGGTCAAGTACGGTCACCCCAAGGACCGCAGAGCAGATTTGATGCAGGTCCAGGCCGGGATCGCGATCTCGGCGGACGGCGGGGTCCCCGTTTTCCACCGCGCCTACGACGGCGGGGCCGGCGAGGTCTCCCAGGTCGTCGGAGCGATGACAGCCCTGCGCGAGCTGGCCGCATCCCGCGAGTTCCTGATGATCGGCGACTCGAAGCTGATCTCCTATGGCAACCTGCTGGCCCTGCAAGAAGCCGGGGTGAGGTTCATCGCCCCGGCGCCCGCGGCGAAGATCCCGACGGCCTGTATGCCGGGCTCGATCCCAGTCAGGCACGTCCGGTCGACTACACCGCCGGACGGGTGGCTTTATCGACGACTCACGACAGCAGTTGTTCACGACTGCGGGAGGTACTTGCCGCGCCGGGATGTCGATGTCGACGAGAACGGGAGGCAGCACGCCACCGCGGTCCGCGTGACGGCGTCGATGCTGCGGCACCGATCGCCTGGCCCCGTAGCCAGCGCTTTTTGTCCTCGGCCACCCAAGCTCCGCTGTCGACGCCGACGGCGGAATGCTGCTCCGGGGGGGCTGTGCTGTCCATCGTCGTGAACAACAGCTCGGCGCCGGACGCCGAAGTGCCTCCCGAACTGCTGTAGAAACGCTGCTCCTCGACGTGTACAGAGCCAGATGGGACGCGGGCAAACCATCCGGGCAGCGCGGGCGCTACCGCGTGCTGGAGGACACCCAGACCTGACCGGTCCCCCGCAAGCGCGATCCGCAGATCACCGTGCGCCGGATCCTGGTCCACTCCAATGCCAACGCCCAAGCCCAGCAGGCCCGCCCGCAACCGGCGGCTGCAGAGCGCGCGTGAGGAACTGGACAAGCTTCAGCGCGCCTGTGGTGGCAGGCACCACGCCACCGCCCAGAAGGTCACCGCCCGGATCGGCGTGATCACCAGCAAACGCCGCATCGGCTCCTGCCTGGTCACCTCCATCGGCACCGACGAGGCCGGACGGCCCACCCTGACCTGGCACTACGACAAGCAGACCCTGGTCGCCGAAGCCGCCGCGGACGGCTGGTACGCGCTGCTGAGCCCCCTCGATCCCGCTGAGGCCCGACAGCGCCGAGGTCCTCATCCGCTACATGGGCCGGCCGGTGATCGAGCGCCGCTACGGCGACTTCAAGGGCCCGCTCGCCGTGGCCCCGGTGTTCCTGCACCACAACCGGCGCATCGCCGCCCTGATCACCGTGATCTGCCTGGCCCTGCTGGTTTTCTGCCATCGAACGCCAGGTCCGCCAGGCCCTGGGCGGAGACCAGACCATGCGCGGGCTCTGTCGCGACAACCGGCCCGCCCGCCCGACCGGCCGCCTGATCCTCTACCACCTTGCCAGCCTGCGGATGCGGGCCGGAACAGCCACCGACCCGCCAACCATCCTGATCACCCGAGGTGTGCAAGCCCGCCTCCTCGAACTACTCGGCTTCGACGAAACCCGCCGCCGCTGGCTGGACACCTCAAACCCCATGTGCGAAATCCGGGTCTAGGGCACGTCGCCGGTTCTCTGGTCGCGACTGCGCAGCAATAGGCCGACGAGTTGTTCCTTCAGCTCGTCCCGCTTGGCGTTGTCGAGGTCACCGAAAAAGTGCCGATCGTGTTGGTCGACGGTCGCACTGAGCTGAGGGATGAGGGCAGCGCCTTCGTCCGTAAGGACAAGCAGCAGCCTCCGCCTCGAGCGTGGGTCAGGCTTTCGGGCCAACAGTTTCTTGGCCTCCAGGCGGTCGACCAATCGGGATACCGCGCTCGGGTTGATATCCATGAGGGCGGCGACGTCTTGGGCGGTGACTGCGTCCTGCCGATAGATCGAGATGAGCACGTCCCACTGCGATACGGTCACTCCGTACTCTGCAAGGTCCTGCTCGAGGCGTGCGGCCACTGTGTCGGACAGGCGGCGTAGCCAGAACCCGAGGTAATCGTCGAGGCCTCTGAATGAAGGTTCCATCGCCGTAACTATATGTGAACGAGGCAGGAGCGGTCTGCATCAAATTCGCATGCTGCAGGGTGGCTGGGCGGTCTCCGTCGCCGCGGATGGCGGACCGCAGTGCCCGCGTTCGGGCGGGCCATGGGCAGGTGCCTGTATGACCGGGAAATGGCGTACGAAACGTCGCTGGCCCCAGGACCGTATCGTGTACCTGCGGCTCGAGCCACGATAGTCCTCGTGTCGAGACGGCGCCTGCCTACGGTGGGGTGCGGCGGACGCGAGAACACAAACGTCGCTCCGCTGCCACCCGTGCCCGGAAGTTGTTGCTGCGCTCCACCAGCTGAGTGGCCTTCAGGCACGGGGCGTGCGAGGGGCGAACGGCAGCGAGGTGGAGCATCTAAACGGGGCATCGGATCATGGCAATCACCAGGGGCATGACCGCCCTGCAAACCCCTCCAGGCGTCCCGCGCAGGCATGTCGGCTCCGGAGTAGGGTGGTAGCGGACGATCTTCGGGTGCTGCGAGGACGGGCAATCCCGCCACGGCGTTCGACCGACCCCACACCAATTGCCGGATAAGCGCCCTTCCCTACCCTTCAGAGGGAAGGGACTGTTTCGGGGACTGGCGTATCAACCGTACGGCGGCCCTGGCCAGCGACATGGTGACATCCCGGCGGATACGTGATCCCGATGACCGCACCGGTGGAGGCACAAAGCGCCCGGGCCCGCGCGCTGGGTCTGCGGCTGCTGGCCGTTGCCCTGTCCGCGGGAGCCCTGTTCGGGGTCTCGATCGCCGCGATGAACCAGACAGTGGAACAGGTCCGGCTGGAGTTTGCCCTCTCCAGCCTGCGACAGGGATTCGTCGTCAGCGGACTGGTCGCCGGCGCGCTGCTGGGCTGCCTGGCCGCCGGGGCGCTGACCGATCGTCTGGGCCGGCGTCAGATGCTGACCGCGGCAGGAGTCCTGGGGAGCGGTGCCGCCTCCCTGTGCGTCGTCGCGCCGGACCAGGACGTTCTGTTTGTGGGACGGCTGCTGCTCGGTTTCGCCGTGGGCGTCACCTCCGCAGTGGGACCGGTCCTCTTGGCGGAACTGGCCGCGGCGCGCTGGCGTGGTGTCCTGATCACGACATACCAGCTCGCGCTCACCGCGGGTGTGATGGTGGCCTTCACCGTTGGAGTCACGGTGCATCCGGGCCACAACTGGCGGCTGATGTTCGTCGTCAACGCCTTGCCCGCAGTGGCCCTGGCCGTGACGACGCTGCTCATCCCCCTGTCGCCGGAGGACCTCATGGCCCGGGGTGAACACGACCGCGCCCGCGCGGTGCTCGCGGCGACGCGGGAGCCGGCTGAAGCGCGGGCTGAATGGGCCGCTCTGCGTTCCGACCGGGACCGACGGTCGAAGAGCGCGCTGCGCGGCCTCTTCGACCCCTCGCTGCGTCTGCCGGTGGCCATCGCGCTCGGCGCGGGGCTGATGAACGCGCTCGTCGGTATCGGGGTGGTCGCCTACTACTCCACGCTGGTGTTCGACGCCGCCGGAATCCGCAGCGGATCAGGGGCGGAGATCGCAACCCTCTCCGTCGCGGCGGTCAACCTCGTGGCGTCCGTTGTCGCCGTCGGTCTCATCAACCGGTACGGCCGTCGTCCGCTGCTGACCGTCGGGCTCGCCGGGATCGCGGTTTCCATGGCCGCCGCGGGCGTGGCGCTGACAGCGGCGGGTAAGCCTGTCACCGGCCCTCTCACCGTTGCCGCGATGCTGGTGTTCATCACCTGTTTCGCCTTCTCGGCGGGGCCCCTGGCATGGGTACTGATCGCCGAGGTGCTGCCGTCCGAGGTGAGGGCCCGAGTGGCTGGCTCGGCCCTCGCCTGCAACTGGGGGGCCAACCTGCTCGTCGCGCTGCTGTTCCCCGTCGTCGTGCACACTCCGGCCATTGGGTACCGGGTCGGACTGGTCTTCCTGCTCTTCGCGGCGCTGTCACTGACGTTCCTGTATCTCGTACGTCGACTCGTACCCGAGACGAAGGACCGCACGCTTGCTGAGCTCGAGGCCGTGCTGACAGCGCGGAGCCGCCAACAGGACCCGGCCGGCGGCGGTCCGTGACTCCCCGTCCATGGACTGAGCTGTACTGAGATTTGTGGAGTCCCTGATGCCAGGGTTAGGTCCTTGCGAAGGAGAACCACCAGCACCACGGCAGCACCCCGTAAATACCCGGATGAACTGCGCGAGCGCGCGATTCGCGAGGTCCGCACCGCCGGCCGCCCGATCGCGCACGTCGCCAAGGACCTGGGCATCCACAAGGAGGCCCTGCGCGGCTGGGTCCGCCAGGCCGAGGCCGATCGCGGCGAGCGGAACGACCGGCTCACCACCGCCGAGCGTGACGAGTTGAAACAACTCCGCAAGGAAGTGGCGGAGTTGAGGCGGGCGAACGAGGTCCTGAAAGCAGCGTCGGTATTTTTTGCCCAGGAGATCGACCGTCCCCGGACGAGGCGGAGCGGGTGATCGACCACCTGCGTGCGAACGGCCTCGGGGTCGATCCCGTCTGCCGGGTGCTGGACCTGTCGCCGTCGACGTACTTCGCCCGCAAGAAGCGGCCCAAGTCGGCCCGTCGGCTCCGGGACGAGCAGCTCATGCCGGTGATCGAGGAGATCCATGCCGAGTCGGGCGGCACCTATGGCGCCCGCCGGATCACGCGGGCCCTCGGGCGCAAGGGCGTCGAGGCGGCCCGCTGCACAGTCGAGCGGCTGATGGCCGAACTCGGCCTGTTAACCTCGCCGTTTCGGTTGGGCTGAGGCGGCGTGGCTGATCGCCAACTGTTGGGTGGCCGACGCCATTTCGGTGCTTGGGCAGGTCGGAGTCCCGGCGCGGTGGTCGGGTTCTCCAGGTCCTTCGGGTCGTGGACGGGTAAGGGGTTTGCCGGTCAGCTGGCGGGTCGGGGCAGTGCGGCGAGGCGGTTGGAAGGCCGTGGCCAGTTCGTGTCTCCAGGGCCAGGTCGCCGATATTCGCAGGTGGAGGCGTCGTCCGCCGCGGGTGAGGCGGGCGGCGACGTGCAGTAACCGGTAGCGGAGTTTCTTCGGCTCGGCGGTGGCCAGCTCCCCGTCCAGGAGGAGGACACGGGTCCAGGCGAGCAGGTCGATCGCTGTGAGGCTGAGTTCGAGCCAGGCGGCGTTGACGCCGAAGTCGCCGGAGGGGAAGCGGCCGAAGCCGGTGCTCTTGCCGCACCGGATGTGGTCCTCGACAGCGGCATGTCCGCGGTGGCGGGCCTCCAGAAACTGGGCGGAACCGCCACTGGAGTACGGGGTGTCGGTGAGGAACACCTGATGCCGTAGGCCCTCGGACTGGCTCGGTGATGGCGTATCCGACCGAGAAGAAGGTACAGATTCCTCGTTTCCGCACGTCGCGGACGTGGGCGAGGAAGGCTTTCGCGGATCCGGCACTGTCGGCGCGGACGAGGATGTCGGTGCCGTGCCGATGCGCGTCGGGGATCTGCGCGAGTGCCTGTTCGAACACCGTGATGTGGTCGCTCGCGGTGTTGGCACCGGCGTATCCAGGACGCAGTCGGCCCGACAGTGCCTCGCCGGTGTTGGCCAGGAAGCACAGCAGCGGGTGGAAGCCGAAGCCGCCTCTATAGGTGGGTGCGGCCTGCTCCTTCTCGGAGTGGCAGGTGATCAGCGTGGCGTCGAGGTCCAGGACCACCCCAGGCAACATACGTCCCGCGGCCCGGACTGCGGGTATGCCCTCGCCTTGCTCGGCGGCCTGCATCAGGCGACTTCCCGAGCTTGGGCACGCGCCGAGCGCAGAGAAGCCAGTGCCCTCTCATCGGTGTCGGCGAGCAGCCGCCAGGCCGTCGGTGTCGAGGCGATGGAACCGAACACCCCTGCCTGGTCCCGCAGTACGGCAGGTCCGCGATGGCCTCGCCGCCGTCGGCGAGCATCACCGCCAGGTCGGTGGCGACCCGGCCCGGATCATGCCCAGTCCCGCGCGTCCGAAGCCGCCTGAGCGCGGTGGAGTACGCGGCACTCAGTCCGGTGGCATCAGCGAGATCAGCCAGTAACCGTGCCCCGGCATGACCGACCACCCCCGAACCATCGGCACTGACATGGACCTTGGGACGCAACCCGATAGCCTGCACGTAGAAAGTTCCCTCCGCCTGGACCGACAGAACCCCTCAGCAAGGTTCATCGTCCCAGGTCAGGAAGGAACTTTCGCGTTTCCGCCCCAACAGTCGCCGTACTCAAACGAAACGGCGAGGCACGCTCGTGGTGGCCGGCTCGCTGGCCACCACCACGCCGGCCTCCGCCGCGTGGAACGACCCTACCGAAGCCGACAATTACTAAATGAGCCTTGGGTGGAACCCGATTGCCAAGATGGTCTGCGAATAGGCCGGGTTCGGTGAGGGCCCCGACAAGTATGGTCTCAGAAGCCAATATCTCTATCGATCACGAGGTGGTTCTGATCGAACGAGGTGCCTGGCCGAGTGATCTTGGACAGGTGGATGCATGAAGGCAGGGCCTCCGGTGCAGCACGAGGTTTGTTGAGGCCAACTCGAGTGCAGGGAGACCCTGTTGACGCGAGTTTTTGCCTGGCCCAGTCGACGAGGCGGCCCGCGTAGCCGCCGTCGGCCCACACGAGCTGGATCTTGCGGTGGCTTTCTTGTTGAAGGGAGCGGAGAGGTAGCAGCCAAACTGACCAGGCGGCAAGTCCGGCGTCAGAAAGTCCTTCCCTTCCTTACAGGCATGGCGCTGCACACGGGAGGAGAAAGGTGCCATGGTTCACGTGCTCGGCACCAAGCATCAGCCGAGCCCCCCTTTGTCGTCCTGTACGGCTCTGACAGGAGTGTGCCATGAGGCTCCGCAGAACAGCAGCGCTTGTCAGCTGTATGACAGCCGCAGCCGGCTCAATGATGTGGTCCACACCCGCACAAGGCTATGAGAGCATCACGGTCTATGACCGTTCCATCCTCGACGGGTGGCAACCTGGAGAAGTTCGGGGATACGGCATCGGAGATAAGATCCCGACACCGATATCCGGCAGGACACTGAGTGATTACTGCGAGCGTGTGGGGTTCGGCAACGCCGAACGACAGTGCTATCTCATCGACTTCTACGAGGAAAAGCGCCTGGACTACACGCCGAACTACGTGCGGCCCGCATCAAAGGACGCGTACTTCAACTGCACCCCGGAGACTGGCACCGACACGATCGGGTGGCAGTACCAGAAGACTGCCACCAACGCAGTTGGAGCCAGCATCAGTCTCGCATACACCATCAACTTCAAGTCGGCGCCATTCGGTATCGGAGCCGAGTCGAGCCTGACGACAACGGTTGGGGCCAACTACACCTACACCTGGGGCACCGCGACCACCGAGTCCGGAACAAAGGCGATGCCTGTACCTACCGGCTACGTCGGCTGGTGGGACTACGCCACCTACCACGGCACCGCACAGGGAGTCGCAACCGTGTACATCAACTCGTTCGAACCCGGAGCACCTGTCGGCTACTTCAAGGTCGTCGCCCAAATCAAGGGTGACCTGCCCGAACCCGCAGACCCCACGGCAAGAGCTGCCCAGCCGGTGCAAGGCCTGGTCGCCCAGGCCCGCCCGATGACCGACGGCGAGAAGCAGGTCTGCGCCTCGAATCCCACCATGCAACGTCGCCCAGCCCCGGCTTCATAGCCCCACACCGCTGCCTCTCCAGCCCCGAATGAGGGCGGGTTCCACGAACTACCCCGCTTATCGGAATCCGCCCTCAGGGGTGGAGACCGGTCGTCTCTGTAGCGCAGAGCCCGACACCGCCTGCCCGAACCACCCATGGCGTGCCTGCACCGAAATAGCCGATGAGGACTCCGGCCCGAAGCAACCCTCCTCAGCCAGACCGGGACTGTAAAACGTTCGGCTCTGTCCCGTAATCGGTGGTGACGAAGCGTGATCGGAGTCGTTGACATCGGAAGCAGCCGGAAGGGCCGAGGCCGGTCCGTCCGCCATCAGCATGGTGTCCAACTTGCCCCTTGGTTCCGTCATCTTTGTCCAGCGATTCTGCATAGGCTCACCCGGCCCACGTCAGCACCCTTTCGGGTCCGGGCAGTGCACCGTATCCGGACGGTTATGTGAGGCGACCGGCGGAGGGGCCGGTCATGATGCACCACTTTCCCGTTTCCTTTCGGCTTCCGGCGTTGGCTTGTTGGGCCGTCCTGTTCCCGCTGGGGAGTTGAGCCTTCCTTGCGGTCGGCTGACCGAGCCAGAGCGGACCGGACCCCAACGGGGTTTCCACGTTCCACACA
Organism: Streptomyces sp. NPDC048479; assembly: GCF_040651435.1. Classification (NCBI taxonomy): domain Bacteria; kingdom Bacillati; phylum Actinomycetota; class Actinomycetes; order Kitasatosporales; family Streptomycetaceae; genus Streptomyces; species Streptomyces sp. NPDC048479. The sequence goes on from NZ_JBEZKA010000063.1 coordinate 13,015, forward strand.
AATGAGATACGACCGGGATGGGTACTCCCTTTACCCCGAGGCGGCGGTGTCCACCTGGCCGGAGTGACCTCTACCGGCCAGCGCCTGCCGCTTCTCAACGGCTAGCAAACGGCTAGCCATGCACCCCACTCACGCATTCCATCGGCGGGGCTTGGGATCACGAGGCATCATCGGGAGTTCATATACTTCACCCGTCCGGTCTTCCCCTTGCCGGTAACTCCCGGATGGAACGGGAGACCTTGGGCTTTCCCCTGAGCTTCGCGCCACGCGACGTCAAGGGCGGGGACGGGCCATACGGACACGGACCCGTGACTGCACCTACGGCTTCATCAGCCTCTCCAGTCGGTCAGTCCACTCAAATTGCGCAACTTCGTGTCGCACGGGCACTCTCCCAGTCTCCCCAGTGGCTCAGCAGCACTGACCGGACATCGCACTCGCCGCGCCGCGGTGGTCACGCCGACGACCGGCCTTCCCGCCCCGAGGGAGCGGGTGCCGAACTCCTCACCGCATCGGCGGCCTGAGGCAGAGGGCCCGCAACCGGCCCAAGCCGCCGCCTGTATCGCTGGCGTGTCAGGCTGGCTACGGCCGATGAAGGGTCGCGCCCGGCTGCTGTTCGCGCACCAGGCGGCGCGGCAGCCTGGTGATCTCCTCGAGCACGCCGTGCTCTTGCGAGCCCGGCGACGTCGTGGGCCAGGAGTGGCAGGGGAAGTCGTGCTGCAGGTGGTGCAACCGTTTACGGCTGCGCCGTGCGGTTTGCCGCGCGTCCGCGGGCCGTCAGCAGGGTCTGGGTCAGTGCGGCGGCCGCCAGGACTCCGGCGGTGAGGTAGAAGCCGGGGGCGAACGCGCGACCGTGCAGCGGCGCCGGGCCGGATTGTGCGCGCAGGAGGGTCGCTCCCACGAGGGCCGTGCCGAGTGTTCCGCCGACCTGCAGGCACGTCTCCAGAAGTCCGGACGCACCGCCTCGGCGGCTCGTCGACGCCGCGGCCATGGCTACCGACATGGCCGGGTTGTAGACGATGGGGATTGACGCGCCCCAGACCAAGAGGGCTGCGCCGAACGGCCAGTAGCTGCCGCTTCCCACAGCGGCGCCCATCAGGGCGAAGCCGAGCGCTCCACCCGACGCGCCTGCCACGGTCAGGGCCCGGGCGCCGAAGCGCCGTGCCAGTGCCCCGGTGGCCGGCGCGAGGGCAAGGGTGGGGGCCATGGCGGGCAGCATGGCAAGACCGGCGGCGGCCGGACTGAGCCCGAGTGAGTCCTGTACGTACACGGCTCCGTAGACCACTGCCGCGAGGAAGCTGAACTGCGCGCAGAGAACCATCACCGCCGAGCCGAGAAACCGGCGGTCGGCCAGCAGGCTCACATCCACCAGGGGCTCCCTGCGCCGCGTTTCGATACGTACGAACGCACACAACAGCACCAGACCGACCCCGAGCAGTGTGAGGAGGGCGGCTGTGGGCCAGCCTTGGTCGCCGGCCTGCATGAGCGCGGTCACCACAAGCCCAAGGCCGGTCACGGAGGTCACCAGGCCCCAGCCGTCGAAGCCATGAGAGGCAGCCGCCGGATGGCGCTCGATCGCGGCGTGGGCGATGAAGAGGATAGCGGCCGCGGGCAGGAGATTCAGGAGGAAGACGGAGCGCCACCCGAGCGTCTGGGTGAGCAGACCTCCCAGCAGCGGACCAGCGGCGAGCGCGACCGATGCCGCCCCGACGTACATCCCGATCGCCTTGCCCAGCCGGTGCGGGGGGAATGTGTTCGTGATGATCGCCATCGTCTGAGGCAGCATCGCGGCTGCCGCCGCCCCCTGGGCCGCGCGCGCCGCCACCAGCACTCCGCCGCTAACGGCCACTCCACACAGGAGCGAGGCGGCGGCGAACCCCACGGTGCCGAGCATGAACATCCGCCGCGTACCGAACAGATCACCGAACCGGCCGCCCGCGGCGGCGAGGGAGGCGAAGGCGAGGATGTAGGCGTTGGGGACCCAGTGGGAGAGCGACACGCTGATCTGGAGGTCGTCCCTGATCGTCGGGAGGGCCACTCCCACGACCGTCTCGTCCACGAACGTCATTCCCAGGGCCAGACTTGCCGCGGCCAGGACCCACCCCTGCCGCCGGCCATGGTCGATGTCCACTGTCGAGGCCATGGGCCCGACTCTACTGACCCGTGTACGGTTTACGGCATTTGATACGCATGAGGGCACATGTTATGCGTGGGGCGACGTCTTTCGTCACCCCAGGCGGGCGAGGAGGCTGATGTGGTCGGAACGTCCGGGAGGAGGCGGGGCCGGGACTTCGCGCTGATGGCCGGGATCCTGGTCGTGGTGTTGACCGGCGCGAACATCCCGGCCCCTCTCTATGTCGTCTACGAGTCCCTCTTCGGCTTCCGCCCCGACCTCACCACGGTGATCTTCGCTGTCTACGCCGTCGGTGTGCTGTCGTCACTGCTCTTCTTCGGCAGGGCCTCCGACCATCTGGGCCGGCGGCCCGTGATCGGCGCGGCACTGCTACTGATGGCGGTGAGCACGGCGCTCTTCCTCACTGCGGTGAATGTCCTCATGCTGTGCCTGGCCCGAATGGTCTCCGGCTTGGCCATCGGTCTCCTGGTGTCCCCGGCGACCGCCGGGCTGAGCGAGCTGGAACCCGGCCGGGACGCTCATCGGGCCGCGGTGACGGCGACCTCGGCGAGCATGGTCGGCTTCGGTCTCGGCCCGCTGCTCTCCGGCTTCCTTAGTGAGTACGCCCCCGCACCCACACACCTGGTCTACGCCGTCTACCTGGGACTCCTCGCGCTGACGGCCGCCGTACTCGCCTTGATCCCGGAGACGGTGGCCATGCGGGACCGGCGGTTCGCACCCCGCCTCAACGTCAGTGTGCCGGCCGGGATCCGAGCGGAGTTCCTGCCGGCAGCAATGGGGGTGTTCTCCGGCTTCTTCGTTCTGGGACTCTTCGTCGGGCTGCTCCCCTCATTCCTCGGCAACGACCTCCACTGGACGAGCCACGCAGTCGGCGGGGCCGTCGTCTTCCTGCTCTTCGCCACCGCGGCGGCAGCCGAGCGATTCGCGCTCCATCTCGCCGACCGGCACGCGCTCGGCGGAGGCCTGCTGGTCCTCCCCCTGGCGCTCGTGGTGATCGTGCTCGCTTCCGCCCACGCCAACCTGCCGGCATTCCTGACGGGCACGATCCTCGGCGGTGCGGCAGTGGGCCTGGTCTACATCGGCGGGCAGGCCACGGTGAACCGCATCTCCCCGCCGCAACAGCGCGCCGCCGTGACCTCCGCCTTGTTCATCGCCGCCTACACCGGCTTCTCACTACCCGTGGTCGCTGTCGGCGTGGCCTCGGTCCAACTCGGCACACTCCGCGCAACCACGGGCGCCACCATCGCCTTCGCGATCATCTGCGCCTACGCCCTCTGGCTCCTGACCGGGTCCCGCCTCGGGAGGCGTTCCGCCGCCCCGTAAAGGTCGCGAGATCCACAGGAGCTTGCCTTGGGGATTGGTGATGACCTGCAGGTTCACGCCGTGGCGGCGGTGCTTGCCCGAATAGTCGGCGCG